>DASVWO010000106.1:0-35912 GCA_036393165.1 Polyangiaceae bacterium | reverse complement strand
CCGTACCTCCGGGAGTTCGTCCTCGGGAACCGCGACTTCGCGCAGATGGCGATGGAAGCCATCCGCGACATGGCCATGAGCGCCATGACCTTGCCCGAGGACATGAAGCGGTACCTCTCGAAGGCCAACCGCGGTGAGCTCCATGTCCGCGTGAAGGGGGTCCAGGAGGGTGCCCGGGCCATCTACGCCGCCGGGCGGCAGGTGATCTACACGGCCATCGGCCTGGTCGCAGGCCTCGAGGCGCTCGAATCGTGGCGACGCCACGAGATCACGATGACGAAGTGGCTGGGAGGCGTGGCCATCGCGATGGCACTTCTGCTCCTTCTCTCGAGCATCTTCTCTCGACCGCGGAGGAGATGAGAATCGATCGACCCTCAATCGGGAATCCCATGACCATGACATTCGAATGCAGACGTCCCGGTACCGGAATGCCGACACCCTGACATTCGAATCCCATCGTGTGGATCCACGAATCCCAGGCACATGGATCCACAATCCATGACCCTCATGATTCCGGATCGATCCCGGTGGGATTCGATCTCCATCTCGTGATCATTCGCGATCGAGGTCGGATCGCATGCGATCGATCCACGCCACCAGCCCGTCCGCCTCCCGAGGGATCGCTGTGAAGGACGGTTGGACCCTCGAGAGGCCGGCCGCGTCCACCAATCCCTTCTCGTTGAGCACCCAGCGACGCGATGCGCACGCCCGCGCGTGAGCCGCCTCGAGAACCGCCTTCGCCGCCTGGCCAGCCGTTCCGACCACGTCGCCCTTCGCGGCCTGCATGCGCGCATATGTCAGCGTGAAGTCCGAGCAGAAGCGCCACCTGCGGGCAGCACTCTCGGCGAGCTTCGATGGATACGTGGACACTTCCGGCAGGGTTCCGTGGATCAACCGGGCGATCGCGCGTTCCGCCATCAGGCTGTAGGTGGGCACCCCCGCGACGTACCCGAGCAGGGCGTCGATCTCGAACTCGCCTTCCTGCGCGCGCGCCGACCAGTGTTCCACCGCGTCGAGATCGCGGAGCAATACGTCGACCTTGGTGTCCTCGACTTGCAGCCACGCGCCCCCGTTCATGATGCGGCCCCATGACCCGGGGGGGTGCACGGTGCCGTACGGCGTGAGCGCGCTCGTGTCGAGTCGCCCGCGGTAATAGACCCCGAGGTCCCAGTCGCTGCCCTGCGACGCCGTTCCGAGGGCGCGCGATCCCCCGAGCACCACGGCGACGACCCCGGGCATCGTCGCCAGGGTGTCGGCCAGCCTCGCGATAGCAGGCGGAAGCATGGGCGACCCATGGTACCCAAGCGCGGAAAGGAGGCTCATCCGATGCTTCGATCGTTCATCACGGGCGCCGCGCTGGCGGCGCTCCTCACGGGATGTCTCTACGCGGACGTGCGCGCGCCGCTCTCCTACGGGTCGGCGACGCCGGGAGATGCTGGAGGGAACCTCGGGCGCGAGGTCACGGGTTCGGCGTGCAACACGGCGGTCTTGTGGCTCTTCGCGTTCGGCAACGGCGGGTACGACGCGGCGGTGCGCGATGCGCAGGGCAACAGCGGCGCGCCCTTCCTCGTCGACGTGAAGGCGGACACCGCGTACACGAACGTGGTCTTCGGCATCTACCAGCGGCAGTGCACGAACGTCACCGCCCGCGTGCCCGTGGCGAGCGCCGCGCGATGACGAGGCGACCGGAACGCGTGCTCGCGCTCCTCGCGAGCCTCGCCGGCACGTGGGGATGCGCGACGCCGCAGAGTCCCGTGCACGTCCTGGACGCGACGGTCTTCGACCACACGCAGGAGGACATGCAGTATCGCTCCCCCCTGCCGAAGGACGCGCAGCCCACGGTGCTGACCGGGCAGCAGGCGCTGGGGGTTGCGTGCAGCACCACGGTCGGGTTCCCCCCGCTCCCGCCGGCCCTCTTCCTCGGGAGCGAATCGGTCATCAACGCGATCCCCTGGCCTTCGTTCACCATCGGCGCCGGGAACCGCGGCTACGCCATCGCCATGCAGCGCGCCTACGAGGCGGCCGGTACGGGGACGCTCTTCGACGTGCGCGCGGATCTGCACACCACGTCGGTGCTCAGCATCGTTCGGCGCGACTGCATCGAGGTGCACGCGTCGGTCGCGCGCAAGCCTCAGTGACGCATGAAGCGGAAGTAGTAGGCGCCCGCTGCGGCGACGAGGAGCAGGAGGAACCAGACCCAGGCCGGCGTCGGCTTGCTCGCCGGCTCGATCGGCCTCTTCGGCGCGGGCTTGCCCTTCGCCGCCCTCTCTTCTTCCTCTTCCTCGCGCTCCTCTTCTTCCTCTTCCTCTTCCTCTTCCTCTTCGGCCGCCTTCTCCTCGGCGGCAGCCTTCTCGTCGGCTGCGGCCTTCTCCTCGGCCGCCTTTTCTGCGGCGGCCTTCTCCGCCTCCGCAGCAGCCTTTTCCTCGGCGGCCTTCTTCTCGGCGGCTGCCTTCTCGTCCGCAGCCCGCTTCTCTTCGGCCGCGCGCTTCTCCTCGGCGGCCCTCTTTTCCTCGGCTGCGCGCTTCTCCTCCGCGGCCTTCCTCTCCGCAGCGGCTCGCTCTTCGGCCGCCCTCTTCTCCGCAGCCGCCTTCTCGGCAGCCGCCTTCTCGGCAGCCGCCTTCGCAGCAGCCTTCTCGGCGGCCGCCCTCTCCGCAGCGGCCTTCTCGGCCGCGACCTTCGCTGCGTCAGCGACGGGCGCGACGGGCGGCGGCGCCATCGTCTCGCGCACCATGGTCGTGATGAACCAGCGGCTGCGCTCGGGCACGGTGATCTTCTTGCGCGTCCCGGCCTCGCCGTCGGCGTACTCGAGCTCCATCTCGGGCTGCGCTGCGCGCCGGACGTCGCCGAAGAGCGACACGTTCACGCTCTCCTTGCCCTGGCGCGTCGCCTGGCTCACGGCCTCGAGCGCCGCCCGCGCGCGCTCCTCGTACTTGGCCGCCCTCGACTGCGCGAGGACGAGGAAGCCTTCGAGGGTCTGCAGCTTGGCCGTCGCATCGGCATCCGGCTCGCCCAGCGAGGGCAGTGCGGCGGCGAGCTCGATCTGCGGCTCGTTGAGCAGCCCTTGCGACAGCTCGGTGAGGATGCGACCGATGAGCCCATCGAGGGACGCCTCGAGCGCCGCGTTGTCGGCGTCGGGCGTGGCTTGAGCCACCATCTCGACGAGGTTGCCCTGGACACGCACCGGCTCGTCCCGGCCGCCCTTGGCGAAGTAGTAGAAGCCGGCTGTCGCGCGGTCGAAGCCCACCGTGTGCACGCGCACGCCGGCATCCGCCAGCTTGTCGACGAGCGACGGCTCCAGCCCGACGAGCGCCGCCGCCCCCGCCGCGCGGCGGGCGTTGGCGAGCTTCGCCGCCTCCGGAAGCTTCTCGGGGAGCTTCAGGCCCAGCTTGGAGCAGATCGCGTCCGTCAGTTCGGCCTTCGGGGCCAGCGAGATCTCGCGGCTCCAGGTGCGAACGCCCTTGAGGGCCACCCAGCCTGTGGCCTGTCCCACCTGCAGGGCAGCCGGCTCCTCTGGGCTCGACGGGCCCACGTAGAGGACGCCGGGGATCGCGAGGGACTCGCCGCTCATGTCGTTAGAAGTACCAGACCTCGGGCCCTCGCCGCAGCATGAGAGCATGCTCCGGTGGGCTTGGTGAAGTTCGTGAGGCCTGAGCCGGCCGCGCAGCTCGCCGCCCTGAGGATCGTGGTCCCGACGATGATCCTCGCCACGCCCGAGGTGCGGCACGCCGCGGCCCTGGCAGCGGTACCTGCCGCCCTCCGTGTCGCCCCGGAGGGCCTCGGATGGTTCGTGGCCTGGGTGCCCGTCCACCCCGTGGTGGCCGGGGTGGTGCAGGCGATCGCGGTCTTCTCGGCGCTCTGCGCCATCGCGGGCCTGCGGGCCCGGGTGGCGCTCGCCGTCCTGACGGGCAGCGCCTTCTACCTCTTCGCCCTGAGCCAGCTCTCGGGGGCGGTCTGGCACGACATGCATCTGCTCTGGATGTCGGCTCTGCTGGCGGCCAGCCCCTGCGACGAGGCGTGGGCCTTCGATCGGTGCGGGGAGCCCGCCCCGGCCGACTCGGAGCGCTACGGCTGGGCGCTCGGGATGGCGCGCCTGCAGCTCGCCGCCGTCTACTTCTTCCCCGGACTGCACAAGCTGCTGACCTCGGGGCTGGCCTGGGCGCTCTCGGACAACCTGCGCAACCAGCTCTGGTGGAAGTGGGCCGAGCACGGGGCGGTGCCGGCGTTCCGGGTCGATCACCACCCTGCCCTGCTCACGGCGGCAGCGCTCTTCGTGCTCGGCTTCGAGCTGTCGTTCCCGGTCCTCGCGCTCGTGCCGCGGACGCGCGCCGTCGCCGCGGTCGCGGGTCTCGCGTTCCACCTGTGTGCCGCATTCTTCCTGCGCATCCCGTTCGTGAGCCTCTGGGCGACGTACGTGGTGCTGGTCGACCCACGGCGGCTCGTCCCGCGGTGGTGGCGCAGGCCTCCCGCAGCCTCCGTTGCGGCACCCCCGCCGCTTCGATCGACCGTCGTCGTGGGCGCCGCGCTCTTCGCAGCGATCGTGGTCCAGGGGCTGCGGGGACAGACGCGGGCGTTCCCCTTCGCCTGCTATCCGACTTTCGAGTGGATGGCGCCCACGGTCATGCCGGACCTCGAGATCGAGGCCGAGACTGCGGACGGTCGCGCCGTCCTCTTGCCGCACGCTCGCGACGCGCACGGGTACCGCACGCAGCGCCAGTGGGGCGAGATCTGGAGCCTCGCCGGCGCGACGTCCCCGGTCGACCCCGCGCGACTGCGCGCATACCTCGACTGGACCGCCCGCACCGAGCCCGCGCGATCCATCGTCGCCGGCGCCACGCGCATCCGCTTCTACCGCGTGTATCGAGCGGTGGTCCCCGAGCAGCGCGGCTGGCCGCCGGTCGCACGCGTCGAGATCACGCCGTGACGGGGATCCCCCGCGCGCGCAGGGGCGCCCGGACGCGGGTCTCCATCGAGCGCGTCGCGAGCTCCAGGTAGGCGTCCGATTGCATCCACCCGAGCGCATCCCCCACGCGCTCGTGATACGCGTCGGATCGCGACTTCTTCACATTCTCCCATTGCACGCGGATGGCGCGGATCGTCCCGTCGGCCGCGCGTCCCAGGTGGCGCTTGTCGTCCTCGCTCAGCGAGGGCAGCGCCCAGTCGAGGAACGTGAACCCGAAGGTGCCGTGCGCGGCCTCGTCGCGCACGATGCGCCCGAGCACGGCGCGCGGCAGCGGGTGACGCGCGGCGTGCCACGTTCCCTTGAGGAGCGGGATCGACAGCGCCTCTCCCACGCAGAAGAAGCGTACGATCATGTTCGCCGCGCGGAGCAGCGGCGGCAGCGATTCGTCCGGGTCGACGATGAGCGCGTGCGGGTCGTGCTGGATCTCGGTGCCGCCTCCGAGCTCCATCGCCATGCGGGCGCACAGCTCGATGTGCACGAGCTCGTCCATCGGGAAGCGCGAGGCGAGGGCGATGAGGTCCAGCGGGGCGCGGCACTCGAACATCGCGCGGAGGGTCGCGCTGCAGGCGAGACCGGTGCGGTGCTCCTGGAAGGCGGCCGCCGTCCACGCCTTGCGCGCCAGGATGCGCGCGTCCTCGGGGATGCGCGCTGCGTCGAGGGTGCCCCAGGGCATCGCCTCGACCTCGGGCCGCAGCTTGCGGTACCGCCGCTCGACGCCCTCGCCGTAGAGCTCCAGCTCGAAGAGCTCGCGGCTCATCCGCCGGCCGAGTCGAACCCTGCGTCCGGCATCGCGGCGAGATTGGCGACGGGGAAGTCGTCGATCTGCATCGTGTCGCTCGGCGAGTCCTGCATCATGCCGCTCGAGTCGGGCTGCACCGCGAGATTCGCGACCGGGAAGTCGTCCATCTGCGGCGCGTCGCTCATCTGCTGCGCGTCGCCGTTGCCAGAATCGCCACCGCTCGATCCGCCGGTCTTGCCGCTGCTGCCGCACGCACCGAGAAGCGAGGTGGTGGCGACGTAGGTCATCGTGGCTACGCCTATCGATGCGACCAGGAGCTTGCGGGCCATGAACCCGATGATCGACCCGCTCCCCGCGACCGTCAACTCACGGGATGCTCACTGGGGCATCGGCTCCGGAGTGGTCCCGACGGGGATGTTTCCTCCCGTCGCGATCCACTTGAAGTTGTCGATCAGGGTGGTCGAGTCGAATTGCGCGTTGCCGGCGTCCCACATCGCGAAGCGGATCGTGATGATCGACCCCGGCTTCACCGGCGCCTGCGTCTGCAGCCACTTGGTGGCGCCGGCCGGGCCCGTGCCCGTGTGCCACACGTCGAACCCGGTGCCCGCGAGCTCGCCGGTGCCCATGGGGCAGTAGGGGCTCGGCGTCGGCGGGCACGTGCCTCCGCCGCTCTTGCAGTGCGAGGCGAAGCGGCTCGGCGTCGTCGGATCGCACACGTCGAAGAACCCCATGTTGACGCTCACGGGGTGGTTGTTCATGTCGAAGGAGATGTTGCCGAACATCGATCCCATCGGCACGTACGCGCCCATCGGCGGCGGGTTCACGAGGGCGACGAACTGGTCGTTGTACCCGCTCGTGTCGCACACCCAGTCGGGATACTCGAACGAGTAGAACTTGAAGTCGAACGAGTAGCCCGTCGCGTTCGTGGGCGTGCGGATCTGCAGCTCGAGCGCGATGTCGTCCGCGATCGCCGGCGTCGGCGGGCAGGCCGGATCGTCCTCGGGGAAGCCCGTCGGCGGCGTGCCCGTCATGTTGGTCACGCACGAGATGCCGTTGCAGGCGCCCGCCTGCCCCACGGTGCGCGCGTAGCCGCTCGAGAGGACGAGCATGCTCTGGCCGCCCTGCACGTGGACGTTCGTCCCGAAGGCCTGCTGGATGCCGACCTGCGCTCCGACCGCCGGGAACGCGGTGCCGTCGGCGCGCACGTAGTTGGCGGAGATGACGCCGTACTTCTTGTCGCTCATCGACGCGGTCGCGCACAGCTCGATGGCCTTCGCGCCGTCCATCGCGGTCAGGTCCGTCAGCATCAGCCCCTGGTCGCACGCCTTGGCGTTGTCGCCGGGGCTGTTCGAGCAGTCTTCATCCCCCCAGAATCCGGCGCCGCCGTCGGCCGGCTGGTGCCAGGTGTCGATGGCGCCCGGGTTCACGTTGGGATCGCAGTCGTTGCAGTCGCCCTGGTTGGGGCTCCAGCCATCCTTGTCCATGTCGGCGTTCGGATCGACGACGTTGCACGTGCTGCCGCCCGAGCTGCTCCCGCCGGAGGCCGACGCATCGCCGAAGCTCCCGGGCATGCCGCCGCTGCTGCCGCCCGATCCGCCGCTGCTTCCGCCGCTGGAGCCAGACCCGCCCGATCCGCCACCCGACGAGCTGCTGCCGTTGAACCCGCTGTCACTGTTGTTGCTCGAACAAGCCGCCGGCCCGACGAGCGCGACGACGCACACGCATCCGAAAAGTAAGGCGCTCTTCCGCACGATTCGCCTCCGCGGCGCGCAGTCTGCTGGAGGCCCCTGGCCAGGGCACCGACGCCCCGGTGAAAAGGGCGCAACATTTCGCCCTCGCCCCACATTTTCAACGGAACGAAGGCGACCGTGATCCCATCGCTACTGCGCCACGGGCGGGACGACCACCTGATTGATCGCCTGGACGCTCGCTCCGGCGGGGTACCCGTAGCTCACCCACTGCGAGTAGATGCCGCCCATCTGCGGCTGCGTGGGATCGACGTTGCCCCCGGTGGCGGCGGATCCCCAGCCCCACACGGTGAGGGCGAAGGGCTCCTTGCTCTGCATGACGTGGCGTCCGTTGTCGCAGGAGCCGACGCGGTAGAAGTTTCCGGTGGTGAGGTCGACGTGCGCCACCTGGAAGGTGCCGTCGCCAGCGGGCTCCCACCCGGTGACGTTGCCCAGGCAGTCGAGGGACACGTCGGCGAAGAGGCCGTTGCGTGCGTGGCGGACGACGACGAGATCCGTCTCGGGGTACGTCGGGTCGGTGAAGAAGACGTACTGGCCGAGCCACTGCTGCGGCGGGATCAGCGAGACGAACTCGGGATCCCCGCGCCCGTCGTTCAGGTTTCCGACGAGGGTGCCGCCGGTCATGTACGAGGCCATGTAGAAGGGGTGGTTGTCGTCCTGGCTCGTGACGGTGAAGTCGCCGGTCGCGTAGAAGTCGGCGACCTGCCCCTTCGAGAGCGTCAGCGGCGCCCCCGTGGGCACCGCGGGCTGGTACGCGAGAGTCGTCCCGTCGACCGCTCCGACGATGCGCCAGGGCGGAGACTCGGCCTGGCCCATCCATCGATCGCGGTAGCGTGATGCGACGTACTGGTGCCCGAGCGCCTTCACCGGCGGGATCATCTGGTGCGCCGAGTCGCACGCCGCAGCGCTCGCAGGGACCTCGAAGCAGCGGCTTCCGCCGACCACGCCCACCGGGTTGTTCGACTGGATCGGGCTTCCGACGAGCTCCGCGGGTTGCGCGATGTGCAGCACCTGACCTCGCGCCAGTACGTACGTGGCCGGCTGTCCCTGACCCGTCGCGGCGACGCCGGTGCCGCCGACGATCGCCGCGGTGGGCGCGATGGTGACGGTGGTGCCATCCTGCGCGGCGACGACGTCGAGCGTCGGGTAGCTCCCGGCCGACTGGTTCATGTCGGCCGCGTACGCGTCGACCGCGACGTAGTTCGTGTCCCACGCGGTCGTCGGCAGCAGCAGCGTGGCGCTCGTGATGGCGCTGATGCCGCCGCCGTACGGGAAGATGTCGTAGGCAACGACCGGCGCGGTCGCAGTGATGTGGAACGCGTTGCCGATAGACGTGTCGTGCGGCGCCGCGTCGAGGCTGACGGCAGGCGTCACGCCCGAGGGGCAAGCCGGTTTGTATTCCATCTCGGCTCCGGTCTCGGCGAGGAAGAGGACGGCGATCTGTCCCGCCGGGAGCTGCGCGCCCGTGAGCGGCGCGTAGGTGAGGGCCTGGCCGGATCCGCTGGGCAGCATCGCGAAGGTGGAAGGGTCGAGCGTCTTCCCGGCGTACTCGACGCCGAGGGTGACCGGCTGGTCCCACGTGTTCGCGACGAACACGGCGTAGCAAGCGCCGGCGGCGTACGTCGTGTCGGGATTCACGCTCCAGTAGTCGCAGCCGACGCTGCTCTTGTCCGCCTTGGCGGCGTCGCACGCGGCGACGCACGGGCCGTCGGTCGTGCATCCCTGCCCGGCCGGGCACGTCTTGACCACGTTGCCGTTGCAGTCGACGAACGAACGGAGGTCAGACCCGCAGTGCGTGGGGCACGATCCGCCGTCGCTGCCGAAGGCACCCGGCGAGCCCGAGTCGTCTCCCGACACGAAGGTGCCGGCGTCGTCGCCGCCCGCGTCCGCAGTGAAGCCGGAGCCCTTGCCGGACGATCCACAACCGACGGCGAGAGCGAGGGCGACGAGAGGAACGGGCGCGAGCAGACGGATGAAGCGCATGGCGCGGAGCCGTGAGCAAGGCGTGCGCCATGCGACGATTCAGCCGTTTTTCGGGCGTCGATGCGCACCGTGCGCAACGCGCCTGCGCACGAATGCTCAGTGCGGGGCGACGTAGAAGCGGTACGTCATGACGCCGGGCTTGCCGCCGAAGGAAGTCATCTTCGCCGCTTGAAGCGCCTCGGCAACGCACGCCCCCGTGCCCGTCCCCGTGAACGGCGGACCGACGACGACGCGACTCACCGAGCCATCATTTCCGAAGACGACCGTGGCCGTTGCGGCCCCCCACCCCTTGCCCTTCTTGCAGCGCGCCACGTCCTTCGCCGTCGCGTCGAGGGCCGCCTTGGCCTCCGTCTTCGAGAAGTGAGCCAGCGGCGTGGCCGCCGAAGCCGACGCGTCGGCCGCGGGGGTGGCGGCGTCCGTCGCGTCCACCGGAGGCGAAGCGGAAGGCACCAGGAGCTCCGTCGCCGAAGGCGCGACGTTCGAGAGCGCCGCCTGCGCGCGGCGCCGTTGCAACGCGCCGAAGAAGAACGCGGCGCCTCCGACCGCGAGCACGAGGAAGATGCCTCCGAGGGTCAGCGCGAGGCGCCGGCTTCTGGTGCGCGCCTGGACCACCGCCTCGATGAGCACCGTGCGCTCCGCGGACGGTGCGCCCGCGGAGCCACCTCGCCCCTCCACGATCACGGCGGGCAGAACGGGCGCCGCGACGTGCGCCGGCGGTGGCTTGCTGATGACGTGCACCGGAGGCGGATCGGACGCATGGGGCCCCGGCGGCGGTTCGGAGGGGGACGCGGACGTCGCGAGAGGAGCGATCGCTTCGAACGACATGGGCACCGTGCGCGCGCCGATGGCGGGCGCCGAGACCGCCCGCTTGGAGGGCACCGCGCCGGCCACCGCCGGAGCACGGATCGACGCGCTCATCTCGTCCCAGAGCCGCGTCGCGTCCTTGGGCCGACGATCCGGGATGCGATCGGTGGCGCGCGAGATCGCCAGCTCGAGGTTGCGGGGCAGATCCATGCCGGTGAGCACGTCGCGAAGGATGCGGGCGATCGCGTACACGTCTGCGGTGGGGCCTGGCTCGGGACCGCCGCGCTCCTGCAGCTCGGGCGCCGTGTACTCCGGAGAGAGCGATCGGCGGCTCTTGAGGGTCGCGTCGATGGCGCGGGCAATCCCGAAATCGAGGATCTTGAGCAGCTTCGTGTCCCCGCGCGCCTCGAGGAACAGCGTGCGCGGCCCGAGCGCCAGGTGCGACGCGGACTGAGCGTGCGCGTAGCCGAGCGCCTCGATCGCCGGCTCGAAGAGGGCGAGCGTCTCTCCCAGGTCGCGCCCGACGCGCCGGACGGCGAGCGGCCTCCCGAGCTCCTCGGAGAGCGGCTCTCCCTCGAGCCACTCGCGGACGAGGTAGGGCACGATCATCCCGGTGCGCGGCGCCAGCCGCGATCCCACGGCGATGCTCTGCGCGATCGCCGGGTGGCCGCGGGCGAGCTTGTGGTGGAGCTTGCCGCCCTCGAGGAACGCTTCGACCGCCCTCGGGAGGAGCTCGGCGTCGATGTCCGGCGGGAGCCGCAGGCACTCGATGCCGATGGGCACGCCCATGTGGTCGCCGCGGTAGAGGACGATGGATTCCGAATCGAGGGGTCGGACGACGGACTGGACGCGGTACTGCCCGTCGAGCACTTCGCCCGTCAGATCGAAGGGGTCGCCCGGCAGCATCCACCGCCATTGTCGTCGAAGTCGACCCTTGACGGCGAGCGCTCGTGATCGTTCCCCTTATGCCCCCCATGGCGAAGCACATCCTCGCGATCGATCAGGGCACGACGGGCAGCACGGCGCTCGTCGTCTCGCTCGACGGAAGCACACTCGGCCGCACGACGACCGAGTTCCCCCAGCACTACCCGAAGCCCGGCTGGGTCTCGCACGACGTCCGCGAGATCTGGACCAGCGTCGAGGCCAGCGTCACCGGCGCCCTGAAGGCAGCAGGGGCGCGAGGGGAGGACATCGCCGCGATCGGGATCACCAACCAGCGCGAGACGACGGTGGTGTGGGAACGGTCGACGCGCGAGGCCATCGATCTGGCCATCGTCTGGCAGTGCCGCCGCACGGCCGACTTGTGCGAGGCGCTGAAGAAGGACCCGCGCACCGTCGCGCGCGTGCGCGAGAAGACCGGGCTCGTCATCGACGCGTACTTCAGCGGCACCAAGATCGCGTGGCTCCTCGACCACGTCTCGGGCTCACGCGCTCGCGCCGACAAGGGCGATCTGGCCTTCGGCACGATCGATTGCTGGCTCGTGAGCGAGCTCACCGCCGGCGAGGTGCACGCCACCGACGTGACCAACGCGTCGCGAACGCTCCTCATGAACCTCGCGCGCGCCGAGTGGGATCCCGAGCTGCTCGGCATCTTCAAGGTGCCCGCGAGCGTGCTGCCGAAGATCGTCGGGAGCGCCGAGGTCGTCGGCAAGACCCGTGGTGTGCGCTTCCTGCCCGACGGGATCCCGATCGCCGGAATCGCCGGCGACCAGCAAGCCGCGCTCTTCGGCCAGGCGTGCATCCGCGAGGGCGACGCGAAGTGTACCTACGGCACCGGCGCCTTCGCGCTCATGAACATCGGGACGCGGCCCATCCTGAGCGAGCACGGCCTCGTGACGACGGCGGCCTGGCGCATCGGGACGGAGACGACGTATGCGCTCGAGGGCAGCGCGTTCATCGCCGGCGCCGCCGTGCAGTGGCTGCGCGACGGGCTCGGCATCATCAAGTCGGCCAGGGACATCGAGCCGCTCGCGCGCAAGGTGGACGCGAGCGACGGCGTCGTGTTCGTACCGGCCCTCGCCGGCCTCGGCGCGCCTCACTGGGACCCCGGCGCCCGCGGCACCATCACCGGGATCACCCGCGGCACGACGGTGGCCCACCTGGCCCGCGCCACGCTCGAGGGCATCGCCTTCGAGGTGCGCGATCTCCTCGTAGCCATGGCCCAGGATGCCGGACGTCCCCTGTCCGTCCTGCGCGTGGACGGCGGCGCGGCGGCGAACGATCTCCTCATGCAGTTCCAGGCGGACGTGGCCGAGGTCACCGCCGAGCGGCCGACGGACATCGAGTCGACCGGCCGCGGCGCGGCGATGCTCGCCGGCATCGGCGCGGGACTCTTCCCGTCGCTCGAGAGCGTTTCGAAGATGATGCGCGTGGACCGCCGATTCGAGTCGACCATGCAGCGTGCAGACCGAGACGCCCACCTCAAGCGGTGGGCCGATGCGGTGCGAAGAACGCGCTCTCTTCCAAGCCCGACCTGACCGTGCGATTCTAGAAAGCGCGTCTTAGGTTCGAAGAAGAGCCCCCGGCGACCACAGCCCAAGCGACGGGGGCCCGTGCTTGGCAGGAAGGGAAAGCGATGAGCAGCAATAGCGTGGGGGAGCGTCCGGGGTCACCCGGCGCGACCGGTCCGCTTCGTGACGTACCCGTCGACTGGGAGGCGCTCGAGGACGCGTTCGATAACAACGCCCCGGAGGTGCACAGCTACCTGCACCTGACCACGGGGGAGGTGCTTCGCGTCGTGGACGGGGTGGCCGACCCTCAGATGCACGTGCGCATCGCGTCGGACGGAAACTACCTGCGGATCGACCCCGTGAGCTCGCGGGAGCAGTACCGGTGGATGGAGCGATTCATCCCGATGGTCGACGACAACGATCTGCGCGGGAAGCTGACGCAGGCGATCGACGGCAAGGGAGCGTTCCGGCGGTTCAAGGACGTCCTCATGTCCTACGCGACCGACCGCGAGCGATGGTTCGCCTTCCGCAGCGAGCGGCTTCGGACGTTCATGGAGGCGTGGCTCAGCGCGCACGCGATCAAGGCCATCGCGCGCCCGGCGTGGGCGGAGGTCCCGCCGGCGCCCGAGAGCGAGGTCGCCCCGGACTCGGGGGACGAGGCGCCCAAGTCGCAGAGCGGGCGACGGACGCGCAACGCGGACACGCTGCGGCAGCTCCTGCGTGAGCTCGCTGAGTCCCTCGGTCCGCGCGACCTGGACATGATCGTGGGCTTCGCCGAGTTCCTGAAGGCGCGGCGCGCGGCTCGCGGGTTCGCGCACCACCACGAGCACATGCTCCAGGAGCGCGCTGCGGCGGTGACGCCTCCGTCGTCCTCGGGAAAGAAGCTCGACGACGACGACGGCCCGCCGTAGATGGCGATGGTGCCGGCGGCTCTCGTCGCGGTTCTGCTCCTGTCCACGCCGGTGACGGTGGACCGCGTGGCGGTGCGCTTCTACTCGCCAGAGACGGGCGGGGCCGACCATCCGCTCTTCGTCCTCGAGCGGAGGCTCGCATTCGAGGCGCGCCTCGAGGCGATGGGCGACGGGCGCACCGGGTACGACGACCGCGACGTGGCGAGCGCGATGGATCGCGACATCGCCGAGCAGATCCTCGTCGGGCTCGCGCACAAGCTCATCGACGAGTCTCCGGCGGACAAGCGCCCGGATCTGCGCGACCTCGTCAAGGTGGAGCAGGACGTCGCCGCCGGCATGGTGGCGCGCTTCGGGGGACGCCCCGCGGTGGACGCGGCGGCAGCCGGGGAGCAGATCGATCCATCGGAGGTCGACACGCTCCTGACGCGGGCGGGGCTCGCCGCGTGGTACATCGACCGGTCGATCACGTCCCTGCTCCACCCCGACGAGGAGCAGCTTCGCGAGGTGTACCGCACCGGAGGGCACCCGTACCGTGGCCAGCCCTTCGAGACGGTGCGGCAACAGCTCGAGCAGTGGTACGTCGTCGAGCGGGCGCGGGCGGCGGAAAACGCCTACGTGCAGAGCGCGCGATCGCACGCCCACGTCGTCATCGTGCGGTGAAGCGCGCGATCTCGTCGGCGACGCGGGCCATGGTGTCCGCCAGGGTGATGCCGGTGGACTTGGGCACCACGAGAGAGTGATCGCCACCTTCGACGACGAAGAGACGCGTGCCGCGTGACAGACCGGCGACCACGGGCTCCATCTCCTCGCGGGTGCCGAAGGCGTCGCGCGAGCCCTGGACGAAGAGCATCGGCGCTCGCACGCGCGGCAGGTGCGCCGTCCGCAACTGCAACGGCTTGCCCGGGGGATGAAGCGGGTAACCGAGGAGCACGAGCCCGGCGACCTCGACCTCCGGGCGGGCGGCGACCTGCGTCGCGATGCGCCCGCCCATCGACTTGCCT
This sequence comes from Polyangiaceae bacterium, assembly GCA_036393165.1. GTDB lineage: Bacteria > Myxococcota_A > Polyangia > Polyangiales > Polyangiaceae > Palsa-1150. Next base: position 21,316 of record DASVWO010000106.1, on the reverse strand, counting down.
CCGAGGAAGAGGCGATCGCTCCCGGCTCGGGCGCGCACAGCCGCGATGGCGGCCAGCCACGTCGCCTCGAGGACATCGTTCTTGTCCGGCGCCCGGCGCTTCGCTTCCGTGTAGAGGAAGTTGAAGGTCACGACCGCCACGCCGCGGCCGGCGACGGTCTTGGCCATCGACACCATCCAGGGATGGGTCTGCGGAGCGCCTGCCCCGTGGGCCAGGACGAGGGTCACGCCGGCCGCCGTTCCCTCGGCCGGGTAGCTATGGGCGCTCGCACGGCCGCCGCCCGCGTTCACTTCGAAGGAGAAGACGTCGCCCTGCACGGTAGAGTGCATCGTCATCCATGGCCGCCGACAGCCGCAAGGTCGTCCTCGCCGCCCTCGCCGGCAATGTGGCCATCGCGGGGTGCAAGTTCGCGGCGGCGATCCTGTCGCACTCGACGGCGACGCTGGCCGAGGCGGTCCACTCCCTGGCGGACACGGGTAACCAGGCGCTGCTCCTCGTGGGCATGCGCCTCGCGATGCAACCCGCCGACGAGCGCTTTCCCTTCGGGCGTGCGAGCGAGCGGTACTTCTGGCCCTTCGTCGTGGCCCTGCTGCTCTTCAGCCTGGGCGGGGCGTTCGCGATCTTCGAGGGTGTGGACCACCTCGTAAACCCGCCGAGCGAGCCATACGCGCGCGGCTGGAGCTACGGGGTGCTCGGGCTCTCGCTCCTGTTCGAGGCGGTCAGCTTCGCGGTGGCCTTCGGCGAGTTCCGCAAGCTCACCGGCGGTCGCTCGCTCCGGCGCACCCTGCTCGAGGGGCGCGACCCCACGATACCCCTCGTGCTGGCCGAGGACTCCACGGCGATGGCCGGATTGGTCCTCGCACTCGTCGCGATCGGCATGAGCCAGGCGACCGGCCAGAGCTTCTGGGACCCGGTCGGCAGCATCGTCATCGGAGTGCTCCTCTGCGCGGTGGCGCTCGGGCTCGCGTGGATCACCCACGGGCTTCTCATCGGGGAGGGAGCGAGCCCCGAGGATCAGGCGCGTGTGCTCGAGCTCGCGAGCGGCGTGGACGGCGTGGAATCGGTGACGCAGATGCTGACGATGCACCTCGGTCCCGACGTGGTGCTCCTCGCGCTCAAGGTCGCCTTCCGCCCCACGCTGAGCGTCGGCGAGGTGGAGCAGGTGACCGATCGCATCGAGGCGAGAGTGCGCGAGCAACTCCCGCACATGCGCAAGATCTTCATCGAGGCCGATTCGCGCGGCGACATGCGCGGCGTCCGGAGGGCCCCGTGAGGAGCACGGCGTGGTGGACGGCGCTGCTCGTCGCCGCTGCGATGGTCGCCACGTTCGCCCTGCCGCGCTGCAAGCCGCGAACGAACGATGGCTCCGGCGCGCACGCGAACGTGCGCATCGGTCTCGTGTTCGACGTCGGGGGCCGCGGCGACAAGAGCTTCAACGATGCGGCCTATGCAGGACTGCTGAGGGCGCAGCGCGAGCTCGGCATCTCGGCCGAGTTCCTCGAGCCCGCGAGCAGCGAGGACCGCGAAGCCGCGATGCGCCTCTTCGCAGCGCGCGGTCTGGACCTCGTGATCGGCGTCGGCTTCATCTTCTCGAGCGACGTCGATCGGGTCGCTCGCGATTTCCCGCGTGTGCACTTCGCCTGCATCGACTACGCGCCGCCGCCGACCGGCGCGCCCCCCAACGTCGCGGGCCTCGTGTTCCACGAGGAAGAGGGGTCCTACCTCGTGGGCGGCGTCGCGGCGCTCATGAGCAAGACGAAGCACCTCGGGTTCGTCGGCGGGATGCAGACGCCGCTCATCCGCAAATTCGAGGCGGGGTACGAGGCGGGGATCCATGCGGTCTGTCCCGAGTGCGTGATGCACTCCGCCTACGTGGGAACGACGCCCGACGCCTTCAAGGATCCCGCGCAGGGCAAGGCGCTCGCAATCGCCGAGATCGCCGGAGGAGCCGACGTCCTCTATCACGCGTCGGGAGCCACCGGGCACGGTGTGTTCGAGGCCGCCCACGACGCGGGGCGGTTCGCGATTGGCGTGGACTCGGACCAGCACGACGAGATGCCCGACACCGTGGTGACGAGCATGGTGAAGCGCGCCGACGTCACGGTTTTCGACACCATCCGTAGCGTCATGGACGGCCGGTTCGAAGGGGGCATGCACGTCTTCGGCGTGAAGGACGGCGCGATCGACTACGTGCACGACGGCCCACACGCGACGCTCCTTCCGCACGAGGTGGTCCTCCGCGTCGAGCAGCTGCGCGAGGGAATCGCCACGGGCCACATCGTGGTCCCGAGCGAGTGACCGACGCAGATGACCTCGCCACGAAAACGGGCCTCGGCGCCCCGTGGGGGCTAGATTTGAGCGGGGAGCTTGAACATGAAGACATCGTTCCGCGTCGTGCTCGCGTGGGGTCTCGGTCTGGTGCTCGCGTGCGGAGGCGGCAGCTCGTCCTCGAGCTCGGGCTCCGACGGAGGCGAGGACGGCACGAGCAGCAGCAGCAGCAGCAGCGGTAGCAGTAGCGGCGCGGGCAGCAGCAGCGGAACGGGAAGCAGCAGCGGAGCCGGGAGCAGCAGCGGAGCCGGCAGCTCCTCGGGCACGGGAAGCTCGTCGGGGAGCAAGGACGCCTCCTCCGACACCGGCAGCAGCAGCGGTAGCGGGAGCAGCAGCGGCGGCACGTCGTGCGGTGCGCCGGGCGGCGCGTGCTGCACGGGCGGTATGTGCAACACGGGAGCCGTGTGCCAGAACGGCATCTGCCACACCTGCGGGGGTGGAGGCGATGCGTGCTGCGCAGGCAACCAGTGCTCGTCTGGCTTCGTTTGCGCCAACGGGACGTGCGCGGCGTGCGGCGCGGCAGGTTCGGCGTGCTGCGCGGCCGGCACCTGCACGGGCGGCGGCTGTTGCGTCGCGAACACCTGCGTGGGCTCGGGCACGACCTGTCCGGGGCTGATGGGCACGTGCACCAACGGCAGCTGCGGGACCTGCGGCGGCATGGGCCAGACCTGCTGCGTCGGCGGCGCCGGCGGCACGTGCACCGCGGGCGGGTTGGTGTGTCAGGGCGGAATGTGCGTGACGTGCGGCACGGCGGCGGGTCAGGCCTGCTGCGCAGGCAACGTGTGCACCGGCAGCGGGCTCGCTTGCAACGGCGGTCTGTGCGCCACGTGTGGCGCAGCCGGAGACCCGTGCTGCGCAGGCGACACTTGCAACACGGGCCTCGCGTGCCGCGGCGGACTCTGTGCAACCTGCGGCGCCGCCGGCGAAGCTTGCTGCACAGGCGACACGTGCAACAGCGGCCTGCAGTGCACGGCGGGCGGCACCTGCGGCATGTGCGGTGCTGCGAATGAGGCCTGCTGCGCGGGCGGGACGTGCAACATGGGCCTCGGCTGCGTGGGCGGAGGAGGAGGCGTCGGCGTCTGCGAGATGTGCGGAGGCATGGGGCAAGCGTGCTGCGGGACGATGTGCAACACCGGCTTCGTCTGCGCGGGCGGCATGAACGGCGGCTTCACGTGCCAGGCGTGCGGCGCCTCGATGGAGCCATGCTGCGCGAACCGCACCTGCAACACGGGCCTCACGTGCATGCAAGGCATGGGCGGAGGCGGCACCTGCCAGTGAGCCGGCCGTTCCGTCAGGCCATCCAGGTTCCGTCGAAGACGCACATCGGATCGCCCTGGTCGACGCACTGCGTCCGCTCGACCACGAGCGCGGTGTAACCGATGGCGCGCAGCAGGCTCTCGATCATCTGCCGGAGGATGCGGCACACGCTGGGGTGATGCCGCGTCCAGCCCCGGACTCGGGCCTCGAAGGCTCCCTTGGCGCGCATCTTCACGGCGAGCGTCCCCTCGTCCACGTACGTGCGCCATACGCGCTGCGCGTTCGCCTCGAGAAGCGGCGGGGACGCGATGAGCCGGAAGAGGGCGCGGTAGACGCCGCTCACGTTGTCCCTCGCCACGGCGTCGGCCACCTTGGCCCCGAACGACACGGAATCGGCGGGCGACGCGACGCGCTCGAGGAGCTCCAGCAGCTCCCCCACGAGATGCGTGTCGTACCAGCCCGACGCGATGATGCCGAAGGCGGGATCGTTCAGGCGGAGCATCGAGGCGAGCTCCGGAGTCGCCAGCTCCAAGACCCGTGAGAGGCCCGGCTCGCCGTAGTTGTCCGAGAACCACACGATGCCGGCGCGCACGGCCGTCCCCTTGATGTTCCCGTGCGCCCCCGCCACGCGCATCGCGCTCGACGACCCGCGCGAGGGGATGGGGGACGAGACCCGAGGGACCGCCGATCGCTGCGATCCCACAGATGGCGGAGTGCTCGGCCGGACCGACGCCCTGCGCGCCCGCGTCTCGGTGTGAGCGTCGCGCAGCATCGAGAGCAGCTCGCGCGCGGTCGCCAGGCGCGCAAAGGAGCTCTTGCGCAGGCATGCGTTGATCACGTGCGCGGCGCCCTGCGGGATGCGCGGAGGGAACTCGGGCTCGTCGCGCAGGATGGCGGCGACCGTCGTGGATCCGCCCTTGCCGAAGGGCGGTGAGCCCGCGAGCATCTCGTAGAGGACGCACCCCATCGACCACACGTCGCTGCGTTCGTCGGCCAGGCCGTGCTCGAGCTGCTCGGGGGCCAGGTAAGCGGGCGTGCCGATCAGCTCACGGGCGTTCGTGAGCACGTCCCCGTCGCGAGCTTCGTTGCGACGCTTGGCGATCCCGAAGTCGACGAGCACCACGCGGCTCTCCGGCGTCAGGAGCAGGTTGGAGGGCTTCAGATCGCGGTGAATGACTCCCGCGTCGTGCGCGGCGACGAGCGCCTCGGTGGCCTGCACCGCGTACTGGAGAGCGAGATCGGCCGGAAGCGGCCCGCGCTCGGCGAGGACGCGCTTCAGATCCGTCCCGCGCACGTAGTCCATCGCGATCCACGGCATCCCCTCGTGCTCGCCCGTGGCGTGCACGCGGACCACGCCCGGGTGATCGACGGCCGCCAGCGCGCGCGCCTCCCGCGTCAGGCGTCCACGCGTGGCGCTCGTGGCGAGCTCCGGCAGGAGCATCTTGAGCACGATGCGCTCGTTCGCCGCATCGCGCGCGAGGTAGAGGACACTCATCCCGCCATGCGCGAGCGCACGCTCCACGAAGTACGGACCCACGGCTGTCCCGGGTTCGATGGCGACGGTCGACGGGGAGGCGGATGGCACGAGGGCGCGTTATTCTGCCCGCACCCATGACGATGGTCCACGGCGGCAGATTGGTCGCCCAGGCGCTCAAGCGACACGGTACCTCCCACCTGTTCACGCTCTGCGGAGGCCACATCCAGGCCATCTACGACGGGTGCCTCGACGAGGACATCCGCGTCGTAGACGTACGCCACGAGCAGACGGCGGGGCATGCGGCGGATGGATGGGCGCGCGTCACCGGCAAGCCCGGCGTGTGCGCCGTGACGGCCGGTCCCGGCGTGACCGACGTGGTGACCGCGGTCGCCAACGCGCAGCGCGCGGGCGTGCCCATGATCGTCATCGGCGGCGCCGGGCCGAAGCTTCTCTGCGACATGGGTTCGCTGCAGGACATGGACCACCTGTCGCTCATGCGGTCGATCACCAAATGGTCGGTGCAGGTGCCCGAGACGCGCCGCATCGGCGAGTACATCGACTCGGCGTTCCGGGTGGCGCAGTCGAACCTGCCGGGGCCCGTGTTCCTCGAGATGCCGCTCGATCTCCTCATGAACTTCGCCGACGACGCCGACCTACCCGCGACGCGTCCGCTGCCCGAGCCGCCCCGACCCGCGGGCGATCCGCGGGCCATCGAGAAGGCCGCCGAGATCCTGCGCACCGCCGAGCGCCCGGTGTTCCTCGTGGGATCGCAGCTCCGCTGGTCGCCGCGGCGCGAAGCGGTGAAGCGCGCGGCGGATGCCTTCGAAGTCCCCTTCTACCTGAACGGCATGGCGCGAGGGGCTCTGCCCTACGAGCACCGCGGGCTCTTCACGCGCTCGCGAAAGTACGCGCTCGCCCAGGCCGACTGCGTCTTCGTCTTCGGGACGCCATTCGACTTCCGCGTCGACTACGGGCGATCGCCGACCTGGGAGGCGGACGCCAAGATCATCCAGGTCGATCTCGATGGCGCAGAGCTCGGGCGCAACCGGCGGGTCGACGTGGCGATCGACGGCGACAGCGGGCTGGTGCTCGAGCAACTCCTCGCGGCCGTCGGCACGAAGAAGGCGAGCGCGTGGCTGGAGGCGGTGCGCGCGGACGAGAACAAGCGCCGCGCGAAGATGCTCGCCGAGATCGATTCGAACGACTCTCCCCCCAACCCGCTGCGCGTCTGCGCCGAGCTGGGCAAGCGCCTGAAGCCGGAGGACATCGTGGTGGGGGACGGCGGCGACTTCGTGGCGACGGCGGCGTACGTGCTCAAGCTCGAGTGGCCGCAGCTCTGGATGGACCCCGGGCCACTCGGCACGCTGGGAGTCGGCCCGGGTTACGCGATGGCAGCGAAGCTGGCGCGCCCGGAGGCGCGCGTCGTTCTCGTCTACGGCGACGGCAGCTTCGGCCTGCACGGGATGGAGTTCGAGGCGATGGCGCGCCAGAAGATCCCGGTGGTCGCGGTCATCGGCAACGATGCGGGGTGGACGCAGATCCGCCGCGGACAGGTCGAGATGTACGGCGAGCCGCGCGCAGTGGCGACGGGTCTCGACTACACGCGCTACGAGCGCGTCGTGGAAGCGTGCGGCGGCAAGGGATTCTGGGTCGAGCGCGTGGAGCAGATCGGACCGGCGCTGGACGAGGCATTCGCGTGCGGGGGTCCCGCATGCGTCAACGTCAAGATCGCCAAGAGCGACTTCCGCAAGGGCGCGATCAGCGTCTAGTGCTGCACGAGCTGCGCGCGCACCTCGCCGTTCGGGTAACTCGCGGTGTGCACGTTCACGTAGGTCGCGCCGCCCTGCATCATGGGCAGATCGTTGGGCGCCAGCGTGATGCTGCCCTGCGCGCCGCCCTGGTTGAGCGTGAGCTGGTAGAGCATCGGACCGTCCTTGCCGGGAGCGCCGTTGTCCATGTCGGCGCCCGTCGGGATGATGCCGTTGACGTCGATCTCGTAGGAGAGCGTCGTGAAATCGGGGCTCAGGACGAACTGGGCGCCGCCGCTGGCCTGCGTCGAGATCGGAGGCACCTCGTTGGCGCCGGCGAGGGCGCCGTTGTAGAGCGTCGCGCCGGGCGGGATCACCTGGCCGCGGAGCTCACCGGTCGGGTTCTGCTGCGTCTGGATGTTCACGTAGAAGTGGCCCGCCTGGAAGTCCGCGGGGTCACCGCTCGCGAGGGTGAGCGTGCCGTCCACCGTCGCGCCGACCGGCGTCAGCGGGTAGACGATTTGACCGGTCATCGAGGCGATGCCTCGCTGGAGGAGCACGTTGGTCGGAACGGCGCCGGTGACGACGTGGTAGAGGCCCTGGGTCCCGTCGGCGCTCACGATGAACGACGCGTGCGCCGCGTAGCTCGACGACACACTGGGGACTTCCTGCTTTCCGGTCGGGAGCGCGACGTAGATCGTCGACCCGGGGGAAGTGACCTGACCGCGGATCTCGCCGCCCGGGTGCGCGGGCGAGAGGATGTCGACGTAGAGCTGGTCGGCGCTGATGGCCATCGTTTCGTCGCTGGTCAGCGTGACCTTGCCCTTCATGTGCTGCGACACCGGCGTGAGCTGGTGCGTGACGTTGCCGCTCTCGAGCGGAGCGCCGATGTGCAGGTTGACCGACGACGCGCCCGACACGTTGTGTGTGATGTCGTAATCGAGCGTCTGCCCGTCGGTTTCGAGCGTCAGCTTCGCGTCGCCCGTCGCGGGGGTCTGGACCGCAGGGACGACCTGGGCGCCGGACAGCTTGGCCTCGTAACTCGTGGGCGTCACGCCGGTGGTGCCGCCGCCGTCGTCCGAAGCATCGTTGCCGGATCCGTTGCCGGCGTCGGGGGGAGAGCCGCTCTGGTTGCTGCTGCCGCCGCTGTTGCTGGAGCAAGCACCCGTGGCGAGGAGGAGGGGGAGAAGAGCCAGGGAGGTGATCGCCTTCATGGCAGGACGATCACGCAAGAGGTGCGCCGCGCCCAGGTCAGGCGGAATCAGGCGAGCCAGACGACCGTGACGCCCTCGCCTCCCTGCTCGGGATCAGCCGCGCCGTAGCGGGCGACGTAAGAAGAGCGCGCCAGCTCCTTGCGTATCGCATCGCGTAGCGCACCCGTCCCTTGTCCGTGGCGCAGGAACACGGTGCGCTCGCCGGCGCCCAGTGCGCGATCGAGGAACGTGATTGCCATGGACACGGCGTCGTCCACCCGCAGGCCGCGCAGGTCGCACGTGTTGTCGCGCGTCGCCAGCGGAGGCCGCTCAGGAGCGACGGGCTCCTGCGTGGGCTTCGTGCGCCCGGGGAGTGCACGCAGCAGCGGCTTCGACGGCGGCGGCTCGGGCTGCTGGGCGATCCTGAGCTCGCCAGCGGCGACGGTGAGCTTCAGGGGTCCCGCAGCGACACGCACCTGGTCGCCGGACACCTCGAGAACCTCGGCCTCGGCGCGCAACCGGGGAACCCACACGCGCTGCCCCTTGCGGAGCTCGCCGGCGACGACGGCCTCGCTGGGCCCTTCCTCGATGCGCATCACGAGCGGTTCGAGCGCTCCTCCGATGGCGACCTCGCCCGAGACCCGATCGACGACGCTCTCGGCCTCGCGCAGGGCCTCGGGCTCGATCTTCTTGGCGCGGAGCTTGGCCTGGGCGGCACGCAGGTCGTCGCGCGCGCGCCGGATTCGGTCGAAGAGCTCGCGCGCCTCCTCGCTGAGCGCCCTGCGTTCGCGGTTGCGGGCGGTCTCGAGCTCGCCCTCGAGGCGCGTTCGCATCTGCCTCGCTTCGACCTCACGCTCCTCGGCTGCCGCGCGTGCCAGCTCGAGGGCGGCGCGCTCGTCGTGCAGCCGATTGACCACCTGCTCGAAGTTCTGGTCCTCGCGCGCGAGGAAGCGTGCGGCCCGATCGAGCACCGTGGACGGCATGCCGAAGCGCCGGGCCACGGCGAGAGCGCTCGAGCTCCCGGGCATGCCCATCGTCAGGTGGAACGTGGGTGTCATCGTCTCGATGTCGAAGCCGACGCTTGCGTTCGCGAAGCGCGGGTCGGCGAGGGCGAGGGCCTTGAGCCCCTCGTAGTGCGTCGTCGCTGCCACCGCGCCTCCGCGGGCGCACAGACTGTCGAGCACGCCCGCCGCGAGCGCCTCGCCCTCGCGTGGATCGGTTCCGCCCGCGAGCTCGTCGAGAAGCACCAGGGCTCCGCGCGACGTCTCCTGGAGGATCTCGGCGAGGTTGGACACGTGCGCGCTGAAGGTGGACAGGTTCTTCTGCAGACTCTGATCGTCCCCGACGTCGGTGAGCACGACGTCGAACAGCCCCACGGTGCTCCCCTCGTCGCACGCCACCGGCATGCCCGCGCGGACCATGAGCGCCGTCAGCCCCATCGCCTTGAGCGCCACCGTCTTTCCCCCCGCATTGGGACCGGACACCACGATGGCCCGACCCGCCGCGATCGAGACGTCGCTCGGCACCACCGCGGGCAGATCCAGGGCGAGCAGCACGTGCCGCACCTGACGCAGGTCGAGCACGGGCTCGTCGACGACGTCCGGGAACACGAGCTTCAAGTCGCGCGCGAGTCGCGCGATTGCGCCCCGCACGTCGGCCATCGCGAGGGCGCGCGCGGCGGCGTCGACGCTGGACAGCACGTCGGCCACCTGGCTCGTCAGGCGCGCGTAGACGGCCTCCTCCTCGCGCCGCACCTCCGCCTCGAGCACTTTGAGGCGGTTCCCCATCGGGACCACGGCGCGCGGCTCGATGAAGAGGGTCGCCCCCGACGCGCTCGTCGCGTGAACGATCCCGGGGAACCGCTCGTGCGCGTCGCTGCGCACCGGCAGCACCCAGCGGCCCTCGCGCTCGGTGACGAAGCGGTCCTGCAGCACCGCCGCGTACCGGGCCATCAGATCCTCCATGCGCGAGAGCATCCGCTGGCGTGCCGCGTACCACTCGCCGCGAAGCTCGCGCAGACGCGCGCTCGCGCGGTCCGAGAGCGTTCCGTCCGGCTCGAAGCTGCCGGCGATGGCGTCGGCCACCTGATCGAGCGTCGGGTCCGTCGTGCATTCGGCCGAGAGCGCCGGCAATTGCGCCCTGCGCGTCGAGAGGAAGCGACGCAGCAGGCGCGCCGCTTCGAGCATCCGTCCCACGGCGCGAAGCTCTGCCGGAGCGAGCACCCCACCCACGCGCGCACGCTCGATCGCCTCGTGCACCTCCGGCAGGTCTCCCGACGGAAGCGGCGTCCCTTCTTCGAGCAGGGCGCAGGCCTCGGCCGACTGCGCCAGCGACGCCCGGCCCTCCTCGCGCGTCGCCGCGAAGGGCAGGGCCCGCGCCAGGTCACGCCCCAGGGGGCTGGCGCACCGGTCTGCAATGGCCGCGAGAACCCTCGGATACTCGAGGTCCGAGCGGGTCTTGGGGGGACAAGGGTCGGTGCGAAGCGCTTCCAACGGGGCCGAAGATAGCGCCCCCCGCGAACCTTTCCGGCCGAGCGGTGTTTAACTGTGCCGGGAGCCCCGATGGAGTCGGACGAGTCCCTCTACGCGCGCGTCAAGCACGGGGACCTTCTGGCGTTCGACGAGCTCTACGCGCGCTACGGGGCCCGGCTCTATGGCTTCCTCCGCGCCCAGCTCTCCAGCGCATCCGACGCCGAGGACGTCTTCCACGAGACCATGCTGGCCACCCTCGAGAGCCCGGAGGTCACCTTCGAGGGAGCGAGCTTCCGCACCTGGCTCTTCCGCGTCGCCCGCAACCGCGTGCTCAACCGGCAGCGTTCGAGCGCGCGCGGCGAGGCCGCGAAGCTGCTCATCGCCGCCGAGGGAGAGCCCGCGCGTCCGAACGCCGAGGATCGCGTCGCCCGCGCGCAGATGGTCGACGCGCTCGAACGCGCGGTGAAGCGCCTCCCCGCCACGCTCTCGGACGTCTACCACCTTCGGTCGTCGGGTCTCTCGTACGAGGAGATGGCGACCGTGCTCGAGATACCGCTCGGAACGATCAAGTCGCGCATGAACCAGATGGTGAAGGTGCTGCGCGAGGAGCTACAGCCATGGATTGCGCACTGATTCAGGGAAAACTCATCGAGTACCAGTTCGCGACGCTGGAGGACGCGGACCGCGGGGCCGTCGAGGCGCATCTTCTCCAGTGCACCGGCTGCTTGCGGACGTATCTGGCGCTCAAGGCGCACGTCGACCGCGGCTCGGGCGCCGGAGAGGTCCCTAGCGAGGAGGCTCGACTCCGGCTGCGTGCGGCCGTCGAGGCGCGCTTCCGTTCGACGGCGAGCCGGCGCGTTCGTCGCTGGCTGTCGCGTCCCGTGCCCCTCTACCAGGGGCTCGCGGTCGCGGCGCTCGTCGCCGTCGCCGTCGCGCTCGCACCCGCGCTCGCGCGGTCGTTCCGCTCCGGTGGGGCGCGACCTGCCGAGCACGTCGATACCGCCCTTCCCGCCGCCGAGAGCCTGACCATCTACTGAGGAGATTCCCATGCGTCACGCGTCGCTTCTCTCTGTGCTCCTCGTCGTCTCCTGCTCCCAGGCTCCGACCGGATCGCCCTCACCGGCGACCGGCGTGGCGGCGAATGCCACGCCCGCATCGGCCCCCACGTCGTCGGGGCAGGCTCCTGAGTCGACCGTGCCGACCGAACCGTTCACGAGCGGCGCGCAGAACTTCGAGGCGGCGCGCAAGGCGCTGCTCGGCGGCTACTACCGCGACTCGTTCACGGAGGACGACCTCTACCGCGCTGCCGTGCAGGGCATGGTGCAGTTCGCCGACCCCTCGATGCAGCAGTGGAACAAGATGCTGCCCCCCTCGGAGCTCGCTCAGATGCGCACGGATCTCCAGGGAGAGCTCGTGGGCATCGGCGTGAAGATCGACTTCGATCCGGCCACCGGATACATCGACGTCAAGGAGACGATCCCCGGATCGCCCGCCGAGCACGCGGGGATCGCACCGCCGGACAAGATCCTCACGGTGAACGGCAAGCTGTTCAAAGGCCGCTCCAAGATGGAGGTCGTCCAGGACATCCGCGGCAAAGCCGGCGAGACGGTGACGTTGACCATCCTGCGCGGCGCCGGAATCGTGACCGTGCCCGTGGTCCGCTCGAAGATCGCCTACGACACGGTGCAGGACATGGTGGTGGGAGACGACGTCGGGTACGTGCGCATCCCGAGCTTCAACGCGAAGACACCCGGGTCGCTCCACGACGCGCTCGCGGACCTCGCGAGCAAGCACGTGCGCGCGCTCGTCCTCGACCTGCGGGACAACTGGGGCGGCTCGTTCGACGACTCCGTCGCCGCCGCTAGCGAGCTCGCGCCCGCTGGCGCCACCATCACCTCGGTGAACAAGCGCGGCAAGATCGAGCCGGTGACGCCGATGGCGGGAACGCCCGCGCCGATGCTCCTCGACCTGCCTCTGGCTGTGCTCGTGGACCACGACACGGCGTCGAGCGCCGAGCTGCTCGCGGCGGCCGCGCAGGAGCTGCGCCACGCGACCCTCGTCGGCAACCGCACGCACGGCAAGTGGAGCGTGCAGCGACTCGAGGATCTGCCCAACGGGTACGCCATCAAGTTCACCGTGGGCGTCTTCGCGTCGCCGTCGGGCAAGAGCTACGACGGCATCGGTCTGGCGCCGGACATCGAGGTGGACGCGCCAGGCGACACCATCCAGCGCGCGGTCGCCGAGACCGACCCGAAGACGAAGGTCGGCGAGGACGCGCAGCTGCGCACGGCGCTCGCCGTCCTCGCGCACCACTGATCGCGTCGAGCCTCACGGGGCCGGCGCGACGTCCGGGACCGAGGCGAGCCACGTACGTCGGCGGGCATTCGCGGACGCGAGGTCGACGGGCTCGATGTCGCGCCGCACGTAGGTCACGCACGGGTGGTCACCCCACGTCGGCACGCGCGCGAGCTCGCGCCATCCAGCGGCGAACCGCGCGTCCGCGAGCGCCGCGTCCTGAGCCGGCGCGAAGGGCCGCCCGGTGGATTCGTCGAGCACCACGATGGCGACGGCCGGGTTCGACGCGAAGAACTCGTCTCGTGCGGCGGCCCGCAGCGCGGGGTCTCCGGGGCGGAACGTCAGCCTGCCGGCGGCACGGTCGACGAGGCCGAAGCCGTCGAGGAAAGACACGTCGCCCATGACGTAGGGAAGCTCGCCGACGTCGCCGTGAGCGACCGTGTCACCCGGCGCGACGTAGGGCGCGATCTGCTCGAGCAGATGCGTGGGCATCCAGTCGAGCGGATAGGGGCCGGCGAACGGGTGCGACGAGAGGCGCCAGCGCCCCTCCCGCTCGTCCAGGTACTCGCGATCGCGCCAGTCCTGATCCAGCGCGTGATCGAACGTGAGACCGGCTTCGAGGAGCAGCGCCCCCGCCGCGAGGACCGCGAAGGGACGAGCCAGGCGCGCCACGACTGCCGACGCGAGCACCGCAGCCAGGGGCAGGGCCGGAACGAGGAGCCGGCGGTTCGGCATCCAGTCGCCACCGGCGATCAGGGCGAAGAGGAACGTCGCAAGAAGGAGCGCAAGTGCCAGCCGGAGGCGTGCGGAGCCGCGCATCCGCACGGCTGCGAGGAGCGGCAGGACGAGCAGCAGCAGCGGGCGGCGGGAGAGCGCGGAGCCCAGGTAGCCCAAGCCGGTGAAGTCCTTGCCGTCGACGGCGTGCATCTTTGCCCAGAAGGTGTTCGGCACGACGTCCTGGAAGTAGGCGAGGCGCAGGAGCGTCAAGAAGACGACCGGAGCCGCAGCGAGAAGGGCGAGACGCGGGAGCGCGCGGCGATCGGGGGAGAGCGCGAGCACTCCGGCTGCCGCGAGCAGCGGGCCCTCGGGGCGGATCCACGCGAGCGAACCCAGCGCCACCACCGCGACGCGCGGCCGGTCCGCCAGGAGCACGCAGGCCACACAGGCGAGCGACCAGAGCGGCGTATCCATACCCGACGCCGCCCAGCTCGCGAGATCCGCGTCGAGCGCCAGGGCCATTGCCGGCACCGCCACCAGCCACGGCCGCTCCGGGGCCATCGGCCGCACCGCCGCCCCGCACGCCGCCGGAATGGCGAGCACCGCCCCGAACGAGAGCGCCTTGGCCGCCCCGAGCCCCCCCCAACCTGCCCTCCAGACCAGGGCCAGGAGGCCCGTCCACGCCACGCTGGACGTCCCTTCCACCCGGGTTCCCAGGTCGAACGCGTACTGCCCCGAGGACGCCAGGTTCCGCGCGTACCGGAGGAAGATGAACACGTCGTCCACCGTCTGGCGCTCCGCCAGAAGGGAGCGCCACGCGAGAATGCAAGTCCCTACCGCCACGGCGGCCCACGCGACCCAGGAGATCGATCGAGACGCTTGCACGCACGCCGGTCGCACAGGGATGATTGGTCCGATGGTAGCCGGCCCCACCACGGCGCGCGCGTCCGCCTCCCGCGTGGCCAAGTGGCTGCTCGACAAGGGCCGGCCGGACGACGCCGTGGCCCTCCTCGCGGTGTGGGCCACGAACGGGCCGAACGACCAGGAAGGGCACAACCTTCTCGCCGAGGCCCTGCGCATCGATCCCTCCTCGCGGCTGGCCAAGATCGCCTTCGAGCGCATGGAGGGCGTCGCCGGAGATCACGCCCCCCTCGACGAGGCCACGGCCCGCTGGTCCCCGGCCGAGCTGAAGAAGCTCGAAGGCGAGATGGTGAAGCCCGCCTTCCTGCGGGCCCAGGTCGGCTTCAACAACAACGTCAAGTACAAGAACCAGACGTTCCACATCCAGACCGAGGACAGCGGCCTGGGGAAGCCGCACGTCATCACGCACCTTTTCGCGGACGGCGGCCGCATCATCAAGAGTCACAAGCGCACGTACGCCGAGCACGTGAACGATCCGGACGTCGCGAAGTTCGTGCGGCAGCTCATGAAGGGCCAGCAGCTCGAAATGGCGCTCGCCCTGCGCGAGGGGCGCTTCGACGCAATCATCGAAGGGCACGCCATGGGCGGCATGGAGGTGCTCGAGGGGCCCCCCAAGGCCGAGCTCCAGAAGCTCGCGACGAACAAGAAGACGCGCGTCGCCGCCGACGGAGGAGAGGAGAAGCCGGCAGGCGAGCGATCGTCGCTGGCCGACACGGGCACCACCGCCGCCGCCGAGAGCCAGCGCGTCTACTTCAAGCTCAACGTGGTCCGGAGCCTCGGCGGCGGCCCCGAGTCCTACGCGCCCCGCGGCACCGAGGCGATCCTCGGCTCTGCGGGAGCCATCGTGCTGCCGGGCGAGGTGTTCTGCCACCCGCGCGAGGCGGCGATCCGCTGGCGCTCCGGGCGGCTCTGGCTGCACGACTTCGAGGCTGGCAACGGCGTCTTCCTGCGCATCAAGGCGCCGGTGGAGCTGGGGCCGGGCGACGAGTTCATCGTGGGAGACCAGCTGCTGCGCGTCGAACGCAACCCCGTGCCGAACGACGGGCCGGATCCGGGGCCGACGTACTTCTACTCGTCGCCCAAGTGGATCTCGTCCTTCCACATCGTCCAGGTGTTCGAGGGCGGCGGGCTCGGGGCGTGCGTCCTCGCGCGCGGGACGACCCTGCAGATCGGCAGCGCGTACGGCGACTTCGTCTTTCCGAGCGACCCGCTCGTCAGCGAGCAGCACTGCCTCATCGAGGAGCAGGCCGGAACCATCCTGCTGACTGACCTCGGGTCGCGCACCGGCGTGTTCGTGCGCATCAAGGGCGAGCAGGAGCTCGTCCAGGGCGACGAGGTGCTCGTCGGCCGCACGCGGATGAACGTCGAGATCGTGCGCTGAGCGCCTACGGGGTCACGGGCACATGCTCGTGACGCCCGTGAGCATGCACGAGCCGGCATCGCAGCACGCGCCACCGGCGCAGCTCTGCGTGCCCGAGCAGTCGATGGTGCACGACTGACCGCCGCAGGCGACCTTCCCGGCGCACGCGTGGTTGCCGCTGCACGTGATGTCGCACGTGGCAGCCTGCGTGCAGTCGACCCCGCCCGCGCATCCGTTGTTGCCCGCGCAGTTCACGGTGCACGGAATGCCCGGCGGACACGTGACGGCCCCGGTGCACGCGCCGGTCATCGAGCAGTCGATCCCGCACGTCCCGTTCGTGCACGTGCCGGCGTCGCACAGCGACGCGCAGAGCGCCTGCGCGTCCGCCATCATCGGAGCGTCGGACGGCGCGTCGCCCGTCGGCGCATCCGTGGCGGCATCGCTCGCGTCCCCTGCCCCACCGTCTCGCACGGGACCGTCGGTGCTGGACGCTTCGCCCCCGGTCTCGGCGACGGGTGCGTCGGCCGATGCTTCCTCGTTCGTCGATCCGTCCTGCACCGGCGGGAGCGCGACGGCACTGGTGCTCCCGCACGCCGGCGCGAACGCGGCGCCCACGGCGGCGAGAGAGAAGACTGCAGCGACTGCGGCGAGACTGCGAACGCGAGGCCCCATGCGCGCGGGCTACATCGCCGCCTGGTGGCGGTGCAGCTTCACGGGCACGGTGTGGTGACCGCACTGCGGGCACGCGGGAGGACGGTGCCCGGAGAGCTGCTCCTCCTCCATCTGCTTCTCTTCGTACGCCCGCTGGATCTCATCGAGCCCGGCCGGCAGAGCGGCCGGTTGCACGCGAACCGCGGAGGCCTCGGCCCATCCGCCTCGCCAGGTGCACACGGTGCAGCGGAGCGACTTTTCCATGGCCCGGATTGTGACGGCTCAGGGCCCCTGTGGGCAAGCTGATCCTGCATTCACTTGCCCACACGCTCGAGCGCCACGAGCAGGTACGTCGTCCGGCAGGTGGCCACGACGCGCCCGGTCGTTTCCCCCCGCACCTCGATCTGCATGAACGTAACGTTGCGCCCACGGCGCAACACGGTCCCCTCGGCGAGGACCGCCTCGCCTGGCTCGGCCGAGCGCAGGAAGGACACGTTGAAGTCGGTCGTCAGCCCCGTCTTCGCCTCGGCCACGACGCGCGGGTCCGTGTTGAAGAGGCACCCGGCCACGTGGTCCGCCAGCGACATGAGCGCCCCGCCGTGGAACACGTTGCCTCCCCGCCGCAGCTCCTTGCGCCAGGGCAGGCGCATCTGGACGTGATCGCGCTCGACGAGGACCACCTCGACGCCGAGCGTGTGCCCGAGATGTCCCTCGCCCCCGAAGGTCCGGTTCCGGAGGCGATCGTGATAGGCGGCGAGCGCAGCGGCGTCACCGGACACGGCCGCACGCGCGAGATCGACGAGGTGCTCGGCCATGCGCATGGTATGCTCGTGCCGGTTCCGATGCTCAAGCCCGGTGACAAGGCTCCCGACTTCTCGGTGAACGATCACCTCGGCCACCGCGTCTCGCTCGCCGACCTGCAAGGCAAGACGGTGGTCCTCTGGTTCTATCCGAAGGCCGACACACCTGGGTGAACGCGCGAGGGTTGCGGGTTCCGCGACCAAAAAGCTGCTTTCGACGCGAAGAACGCGGTGATCTACGGCGTGAGCTTCGACACGCCAGAAGAGAACAAGGCGTTCGCCGAGAAGTTCAGCTTCAACTTCCCGCTGCTCTGCGACACCGACCGCAAGATGGGCGTCGCGTACGGAGCAGCGGACCCAGGCGACACCAAGGGCTTCGCGCGTCGCGTCGGCGTGGTCATCGACCCGCAGGGCAACGTGAAGGAGTACCTGCCGAAGGTCGACGCCGGGTCGTACCCGACGGACGTCCTGGCGCGAATCTAGTCCCCGACAATCGCGTCGATCTCGACCTCGACGATCATGTCGGGCGCGATCAGCGCGCGCACTTCGACCATCGACGTCACGGGCGGGGCGGCGCCGAAGACTTCGCCGTGCGCGCGGCCGATCTCCTGCCACCGCTTCACGTCGGTCACGAACATGCGCGTGCGGACCACGTGCTCGGGCCCCGCGCCGAGCTCGCGCAGCGCCCCGCAGGCGATCTCGAGGCACTTCTTCATCTGCGCGTAGGCGTCGCCCGGCGCGTGGGTCGTCCCGTCGGGATTCACCGGCGCGGTGCCGCTCACGTACACATGGCTCCCGGCGCGGATCGCGCGGCAATAGCCGACCTTCTTCTCCCAGGGGGCTCCCGTGAAGACGCGCTGTCTCATCGCACCGGCTCCGTGTAGTCGATCTCGGGACCGACCGGCACGATGCCTGTCGGGTTCAGCACGCGGTGGCTACGGTAGTAGTGCTGCTTGATGTGGTCGAGGTTCACGGTGTCGGCCACGCCCGGCTGCCGGTAGACATCGCGCACCCAGCGCCACAGGCTCGGGCAGTCGCGCAGGCGCCGCAGGTTGCACTTGAAGTGGTACTGGTAGACGGGCTCGAAGCGCACGAGCGTCGTGAAGAGGCACACGTCGGCCTCGGTGAGCTGGGGGCCGAGGAGGAAGCGGCTGTCGCGAAGACGCTGCTCGTAGCCGTCGAGCGCGGCGAACAAGGCGCGCACCGCCTGCTCGTAGGCGCCCTGCTTGGTCGCGAAGCCCGCGCGGTAGACGCCGTTGTTGACCGAGTCGTACATCGCGTCGATCTCGCGATCGATCGCATCCACGAGGTCCGCCGGCGCGAAGTCGGGCGCCGAGGGAGAGCCGAGCGGCGCGAATTCGTGATCCAGCATGCGCAGGACCTCGCGCGACTCGTTGTTCACGAGGGTCGCCCGCTTCTTGTCCCAGAGGACCGGCACCGTCACGCGCCCCGTGTAATCCGGCTTGGCCTTCAGGTAGATCTCGCGCAGGAAGCGCGCGCCGTTCACCTCGTCGGGCGCGGCGAAGGCCCAGCCGTCGTCCAGCATGAGGGGCTCGACGACGGTCATCGAGATGGCCCCCTCGAGCCCTTTGAGCTTGCGCATGAGGATCGTCCGGTGCGCCCACGGGCACGCGAGCGACACGTAGAGGTGGTAGCGGCCCGGCTCCACCGGAAAGCCGCTGGAGCCGTCGGCGCTCACGCGCGCGTGGAACTGCGTGCTCTCGCGCACGAAGTGCCCGTGCGCATCCGACGCGGTCCCCTGGGTCGTCCACTTGCCCTCGACGAAGAAGCCCATGGTCGAGGTGTGTAGCTCAGTCGCCGTCGGTTGCCGCCTTCGCGTTTCGAGCCCTGGGCGAACGGGCGCGCCGGACGGCGCGATTGCGGAGCTGGCTGTCCGGCTTGAAGTGATGCGCCGCCTTGCGCGTCGACTTGCGAGAAGGGCGGCCGCTCCCGGAGTCCTCGAGGTCGTGCGTCTCGTGGTCGGCGCGGTCCACCTTCACGTTGCGCGTCGCGGTGACGCCCCCCGCGTAGTGCCCGCTCGAGTACTGGGCAGCCTCGTGCTCCTTGCGCTCCCGAGCCTGCGCCCCGTTCCTTCGTACCTTCTTCGGCTTCCGTCCGCGTCGCTCGCGCTCTTCTTTCGCTCGTGCCGCCTCGGCTTTCGTGGCCATGACGCCCCACCGTGCAAGCATCGTTCTTCAGTGAGGAGCTCGATCGCGCGATTTCCACGCCTCAGCACGGGACTGCAGCAGAACCCCGGACAGTCCGCTCATTCGCGGGCAACCTTCGCTCAATCGGGACCCATCTATGCTGACATTGCTCGCGAATGAGGCTCATTCGCGGCCAAATAGGACCGACATCGGGCGCGAGTTTCGCTCATTCGCGGGAGACTCTCGCTCAAGCGCCCGCGAGTGAGGCTCACTCGTGCCCGATTGTCGCAAAGTCGAAGGCGGGTGAAGGAGAGTCGCCCCCGATTCTGACAAACTCGTCTCGTCCCTTCTCTCGTTTCGGCTGAGACGTGCCCTCCTTCTCGAACCACTGAGCGAAGCTCACTTCGGAGTGAGCCTCATGACCGTGCCCTCGCCGAAGTTGGTCCAGTAGACACTCGTCGCATCGACGGCGATGCCCGCGGGATTCAGCCGATTGGAGGCGATGGTCACCGGGGTGCCGCCGGCGATCGGCACCTTCATGACGTGGCGCGAGCCGAACTCGGTCCAGTAGACGTAGGACTCATCGACTGCGATGCCGAACGGCTGGTTCTGATCCGACGCGAGCGTCGTGGGCGCTCCTCCGGCGAGCGGCGCCTTCACGACTGCACCTCCGTACTGGCATCGGCCGCGATCCCGTAGGGAGCGACGTTGCCGGACGCGATGGTCGTCGGCTTCGCGCACCCGGTCGTCGCGCAGGAGTAGATCGCTCCCGGACTGGTGGGGCTGGTCCAGTACAGAGTCGTCCCGTGGAGCGCCAACCGGTTGGGGCCCCCCTCTTGGCCCCCGAGACTCGTCGTGAGGGTCGTCGTCTCCCCACCCCCCAGCGGTGTCGCGAGGACCGCACCATCGCCGGTCCCCCAGTACACGCGCGAAGCGTCGAGGGCGATGCCTATGGGCGAGGCCGTGCCGGAGGCGAGCGTCGTCAACCGGTCCCCCGCCAACCGCGACTTTCATCAGCGTCTGGTCGCGATTGACCCAGTAGACGCTCGTCCCGTCCACCGCGATGTGCGTCGGACCATCGAGGCCGGTGGCCAGTTGCACGGGACCGCCCGGCTGCGGCGATCCATTGCCGCAGGCGATCGCCAGAACGACGGGCGCGGCAACCGTGCAGCCTCGGCCCATGGGACGTACGGTCTACTTGCAGTACCCGCGCGCGTTACACCCCGTGGGGATGCAGCCGGCGTCTTCGACGCCCATCGTGCAGTCGGTGGCGCTCGTGCACGTCTTGGTGCACCAGGCGCCCTGGCCGCCGACGAAGCACTGGGTGTAGGCCGGGTCGGTGCAATCGGTAGTGTCTGGCCCACTGGCGGTCAGACTGCACGGCCATCCGAAGGAACCCTGGCGCGCACACGCACCGTAGAGCGCGTCCGGTGCAGCGCCGTCGTGGGGCCCGTCGCCGACCACGTCCTCCGTCGGGCCGGCGTCTTTCGACGCGCCGGTGTCCTGCTGCATGCCGGAGTCCGCGCAACCCGGGCCCTGGCACGGACCCGTGGGGACCGGACCCGACGAGCTGCTGCTGCAACCGTAGGCCGCCAGGGCGAGGATCGACGACGAACCAAGGGCGAGGGCAACCGCGGTGAGCGTGCGCATCCCGACAAGATGAAGCGAGAGGCGTGCGGGAGCAAACTTCAGAACGTCATGCGCATCTCGAGGGAGACGGGGGCGTAGTAGAAGCTCACGGGGGAGCTGCTGCCGGCCCCCGGGCACGTCGAACCGTAGGCGCAGTAGCTGCTCACGTAGTCCGTCCGGTTCTGGAACGCGTAGAACGGGAGATCGAGCCGCGCGCCGACGGCGAGGTGCGTCGAGTGCGTGCGGAGCACCTCGAAGCCGGTGCCGACGTAGGCGCCGAGGCCCGAGTGGTCGTTCGAGAAGGAGCCGTCGGGGATCGTCA
>DASVWO010000105.1:0-26981 GCA_036393165.1 Polyangiaceae bacterium | reverse complement strand
GGGCGCCGTCGGGGTGGCGATCGGGATCGAGGTCGGGGTCCGGGTCGAGGTCGAGGTCGGGGTCGCGGTCGGCGAACCCTTGAAGGATTCGACGTCGCGCTTGGTGACGCGGCCCTGGGGGCCGCTCGGCTGCACGCGCCGGAGATCCACGTTCATGTCGCGCGCGAGCTTGCGCGTCGCCGGCGTCGCGCGCGGCTTGTCGTTGTAATAGCCCTGCACCGCTCCGGCAGCGCCCGCGGGTGCGGCCGAGAGGCCAGGCAGGCTCTCCTTGATGTCGCCCACGGCGGTCGCCGCCGGGCCATCGTCCTTCTTCGCTCCGTGGCCGTTCGAGCCATTGGTCGCAACGGGGGCGCCGGCGCCTGCACCCGCGCCCTCGAGCTCGAACACGACGAGCACCGAGTGCACCGCGACGATCTCGCCCACCTTGCCGCGCGTCTCGACGATCGTGCCGCTCTTGGGCGCCGTGATCGTCACGGTCGCCTTGTCGGTCATCACCTCGATCATCGGCGCGTCTTCCGTCACCACGTCGCCGGGCTTGACCAGCCACGAGACGATCTCGCCCTCGGTGACGCCCTCGCCGATGTCCGGAAGCTTGAATTCCCAGCGCGCCATGTCGTTGGTCCTCGGCTCTCCTAGTAGCGCACCGTCTCGACGACCGCCGGCAGAATCCGGTGCGCGAGCGGCAGGTAGTCCATCTCCAGCGTGTACGGGAAGGGCGTGTCGAACCCGCAGACGCGCACCGGCGGCGCCTCGAGGCGGTCGAACGCCCGCTCGGCCACGAGCGACACGAGCTCGGCGCCGAAGCCGCACGTGCGCGGGGCCTCGTGCACCACGATGAGGCGCCCGGTCTTCTGGACACTGGCGACGATCGTCTCGACGTCCACCGGCCAGAGCGTCCGCAGGTCGACGATCTCGCAGGCGATGCCCTGCTTCTTCGCCTCGTCGGCCGCCGCGACCGCCTCGTAGAGCATCGCGCCCCACGCGAGCACCGTGACGTCGCTGCCTTCGCGCACGACGGCGGCCTTGCCGATCGGCACCGTGTAATCGCCCTCGGGCACGTCGCCCTTCGCCGCGCGATAGATGCGCTTCGGCTCGAAGAAGAGCACCGGGTCCGGATCGCGGATCGACGCGAGGAGCAGTCCCTTCGCGTCGTGCGGGTTGCTCGGGCACACCACCTTGAGCCCCGCGACGTGGATGAACAGCGATTCGGGCGACTGCGAGTGATAGAGCCCGCCGCGGATGCCGCCGCCCACCGGGGTGCGCACGACCATCTTCGCGGGGTACTCGCCGCCCGAGCGCCAGCGGATCTTCGCCAGCTCGCTGACGATCTGGTCGTACGCCGGGAAGATGAAGTCGGCGAACTGGATCTCGGGCACCGGGACCAGGCCGTAGAGCGCCATCCCGATGGCGGTGCCGATGATCCCGCCCTCGGAGAGCGGTGTGTCCACGACGCGGTCGTCGCCGAACTCGTCCCACAGTCCCTGCGTGACGCGGAAGACGCCGCCCACCTTGCCGACGTCCTCGCCGAGCACGACGACGCGCCCGTCGCGCCGCATCTCGTGGCGCAGCCCGTCGTTGATGGCCTGGACCATGTTCATCTGCGTCATCTAGCGACCCTCGTCTGGTGTTTGCGTCCGCTCTCTCGCTGCGCTCGAGCCTGCGGCACGCTGCTCCTTCAGGTGCCAGGGTGGCTCGGCATACACGTCCTCGAAGAGGCTCTCGCGCTCGGGCGCTGCTGCGGCGCGCGCCTCGGCGAGCGCGCGCTCCACGTCGGCCCGCACCTCGGCGACGAGCCGCTGCTCGCGCTGCGCGTCCCACGCCGCCCTGGACTCGAGGTGCTTTCGCATGCGGGCGACCGGATCGACACGGTCGACGCCCGGGATGACCGCCTCGATCAGCGTACCGCCCTCCCCCGCTGCCGCCCGCGCGCGCGCGTCGCGCACGACGCTGAGCACCGCGACCACGTCGGCCCCGTCGACGCGCACGCCGTGCAGTCCGTACGCGACCGCCTTCACCGCGAAGCCCGCGCTCGCCGTTTGCTTCGCCGCGGGCGTGCTCGTTGCCCATCCGTTGTTGCGGCACAGGGCGACGACCGGCGCCTTCGTGACGCCCGCAAAGTTGAGCCCCGTGTGGAAGTCGCCGCTGCTCGTGGCTCCCTCGCCGAAGTAGACGAGCGCGCCGGCATCACGCTTCGTGATGCGCGCGGCCCATGCCGCGCCGACCGCGTGCGGGATGTGCGTCCCCACCAGCGGCGAGACGCTCGCCACGCGCGCTGCCTTCCAGAACGGCGGGTCGGGCGCGTTGCGCCCCTTTCCGGCGTCGCGGGCCGTCCCGAACACGTGGTGCGCGTAGGCGGCGAGGGGCATCCCCCGCCAGAGAGCCGCCGCGAACTCACGCGAGCCCGGGAAGAGCCAGTCCTCGTCCTTCATCGCGGCGGCGGCGCCGACGATGGCCGCTTCCTCGCCGATGGAGCTCGAGTGCTGCGAGACGGCCCCCTCGTGCACCAGCGCCACGATGCGCTCGTCGAGCGCCCGCGAGAGCACCATGTGCTCGTACAGCGCCACCGCAAGCTCGTCCGAAAGCACGGCGGCGTGCGACGGCTCGAGCGATCCGTCGTCCCTCATGGCGGCGAGGGGTGCGGAACCAGCTGAAGCCGAGGCGATCGACTGCATGAGGGCGCGCGCAGCCTACCCGAAAGACCCAGTGATTTCGACGGTCCGCGCGCCGACAGACGCAAGAGCCGCTCTGTGAACTGAAGGAGCGGCGATTTGAACAGCGGGAGCGGCTCTCTCAACTGCGGGAGCGACGGTTGGGACTCGGGGAGCCGCTCCCCGAACTGAGGGGACCGCTCCTTCCGCAACGGCAGCCGCTCCCCGAGTTGAGGGAGCGACAACTTCAACACCGGGCGCCGACGCCGGAATTGAAGGAGCGGCTCCCGCAATCGAACCAGCCGCTGCCCGAACTGAAGAAGCGGCTCCCCGAAGAACCACAGCCGCTCCACCAACTCGGGGAGCGGCTCCCGGAGGAATCACAGCCTCTCCCGGAGTAACAAGAGCCGCTGTGACTGTTCAGGATGGGTTACCCCGCGTCAGGAGAAGCCGCCCTGGCATCGCGCGGCCGATCACATGCAGGTTCCGTAGCCTGGCGCGTTCCTTAGGAGCGCATTCCCTGCATCGAGCAGGCACGTGTGCGAGCAGCATTCGCTCGACTGCGCGCAATACGTTCCCGCCTGGTGGCACATGCCGCATTGGCAAGGCCGCCCGGTGCAGTGAATTGCCATAGCGCCGTCCGTGATGTCCTCGCAGACGCAGATGTTGCAGCCGTCACCCACGGGGCACGCTGTGTAGCCACTCGGGCAAGCGACGGCGGCGCCGTCGCAGGTCTGGACCGTACAGTACCCGCCGTTGGCCTGCGCGTCTGAGGTAGGCGCCGGGGTCTCCAACAACTCACTGCGACCGCAAGCCAAGAGCACGCAGCACGCTAGGAGCGGCGAGCACCGGCGCGTCAGGGGAAGCGGCACTCGGACCAGGCTCCGGCGGGCAGGTCGCAGCCGGTGCACCCGCTTAGGCTGGTGAACTGGTCGGTGATCTGCCCGTTCTTGACGCAATGACAGATCGAGGCACCCTGCCGGCATTCGCAGCTCACCTGGTACTGCGACCCGGCACAGGTGGCGTACTCGTCGACGGAGTCGCAGCCGCCGTCCGTGGACACCGAGCCGTCGCCAGCGCTCATGGTGCACGTGGGACCGGGGCCGCCGCCGGGACCGGCTGAGTTGCCGGACGATGAGCTGCCACCGGATGTCGTGCCGCCACCCGTTCCCGTCTGGCCAGGCGGGAGATCGCCGCCCACGGGGGTACCGCCGCTGCTGGTGCCTCCTCCGCCTCCGCTGCCGCCCCCTCCGCCGCCGGGGCCCTCCGTCTTTCCGCCGCACGACGCGACAGCGAGTGCGATCAGGGCCGCGGCGAACCGCGCGCGCATCACTGCGCCTGGGGAGGCGGCGAGATGTGCACGAGGTCGAGGCCGCCCGGGTACTGGTAGCTCGTGTACGAGCCGTACCCCATGACCTGGATGCCCACGGGCTGCGTCGAGGTCAGCACGTGCGCGCCGGCCTGCCCCGGGCCGAGCGGGACGCGGAGGATGCCGAAGCCGGTCGACCCGACCGGCGCCGGCGTCGCCGTGACGTTGGCGCCGTCGAGCGAGACGACCGCGCCCGTCGGCGCCGTGACGACGAGGTAGTTCTCCTCGTAGTCGGTCGGCGCGAGGAACACGTACTTCGTCCGGTACTGCGGGACCGCGACCATCATGCTCTCGTCGGGGTCGCCCTCCTGCGTGGGAGGCATCGCCGCGGGATCCACGACCGATGCGCCCTGCGTGAAGACGGCGACGGCGAACGAGTTGGTCCCCTTCACCTCGAAGTCCTGGGCAACGACGCCGCAGTTGGCGATCTGGCCCGCGTTGATCGTCGTCGGGCAATTCCCAGGCTGCGTCGAATACGTGAGCTGCGTGTTGTCGAAGTTGCCGATGATGTGCACCTCGTGCCCGACGATCTGGCCGTGCGGACCTGTCGGCACCGACACGATGTAGTCGTTGCCCAGCGTCTCGGCGGGCAGGTTGGACTCCTCGACGTGGTCGCACGCCGGCGAGCTGTCCGGCACGTCGAGGCACGGCAGGCCCGTGATGACCTGCACCGGGTTGCTCGCCTGCACGAGCGAGCCGCTCAGGTCCGACGCGTCGGCGGGCAAGCCCACCAGCTCCGCGACGTCGCCCTGGTTCATCGTCAGCGTGACGGTGCCGCCGTTGGAGGCCGCGGTGATCCCGCCGCCCGCCGTCACCTGCCCCGTCTTCGACACATGCACCGTCACGTTCGTGTTGTTCGCCGTCGCGGTGATGGCCATGTACGACCCCATCATCGCGGGCCCCCAGCCGCCGTGCCCCGTGACGCGATAGTTGCCGGTCATCGCCGTGCTCGGAAGCAGCAGCGACGCGTCGTTCGAGAACGAGTAGCAACCGATCGGGGTGCCGCCGGTCTGCAGGCACGGCGTGTTGCCCGGGCACGCGCTCCAGTCCTTGCCCGTCGGCCCGCCCATGCCCTGGTACTCGAGCGCGCTGAACTGGTAGACGGTCACCGGCACGCTCGCGACGAGGTGATACGCCGCGCCGCGCGCCAGCACGCTGGCCGCGAGCGGCATGGCGCTGCCGCAGTTGTCGGCTTCCGGTCCCTTGAGCACGTTCACCCACGGCAGGTAGAACTTCTGCAGCGACTGCGGTGCCACCGTGCCGGACTGGCTTGTGTTGCCCGGGCCCGTGATCGTGATGTTCGCCGGCTGCATCCCGGTGTTGGCCACGACGACCGCGAAGTCGAAGATGCCCCACACGTTGTTCGCGGTGACCGTCGGCCAGTAGTCGCACCCGATGTACGACTGCGACTGCGCCGCCTCTGCGCAGGTGGTGGGATCGCCGACGAACCCACCCTCGCCGGACGAGCCGTCGTCGCCGAAGGTGCCGCCGCTGCTCCCGCCGCTCCCTCCGCCGCCGCTACTGCTGCTGCCGCCGCCGTCGTCGCCTCCGAATCCGGAGTCCTTCGAGTTGCCTCCGCAGCTCGGAGCGATGGCGACCGCGACTCCCAGAACGACGAAGTACCAAGCTCTCATTGTGCACCCGGCGGGACGATGACTGTGTTGATGGGCTGAACGCTCGCCCCGGCCGGGTAAGCGTAGCTGACGTACTGCGTGTACACGGAGCCCGGCGGAAGCATCCCGGTGTTCGGATCGAGCGTCCCGGTCGCGGCCGAGCCCCAGCCCCACACGGTCAGGCCGAAGGCCTGCGTGCTCTTGATCTCGTGGCGGCCGTTGTTGCAGCCGTTCTGGCCCTGGAAGTTGCCGGTCGAGATGGCGATCTGCGCGTACTCGTACTGACCGCTGGACCCGACGGGGAGCCAGCCGGTGAGGTTGCCCATGCAGTCGAGGTTCACGTCGGCGAAGCCGTTCGGGCCCTTCACGCGCTCCACGACGAGATGCGTCTCGGGGTACGTCGGGTCGGTGAAGAAGACGTAGGAGTCGAGGAACTCCGCCGGCGGGATCACGTTGACGAACTCGGGATCGCCGCGCCCGTCCATGTCCGTCGGGTCGAGCGTGGAGGCGCCGGTCATGTGCGCCGACAGGTAGAACGGATGCTGTGCGTCCTGGCTGCGCACGACGAAGGGCGCGATCGTGTTGACGATGACGACCTGCCCGACGCTGAGCGTCGTCGGTGCGCCGTTCGGCGTGGCCGGCTCGTAGGTGAGCGTCGTCCCGCTGACGGCGCCGACGAAGCGCCAGGGCGTCGTCTCGGCCATGCCCTGGAAGCGGTCGGGGTAGCGCGTGGCGACGTACTCGTGGCCGAGCGTCTTCACGGGGAAGAGCTGCTGGTGCGCGCTGTCGCAGCAGCAGGTGCTCGTGTCGATGTTGAGGCACGTCGCGCCGCCCCACACGCCGACCGGCTTGTCGGCGAGGATCGGGCTGCCCGTGAGCTCCGCGTCCTGCGTGAACTGCACGTAGTCGCCTGGCGCGGCGAGCGTGTACTTGCCCGTCATGCCCTGCGGCGTCGCGGGCACGCCGGTGCCGCCCGTGATGGCGGCGGTGGGGCTGATGCTCACGGTGGTGTTCGCCTGCGAGGCGACGACCTCGATGAACGGCTGCGCTTGCGGCACGAGCACGTCCTTCTGGTAGGCGTCGACCGCGATGTAGTTGACGTCCCAGGCGCTCGTCGGCACGAGCAGCGTCGCGCTCGTCGCCGCGCTCTGCCCGCCGCCGTACGGGAAGATGTCGTACGCGACCACCGGGCGGTCCGTCTTCACGTGGAAGGCGTGCCCCATCGCCGTGCCGTGCACCGCGCCATCGACGCTGATGCCGGCCGTGAGGCCGTTCGGGCAGGCGAACGTGAGGTACGGCGCCTCCGAGGGCATCCCGCTGTTCCAGTAATCGAGGAACAGGATGGCGACCTGCCCCGGCTGCAGCGCCCCGCTGCCGAGCGGCGTGTACGTGATGCTCTGGCCCGTGCCGGAGGGCACGTACGCCGAGGTGCCGACGTTGATGGTCTGCCCGTTCCAGTCCGCCGTGATGTTCACGGGCGACGTCCACGTGTTGGCGATGAACGTCGCGAAGCAGCCGCCGAAGCCCTCCGTGATGATGTCCGGGTCGACCGCGTAGTACTCGCAGCCGATGGTGCTCTTGTTGTCGCTGGCGCTCTGGCAGGCGTCGACGCACGTGGTGCCCGAGCAGCCCTGGTTGGCCGGGCACATCGTCACGACGTTGCCGTTGCAATCGAGCACGCTGTGCAGGTCGCTCGAGCAGTGCACGGCGCACCCCGAGCCGTCGCCCGACGCATCGCCGAATCCCACGATGCCGCTGCTGCTGCCGGCCCCGCTGCTGCCGCCGCTGCTCCCCCCGCTGCTGCTACCCCCATCGTCGCCGCTGAACCCCGAGTTCTTCGACGAGCCCCCGCAGCTCGGGGCGAAGGTGAGGATGCCCAGGACGACGAACGCGAAAGACGAGCAGACCGACGAAGAAAAGAAGCGCATCACTGCCTCCATTTGCACACACGCGGTCGGAGCCCCGTCTCCCGAGCGCGCGGTACGCAGCCGCAATTCTACACAATGGTCTGTGACGCAACGGAAACCGGGCGAGACGACGAACGGGGGCGCAAACGAGACGTGCACGATGCTTTTGAGCTATCCTTGAGGGGATGGCGCGCCGGGCGTTCGTACCGCCCCCTACCCTCGCCCCGGATTCCACCCCGCGAGGTAACGGGATCCCTCCGTCTCGCGCTCCTTCGAGCGTGGGGCTTCGGCCCAGTGTGCCGCCTCCCGCGTCGGTGCCTCCCCCGCCGCGCGCGAGCGTTCCGCCGCCGCCTCCGGGCTCCGGGGCGCTGCCCGAGTCGCGCCGATCGGTTCCACCGCCGTCGGGGCTGCCCGGCGCAGACGGCATCTCGATCGCCGCCTGCGCGCAGCTGCTCGACCGGCTCGCGGCGGCCGACGAGGCCCCGTTCATCGCGACGTGGATCGAGGGCGTGCTCTCCGGGCGGACGCGCACCGACGCGTCTCTCGCGGTGCGTCTCCTCAGGGCGTATCGCGAGACGGGGCGCGTGGACCGCGCGCGAGACCTCGCGGCGTCGCTCCCCAGCTCGCCGGCGTCGTGGAACCCGCTCGACGCGGCGCGTCTCGCCATCGAGCGCGCCATCCTCGCGACCATCGACGGACGCGGGGACCACGCCGAGGCGGAGCTGCGGCTCGCCTCGCGGGCGCTCTCGGCGGCACCCAAGGGCACCGGGCTGCGCGAGCAGCTGGACATGCACCTGACGCAGGCGCAGCTCGAGCTGAAGCTCAATCGCGTCGCCAACGCTTCCAATGCGCTGCGGCTGGCGGAGCACGTCGCCGAGCGGCTCGAGGACGGCGCGTGGCGAGCGCCGGTGGCGATGACGCTCGGGCACCTGGCGATGCGCCTGGCGGACCCGCGCACGGCGGCGAAGCACTACGCGGCGGCGCTCGCGCGTGCGCCGGCGCGCGGCACGGCGGCGATGAGCGCGCACGGCAACCTCGCGATCGCCCTCGGCAGCATCGGGCGCTTCGACGAGGGGCGGCTGCACGCGACGAACGCCATCGGCATCGCACGCGAGATGGCGGCCGGCTGGCGCCACGCGGACGCGCACGACGTGCTCGCGATCGTCGAGATCGCCGCCGACCGGCCGCTCGCGGCGCTGCACGCCATCGACGAGGCGCTCGTGGTGCTCGGCGAGATCGACCACCCGATGCTCCGCTACCAGCTGGCCGAGCACCGCACGTGGGCGCTCGCTATGCTCGGGAGGGCGCAGGCGGCGCGCCAGTGGCTCGGCAAGGCCGAGAAGCTGCGCGCGGACCTCGCGGTCGTCGACGCGATCGACGAGCAGGACCTCGTCGCGACGCGCGCACGGACGCTCGAGGCGTGCGGGCAGACGCGCGAGGCGCTGGACCACGCGGCGGCGCACGCCGAGAAGCTGCCGGAGGCGTTCGTCACCGGGTCGCTGAACCTCGTGGTCGGCCGGTGCGCGCTGGCGCTCGGCGACGAGGCGTCGGCGCGGGCGGCCGTCGAGCGGGCGGCGCTCTCGGGTGAGAAGCACGGGTGGGTCTTCCCGGATCGTCAGGCGTCGATCGCCCTCTGGCAGGCTGCCCTCAAGAGCGGCGACAGCCGCGTCGTGCGCTACGCCGAGCGGATGATCGCGCTGGCCAGCGCGACGGGCGCGCAGGCGGCGGCGGTCGCGGCGGCTGCCTCCATGCCCCCTCCCCCGAGCGTGCGGCAGTCCACCGCGCGCATCAGCATCCCGCCGTCGAGCGAGGACCTCGACGTGACGGCGGAGCCGACCGAGGGCGAGACCCTCATCTACGTGACGACGCCGCAGGGCGTGACGCGCGTGCCGCTCGCCGACATGGCGAAGGCGACCGACGGCGCGTCGCTCGTCGTCGACACGCTGGCGCACAACCTCCGGGTGCACGACCGTGAGGTGTCCCTCGAGCGCCGGCGCGCGCTCGAGCCGCTCGTGGTGCAGCTCCTGCGTCGCGCGAAGGAGGGCCTGAGCGCCGACGAGATCCTGCGCGCCGCCGGCGGCCCCGGCCCCGAGAGCGCCGACGCCGAGCACCGCGTCCGCGTCCTCATCTCGCGCGTGCGCGACCTCCTTGGCGACGCCTCGGCCATCGAGCGCGTCCGCGACGCCGGCGAGTACGGCCGCACCCGCTACCGGCTGGCGGCGAACGTGCGCTTCGCACTCGTCGAGCCCCTCTTCAGCTCCAGCGGGAACTGAGGCCAAGGGCAGACGAGAGGAGAAGAAAGAAGATCAAAAGATCAGAAGATCAAAAGGGGTGTTTGAAAAACAACCCCTTCTTCTGATCTTTTGATCTTCTGATCTTCTTTCCTCTCGTCTCGTCGATCTCGGGTCACCGCCCTGCGAAGAAGGACCGGGCGCTGGCCTCGCTCGCGGTTCGGCGGGCCGTGCACAAGTGGATGTCTTCGAGCGTCTCGGCGAGGGCGCGGGGGCCGCCCTCGATGCCCTCGATCTTCGGGGTGAAGAAGGACTCGACGTCCTTCGCGTGGTCGGCGTCGCAGAAGCGGCCGCCGGCGCCCACGAGCTGCACGCCCGAGTGGTGGCGCGGCATGCGCGCGAGCAGCGCGTCGTAGTGCTCCTTCATCCACGCCCACGCGAGCTCGCGCGTGTCGGGGCGATCGAGCTGCACGTAGAGCGGCGTGAGCACCTCGGTGTCGCGCAGCGACGGGTCGAGCATCATGTCGCGCGCCGCCGCCGCCAGCGCCGGATCGCGCGCGGCCGAGAGCGCGCGCACCAGGCGCCCGCGCACCGCCTCGTCCTGCGTCTTGCCGAGCAGCGCCCGCAGCGCGTCCCACGTCGCGCGGTCGGCCTCCTCCCCCACGACCACGAGCGCCATGCCCGCGAGGTTCGGGTCGACCGCCTCGGGGTGCACCGCGCCGTCCTTCACGTACGCGAGCCCTCGCCTCTTCGCCTCCGCGCGCACCGCGGGATCCTGCGCCGTCAGCGCCAGGAACGTCAGCGCCGAGCCCCGCAGCAGCCGCGTCTCGTCGTCCTCGCCGTTCTTCGCCTCCCACCCGAGCCGCGCCCCCGTGCCGGCGTACAGGCCGCGCCCGTACCGCTCGACGCGCGCGCGCAGCGGGTCGTTCCAGAGCCAGTCGCGCGCGGTGGAGACGTAACCCATGGGCTCCTCGGCGACGGCCGGCAGCGGGTCGCGCGCCAGCGGCTCGACCGCGAGCATCACGTCCTTCATCGGCGTCGTCCCGCTCGACCACGCGGCGCGCATGCTCGCGCCGAAGACGAGCTTCTCCCGGTCCGACAGCTTCGGCAGCCCGCGCGCGCGGAGCGCCTGGAGGTCGTTCGCGCCGAGGGCGAAGCGGTAGTAGCCGGCGCCGTCGACGTTGGGGAACACGTACGGGGCGCACCCGCTCTCCCGCGGGAACGCGAGGAAGCCGTCGCGATCCGTCAGCAGCTCGCAGCGCACGTCGGCGCCCGCGCGCACGCACACGGGGATCTGCCAGGTCGTGCCCGGGTCCACCTTCGAGCCGAGGGGCACGAAGCGGCTCTGGTGTAGCGGCACCCCGCGCTTCGGATTCCAGCTCGCGCACTCCTCGCCCGGGGCGCTCACGAGCGGCACGCCCGGCTGATCGAGGAACGTGTGGAACGCGCTCTTCACGTCGCGGCCGCTCGCGTCGTTCTCGGCCTGCAGGAAGTCGTCGGCCGTCGCGTTGCCGAAACGGTGCGCCACGAGGTGCGCGTGCAGGCCCTTCTGCCACGCGTCGGCGCCGACCCATCGCTCGAACATGTCGAGCACCGCGCCCCCCTTCTGGTACGTGATGGTGTCGAACGCGTTCTCGATGTCGTGCGTCGACGTGATGGGCTGACGGATCGCCCGCGCGCTCGCGAGGGCGTCGACGCTCATCGCCCGCAGCCCTCCGCGCAGGAGCGAGAGCGCGGCGTGCATCTTGGGGTCCCACTCCTCGACGATCTTGGCGGCGAGCCAGGTGGCGAACGCCTCGTTGAGCCACGTGTCGTCCCACCAGGCCATCGTGACCAGGTCCCCCGTCCACTGGTGCGCCAGCTCGTGCGCCATGACGCTCGCGTACCCGCGGCGCTGCGACACGGGCGCGGTCGCCGGATCCATGAGCAGCAGCTGCTCGCCGAAGGTCACGAGGCCGGCGTTCTCCATCGCGCCGCCCTTGCCGGGGACGGCCACGATGTCGAGCTTGTCCCAGGGGTACTCGATGCCCGTGTACTTCTCGAGCAGCGTGACGAATTCGCCGGTGTGCGCGAGCGCGTAGCCCACGTCCCTCCCTCGGCCCTTCGGCGTGATGGCCCGGAGCGGCAGCCGCCGCGTGCGCACGCCGTCTGCCGGCACGTCCTCGCCGGAGACGACGTCGAAGGGGCCGACGGCGAACGCAACGAGGTAGCTCGGGAGCGGCTGCGTGGCGTCGAAGTCGACGCGCTTCCACCCGCTGGACAGGGCCGCGTGCGAGATCTCGTGCGTGTTGGCCACGGCGACCATCGAGTCCGGAACGACGAGCGAGACCGTGTAGGGGATCTTGAACGACGGCTCGTCGAAGCACGGGAACGCCTGCCGCGCCGCGATCGCCTCGAACTGCGTGAACACGTAGTCCGCCTTGTCCTCGGTGGCGCGGTAGAGGCCGTGCTGCCCGCGGCCGAAGGGCGCCGTGTACTCGATGTGGATCCTCGCCTTGCCCACGGGCGCCGGGCTCGCGAGCGAGATCGACGCGACGCCGGTCTCGTGCCGCTCGGCCCACTTCGCCTCGATGGGCGCTGCGCCCTCGGGCGTCAGCGTCGCCTTCGTGACGGTGAAGTCCTTGCCGTGCAGCCACACCGTGGAGCGCGGCGCGTCCAGCTTCACGTCGATGTCGACCGAACCGCCGTACTTCGTGTCGGCCGGATTGAGCTGCAGGTCGATCGCTTCGGCGAGCGGGTGCACATCCCCCGGCAGCCGCAGGGTCGGGACCGGGTCTTCCGGGATCGGGGTCGCGATCGCGGTCGGGGTCGCGGTCGCGGTCGAGGTCGTGGTCGCGGTCGAGGTCGAGGTCGGGGTCGGGGTCGTGGCCCCGCATCCCGCCATCGCCACCGCCGAAGCCACCAGCGTCCACTTCGCTCGCGCGCCCATGCCTCAATCCTCCTCTTTCCTGCCCGCCCCCACCGCGGCGAGCGCCAGGATCGCGATGATCGCCCCGCCCGCGATCCACTTCGGCGGATACGTCACGTCGGCCGTCGGGTCGCGCCCGCGCAGCACGGGGATGCCCTCGACAGCGCCGTACGCGAGCTGCGCGATGACCGGCGCGATCACCGTCCCCGTCCGCTCCCTCAGCCACGCCATCGCGAACCCGAGGACGAGCGCCGTCGGCATCTGCTGCGGGTCCAGGTACGAGCACGCGTAGAACACGGCCGTCGCGATGGCCGCGGCCCGCACGTTCGTCGTCGCGCGGATGCCGCCGTAGAGGATGCCCCGGAAGAACAGCTCGCGCGCGATCGGCACGATCGCCAGCGCCGCGATGACGAGCACGACCCGCGGCGACGACGTGAGCATCTTCTGCATGCTCTCGGCCGCGTGCGGGTCGTCGATGGGCCAGCGGCGCAGCACCCAGTCGTCCACGGTCGCGAGCAGCGGGTAGAGCCCGGCTCCCGCCGCCACGGAGAGAAGCGCGTGCAGGGGCGCCACCGCCCGCAGCCCCAGCGTTGCCCGCAGCGACACGTCGCGCGCGTGCATGCGCACCATCGCGAAGATGACGAGCGACGTCGCCAGCACCTGGCACGCCGCGAGGTTCACGATGTCGGTCTGCGCGCCGGGCCGCGCCGCATCGGTCGCCGCGACCGCGCACATCACGACCATCGTGAGCGCCACCGCCCACAGCGCGCCTGCGAGTGGCGTCAGCGGACGGTCGGACGGCTCATCCGGGCGCAGCGACTCGGGCACGGCGCGGGACTTTATCTCAGATGCGGCGCCACGCCCCTCTTGGTCACGGTGTCCCGGGCCAGCTTCGTGTCCGTCTCCGGCCAGTCCATCGTGAAGTGCAGCCCCCGGCTCTCGTGCCGGGCCTCGGCGCACCCCACGATGAGCTGGGCCACGGTCGCGATGTTGCGGAGCTCGAGCAGGTCGCGCGTGACGAAGTACTTCCAGTAGTACTCGACGATCTCCTCCTGCAGGAGCGAGATGCGGCGCGACGCCCGGCGCAGGCGCGACGTGGACCGCACGATGCCGACGTAGTTCCACATGAGGCGGCGCACCTCGTCCCAGTTCTGGGTGATGATGACGGCCTCCTCGCTCGGCACGGCGGCGCCCGTCTGCCACTCGGGGACGTCGGGCCACGGCTTGCTCCGGTCGACCTCCTTCAGCGCCTCGGCCGCGCGGTGCGCGAAGACGAGCCCCTCGAGGAGCGAGTTGCTCGCGAGGCGGTTGGCGCCGTGCAGCCCCGTGCTCGCGCACTCGCCGATGGCCCAGAGCCCCGGGATGGTCGTGCGCCCGTCGAAGTTCGTCGTCACGCCCCCGCACATGAAGTGCGCCGCCGGCACGACCGGGATTGGCTGCGCGGTGATGTCGATCCCCCAGCGCAGGCACTCCTCGTAGATGTTCGGGAAGCGCTCCTTCACGAACGCCGGCTTCTTGTCGGTGATGTCGAGCAGCACGTGCTCGGCGCCGGTCTTCTTCAGCTCGTAGTCGATGGCGCGCGCGACGACGTCGCGCGGGGCGAGGTCGCCGCGCGGGTCGTGCTCCTTCATGAAGGCCGAGCCGTCGACCCGCCGGAGCACGGCCCCCTCCCCGCGCATCGCCTCGGTGATGAGGAAGCGCCGCGCCTTCTCGTGGAAGAGGCACGTCGGGTGGAACTGGTAGAATTCCATGTTCGCGATCTCGGCGCCCGCGCGGTGGGCCATCGCAACGCCGTCGCCCGACGCCACGTCGGGGTTCGTCGTGTAGAGGTAGACCTTGCCGGCGCCGCCCGACGCGAGGATCACGGCGCGCGCGAGGATCGTGACGACCTGCCCGCTCTCCTCGTCGAGCACGTAGGCGCCGGAGCAGACCTCGGGCCCGCCGTACTTGGCGAGCGTGATGAGGTCGACCGCGCAGTGATCCTCCAGGATGCGAATGCGCCCGCTGTTCTGCACCGCCTCGAGCAGCGCGCGCTCCACCTCGCGCCCCGTCATGTCGGCGGCGTGGGCGACGCGCCGCGCGCTGTGGCCGCCCTCGAGGTGCAGGTCGAGGTCCACGTCCCCGTCGCTCGATGCGGGCGCGCGGTCGAAGCGGGCGCCGATCTCCTGGAGCGCCCGGATGCGCGCGGGCCCTTCCTTCACGCATATCTCGACGGTCCGCTCGTGGCAGAGCCCCGCGCCGGCGGTGAGCGTGTCCTGGATGTGCGACTCGAAGGAGTCGGCGCTGCTGAGGACGGCCGCGATGCCGCCCTGGGCGTACTTGGTGTTCGACTCGTCCGCGCTGCGCTTCGTGATGATGGTGACGTCCCCGTGCGCGCTCGCCTCGAGCGCGAACGTCAACCCCGCGACGCCGCTTCCGATGACGAGATAATCCGTGGTCAGGGGCATGGTGGGAGATCCCACTCTAGCGCCGCCGAGGCGGGAGCGGTTGGGACCCTAGGGCTCGAGGGGCTCGCCGGCCAGACGGAAGCGGGCCCCGGAAGCGCCGCGGCCGATGGCTCGGTCCGCGGCGCCCCCGGGTTCCTCCGCCCGGCGTCCCGCGTCAGCCCCTGTTCGGGGTCGTCGCAGGAGCCGCCGCCGCTGCAGGCGCCGGCGCCGTCGCATCGACGGTCTCCACGGGCGTGACGACGAGCTTCGCCGTGACGTTGCCGTGGATTCCCTTCTTCTGCTTCGGCGTCTTGGTCCCCCGCGCCGCGCGAGTCGCCTCGCGCTTCGCGGCGGCCACCGCCTTGGCCTCGGCCGTCATCGAGCCTTTCGCCCTGGTGGGCGTCAGTCCGAAGTCGGCCAGGGCGCTCGGATCGTTGCCGAAGGTGACGCGCAGGAACGCGATGAACGCCTTGATGAGCGCGTTCACGACGGCCATGTTCGCATCCTCGGCAGCGACCTTCGCCTTGACGGTCGCCTGCGCGGCCACCACGGCGTCGCGGTCATCGAGGAAGCCTTGCAGCTCCTTGGTCACCGCATCCACCGTGGTCGAACCGCCGTCGATCGTGATCGTTTGATTCGCGTTCGGCAGACGCTTCTTCGTTCCCGCGATGAGTTGCCCCACGCGGGTGGCCTTGCTTGCCTTGCTGTTCTTACTTGCAGTCATGGGTACATCCTCCTTCCCGGAAGGGCGCGCGACGCCGCCGTGGCCGACCGCCACGCCAGGGAGCGTGCGCGGCCTGCGCCTTTCGTTTCCTTCCCCTCCACACGGTGCAATCGCAAGAGTCGCGATTTGGTCCCGCGCTCCACGCACGATCTTCGGACAGGGCGTTCAGTACCGGGAGCGAAGACGGGCGCACCGATGCGGCCGATCGGAGCGTCGATCGCGTGGAAGGACCCATCGAAGCGGCGGAACGAAGCGCATGTCGTGCTGAAGGACGCGTCGACGTCGCTGAAAGACGCATCGACGTCGTTGAAGGGCGCGTCGACATCGTTGAAAGACGTGCCGAGATCGCGGATGGACGCGTCCACATCCCTGAAGGACCCATCGATATCGAACGAGGACGCGTCAATCGTGCGGAAGGGCGTCCCCTACCCGCGGACAGATGCGCGGATCACGCGGAAGGACGCGCCGTACCCGAGGAACGACGCATCGATCAGGCGTGAGGACGCATCGATCCGACGTGAGGACGCGTCGTTCGCGCGGAACGACGCGCCGGTCTCGCGTGACGACGCGCCCGTCACGCCGAAGGACGCGCCGTTGCGCGTGAAAGACGCACCCTTCCGCGTCATCGACGCGTCGTTCGGCGCCTCGGGCCCGTCCTCGAGCGAGAAGGCGTACCATCCGGCCGTGACCGACGCGCCGACCCCCGTGAGACCCATCCGCATCGAGGACATCCAGGCTGCGCGCGAGCGCATTCGCGGGGTCATCCTGCGCACGCCGCTCGTCAAGCTGCGGCACGACGCGGAGAAGCCGGAGATCTGGCTGAAGCTCGAGAATCTGCAGCCGATCAACTCGTTCAAGCTGCGCGGGGCGGCCAACGCGGTGGCGATGCTCTCGCCCGAGGCGCGCGCACGCGGCGTGTGGACCGTGAGCGCGGGCAACGCCGGCCAGGGCGTCGCCTACGCAGCGCGCGACTTCGGCGTGCCGTGCACGGTGGTCGCCATCGAGACGGCGCCCG
The DNA here is from genome assembly GCA_036393165.1 of Polyangiaceae bacterium. Classification (GTDB taxonomy): domain Bacteria; phylum Myxococcota_A; class Polyangia; order Polyangiales; family Polyangiaceae; genus Palsa-1150. Next base: position 10,140 of record DASVWO010000105.1, on the reverse strand, counting down.
AGACGAAGATCGAGCGCATGCGACGCCTGGGAGCGCGCATCGTGAAGACCCCGTTCGACGTGTGCTGGCGCGCCCTCGAGGAGCGTGCCTTCCCCGGGATGGACGGGACGTTCGTGCACCCGTTCGACGACGACGACTTCATCGCCGGCAACGCGACCATCGGGCTCGAGATCCTCGAGGACCTGCCCGGCGTGCGCACCATCGTCGCGGCCATCGGCGGCGGCGGAATGCTCGTGGGCATCGGCAGCGCCGTGAAGGCGCGCGCTCCGGGCGTGCGCGTGCTCGGCGCGGAGCCGGAGACCGCCGCGCCCGGCGCCGCGTCGTTCGCCGCCGGACGCCCCGTCGTCTTCGAGGGATGGCAGGCGTCGTTCGTCGACGGCGCGGGCGGCAAGAGCCTCCTCCCGCGCATGTGGCAGCGGATGCAGGGCACCGTCGACGGCTCGATCCCCGTCACGCTCGACGAGGTCCGCCGCGCCATGCGCACCATCGCCGAGAAAGCGCGCGTCATCGCCGAGGGCGCCGGCGCCCTTCCGGTCGCGGCCGCGCTGTCGGGCCGAGCCGGCGACGGCCCCATCGTCGCCGTCGTCTCGGGCGGCAACGTCGACCTCGCCAAGTTCGCCGAGCTCACGGGGGCGACCGCGGGTTGACACCGGGGCCCTCTCCCTCTATCGACTGAACCGCCATTCATGAAGATCCTCGTCGCCGTCAAGCGGGTCGCAGACCCCGATAACCTGAACAAGATCAAGCTCTCGGCGCAGGGCAAGGTCGACACGACGGGCCTCGAGCCGAAGGCCAGCCCGTACGACGATTACGCCCTCGAGACCGCCCTGCGCCTCACCGAGAACGGGACCAACACGAAGGCCCGCCTCGGCGAGGTCGTGGTCGTCACCTTCGGGCCGAAGGACGCCGAGCAGACGCTGCGCGCCATGCTGGGCACCGGGGCCGACCGCGCCATCCGCGTCGAGGCGACCGACGACGCGCTCGACGGCGACCTCGTCGCCCGCGGGCTCAAGGCGGTGGTCGAGAAGGAGAAGCCGGACCTCGTGCTGCTCGGCTACCAGCAGGCCGAGAACGAGTCGAACGAGGTCGGGCAGATGCTCGCCGAGTACCTCGGCTGGCCGCAGGCGACCTTCGCCGGGTCGATCAAGAGCGAGGACGACAAGGCGCTCGTGGTGGGGCGCGAGGTGGACGGCGCGACGATGCAAGTGCGCGTGACGCTGCCGGCGGTGGTGACGGTGCTCGACAAGATCGTCCACCCCAAGAGCGTGCAGAGCAAGCACACGCCGGCGACGCACACGTACGCGGACGGCGTGCGCTTCGCCGCGCTCATGGCGATCATGGCGGCGAAGAAGAAGCCGCTGGCCGAGATGAAGCTCGCGGACGTGGCGGCGGACGCGAACCTCAAGGTTCGCTACGCGAACGCCGAGCTGCCGCCCAAGCGCGCGGCAGGCGTGAAGGTGAAGGACGTGAAGGAGCTCGTGACGAAGCTCAAGACGGAAGCGAAGGTGATCTGACATGCCCGGAACACTGGTCGTCGCGGAGCTGGACGGCGGGAAGGTCAAGAAGACCACCCACAGCGCCATCACGTTCGCCAAGCAGATCGGCGCTCCGTTCGCGATCGTCGCCATCGGCGCGGGCGCGGGCGGTGCGGCCAAGGAGCTCACCGGATTCGGCGCGCAGAAGGTCATCGCGGTCGACGACGCGAGCCTCGCGCACTACGCGGCCGAGCGCTGGGCACCCACGGTCGCCAAGGTGGCGAAGGACGGGGGCTACGACGTGGTCGCCATGACCGCGAGCGCCTTCGGCAAGGATCTCGGGCCGCGCGTCGCCGCGAAGCTCGGGGCCGGGTACGCGCCGGACATCAACCAGGTGAAGGTCGACGGCGGCAAGCGCCACTACCGGCGCCCGCAGTACGCGGGGAACGCCTTCGGGTGGCTCGAGATCGCGACGCCGCTCCACGTGGTGAGCGTGCGACAGACCGAGTTCCCCGCGGCCGAGCCGGCCGGTGGAGCGAGCCCCGTCGAGAACGGCGCGAAGGCGCCGGACGACGCGGCGGCAGCGCGCGTGGAGTACGTCGGCACCCACGCCGGCAAGAGCGAGCGGCCCGACCTCGGGGAGGCGCGCGTCGTCGTCTCCGGCGGGCGGTCGCTCAAGGAGCAGTTCAAGCAGGTGCTCGAGCCGCTGGCCGACGGGCTCGGCGCCGCCATCGGCGCGAGCCGCGCGGCGTGCGACGCCGGATATGCCCCGCCGGAGCTCCAGGTCGGGCAGACGGGGCGCACCGTGGCCCCGCAGCTCTACATGGCGATCGGCATCTCGGGCGCCATCCAGCACATCGCGGGCATGAAGGGCTCCAAGGTGATCGTCGCGATCAACAAGGACCCGGACGCGCCCATCTTCCAGATCGCCGACTACGGCCTGGTGGCCGACCTGTTCGTCGCGGTGCCGGAGCTCGTGAAGGAGCTCAAGGCGCAGACCTGAAGCGTTACTGCGGCATCAGCATGCAGTTGCCCGGGCGCGCGACCCAGGCGAACACCTGGACCCAGAGCTGCTTGATCTCCGGCAACGTGGACCACTCCGAGTCGAACTCGATCCACTCGTCGCCCCAGACGAACGCGTGGCCGGAGCCCATGGTGACCGCGTAAGCGACCGTGACGTTCCCGGCCCCCGAGGGGTTGGGCAGGAAGGCCACGGACGTGCGGGTGCTCGCCGTGCCGCCGAGGTCCGTCACCGCGTAGCCGCCGGCGAAGGTGACCGAGGTGAGGCCGAGGGTCGTCGGATGCACGGCGAAGGTGGTGACGGGACCATCGAGCAACGGGCCGGAGTAGGCCACCTCGAGCGGCGCGAGCAGCGAGTTGGCGTGCCAGTCGTCGGTGCTCACGCCGTCGTAGCCGGACATCGAGATGACGCCTCCGCCCGCCGACACGAAGGACGCCAGGGCGGCGGCCTCGGCGCTCGCGTAGTCACGCGTCAGCCAGTCGAGAATGACGACGTCGAACGGCATGAGGGTGGCGGCCGTGACGACCGGCGTGGGCGCCATCGTCTGGATGCGCGTCACCGAGGTGCCCGCGCTCACGAGCCACGCCTGGAAGTCCGACGAAGGATTCGAGCCGGGGTTGCCGAGAATCCCGATGTTCAGCTTCTTGCACGCGCCTCCCTCCGCCACTGCGCCGTCGCCGACCAGGGACATCGAGTCGCCCGAGCCGGAGTCGCCCCTGGGCCCCACGTCCAGAGAGGAGTCCGCGGCGCCCCCCGCATCGACGCCGGAGTCGTCGCCGCTGCTGAAACCGTTCCGCGAACTCGAGTTTCCACACGAGATCGCCGCCCATGCAATGCCGACGAGCACGCCGGCGACGCGAGAGACCTTCATATCCGCGCTGGCCGCCCTTCGATCGAAGGATCGCACGAATCCGAGGAGAGCTCGACCCCGGACTCGAAACGCTCGGCGAGATACGCTCGCCCAACAGTGGCTGGCTGGCGCATGCTCGCTCTCCTCGGGATTGCGGCCGCGTCGTGTCTCGACTGCAAGCGATCGAAGGCCGGCTCCGCCCCGCCGGCGGCCTCGGAGGCCGTGTCCCCGGCGCCGCCCGGTCCTCCGAACAGCGACCCCGGCGTGGACGAGATCCGTGACGGCGACCTGTTCTCGGTGACGATCCCCTCGACTCGGCGCGCCTGCTTCGCGTATCCCGCGGCGCGGTTCGATGCGACCAAGTGCCCTCCGGGTACGAAGACGATCGACGAGTCGCGGTTTCCCACCAAAGCGCGGCCTCTTGCCATCGCCTTTTTCCCGCTCGGCGTGGACGGCGGAGGGGCGATGGCGCAGCTGACCGTCTCGATGAACCACATGCCCGACGGCGGCCCCGTGTTCCAGCCGGTTCCTTTCATGGCCAGGGCCTGGGCGCGGGGCCTGATGAAGGGCGTTCCCACATCGTTTCCTGGCGGCACCGCGCGTGGCGACGAATCGCGCGTGCGCCTCCTCACCGCGCACGGAGTGCCCGTGGCACGCTTCACGTACGACGTCGATGGACTATCGGGTGCCTGGAAGCGATACGAGCACCACGTGACATACGGGATCTGGTCGCCGGAGGGCATCTACACGTACGCGCTGGCTTCCGTTGCACAGGATGCCGACGCGGCCGACGCCGTGGCCGACGAGATGGTCGCAAGCCTTCGGATCGCGCATCTGGCGCCGCCTAGACCGCGACACGCGCCTTGACCCACGCCCGCGACTCGTCGAGGAAGCCGTCGCGCCGCAGCCCGGCGTGCGCGAGCGCCGCGTCCGTTTCCTCGTCGTCGAGCAACTCGGCCTCGAACGAGTGGCGCCAGCGCTTGCCGTCGAGCTCGAAGACCATGGTGGCCGAGAAGATGCGGCCGCGACGGATGAGGCTCGTCAGGTGGAAGCTCGCCTGCCCGCGCGTCCAGGCGCCTTCCTCGATGGTGAGGGCGCGGCCGGGCGCGAGACGCTGGATGACGACGCAGCCGTCGGCGGCCACGTGGCGCGCGCACGCGGCGAGCATGGCGGCGCGTGTGGTCGCGTCGACGCAGTTGAGAAGATTGCTCGCGAGGAGCACGCAGTCGAAGCGGCGGTGCAGCTCGAGCGTTCGGATGTCGGCGAGCACCTTCTCGGCGCCGCGGACGTGCTCGAGCATTTCGGGGGAGTTATCCACAGCCACGACCGGGTGGCCGAGCGCGATGAGCGCGTGGGCGATGCGCCCGGCGCCCGAGCCGAGGTCCAGCACCGTCGCGCCGGCCGGAATTGCCGCGTGCACGATCGCCGGCTCGTCTCCCGCGGCGAGGCGCGCGTAGAGCTCGACCGGGCTTCCATCCGGTGCGTGGTGGCCCGATGCTCCCATGGCGCGGGCACATGGTACCCGACCGTGGCGTCCGGACGGCACGCGTTGTAGAGGGCTGGTTCCGACCGTGAGCTACCTCGTCCTCGCAAGAAAATACCGCCCGCAGACCTTCGAGGACCTGGTCGGCCAGGACCACGTGGCGCGGACGCTGGCGAACGCCATCGCGACCGGCCGCATCGCCCATGCGTTCCTCTTCACCGGGGTGCGCGGCGTGGGCAAGACGACGAGCGCGCGCCTGCTCGCCAAGTGCCTCAGCTGCGTGGGCAAGGACGGTCAGCAGAAGGGCCCGACCGCCACGCCCTGCAACGCGTGCGCGCCGTGCACCGAGATCACCGCGGGGCAGGACCTCGACGTGCAGGAGATCGACGGCGCCAGCTACAACGGCGTCGACGAGGTGCGGCGGCTGCAGGAGGGCATGACCTTCCGGCCCGCGCGCGACCGGTTCAAGATCTACATCGTCGACGAGGTGCACATGCTCTCGACGGCGGCGTGGAACGCGTTCCTCAAGACGCTCGAGGAACCGCCGCCGCACGTGAAGTTCATCTTCGCGACGACCGAGGTGCAGAAGGTCCCGGTCACCATCCTGAGCCGCTGCCAGCGGTACGACTTCAAGCTGATCCCAACGCAGACGATCGCGACGCGCCTGGAGCAGGTGCTCGGGCTGGAGAAGATCGAGGCCGACGGGCCGGCGGTGCAGGTGCTCGCGCGCGAGGCGGCGGGGTCGATGCGCGACGCCATGAGCCTGCTCGACCAGGTCATCGCGTTCAGCGGGGAGAAGCTCACGGGGGAGGACGTGGCGCGCGTCCTCGGCGTGGCGGACCGGAAGATCCTGCACGAGCTGGCGACGGCGCTCGTCACCGGTGACGCCGCCGGGTGCCTCGGCGTGATCGACCGCATCGCGCAGCAGGGGTTCGACCTCGCGCACGTGGCGAAGGACGTGCTGCGTCACCTGCGCAACCTCGTGGTGGCCAAGGTGTGCGCCTCGCCGGCGAGGGACGGGACGGCCAAACCGGACAGCCGGCCGACCATGAAGGAGCTGCTCGACCTGGCGGACGAAGAGATGAAGGACGTGGTCGACCTCGCGGCGCGGGCCGAGGCGGACGACCTGTCGCGTCTCTTCCAGGGCTTCTCGAAGGCGTTCGACGACGTCGTGAAGAGCGCGCAGCCGCGCATGGCGATCGAGATGGCGCTCGTGAGGCTCGCGCGTCGGCCGCCGCTCCTGGCGCTCGACGAGCTGCTCGCCCGCGTCGGGGAGCTGGAGAAGCGCCTCGGGGGCGCTCCTCCGCCCGGTCCGGCTCCCCGTGGGGGCGGAGGGGGCGGTGGAGGCGGGCGCACGGTCGCGGGGCATCCGTCGATCACGCAATCGTTCACGCCGATGATCGCGCCGGCGCCTTCGATCACGCCGGCCATCGCGCCCGGGCCGTCGCTGCCCACGCACGGCTCACTGGCGCTCGTCCCCGCGCCCGCTCCGGCGGCGCCGCCCGCCCCGGAGCTCGAGGTGTGGCGCGCCATCCTCGACCGGGTTCACGCGGTGCGTCCGCCGCTGGCCTCGGTCCTCCAGCATGCGGTGCCCATGGAGCTGACGCCGGCTCGCACCGTCATCGGCTTCGAATCGGGCGCGGGGTTCTTCGCGGCCCGCGCGAGCGAACCCGACGCCCTGGAGATCCTGACGCGCGAGGTGCGCGCGCACTTCGGGGCGCCGACGCAGGTCGTGCTCGACGTGTCGGCGACGCCCACCTCGGGCCTGCGGACGGTGGCCTCGATCGACGCCGAGAAGCGCTCGGAGGAGCTGGCCAAGGCGCGCGCGGCGGTCGAGAATCACCCGCTGGTGCAGCAGGCGGTGCGGCTCTTCGGCGCGACCATTCGCGACGTGAAGCTGCCGAGCGGCGGAGACTGAGTGCCGCAGGCTCGAGCGAAGCGAGAGTGCGGACTCGGACGCCAGAGTGAGCTAGAACGAGCCTCATGCAATTTCGCGGCGGCATGAACGAGCTGATGCGCCAGGCAGCGCGCATGCAGCGCAAGATCGAGCAGGCCAAGACGGAGCTCAAGGACAAGGAGCTGGTGATCGAGGGCCTGGGGGGCAAGGTCAAGGTCACGGTCACGCTCGGCCGCAGCGTGAAGCGCATCGAGATCGACCCCGAGACGTTGAAGAGCGAGGACCGCGACCTGGTGCTCGACGGGGTGTGCGCCGCGATCAACCAGGGCATCGAGCAGGCCGACAAGCAGATGGAGGCGGAGCTCGAGAAGGTCACCGGGGGCGTGAAGATCCCCGGGATGGTCTAGCCTAGCGACGTGGCGAGCACGAAGGTCCGGCGGCTGGTGAAGCTGCTCTCGCGCCTCCCCGGCGTCGGAGAGAAGACCGCGCAGCGCTACGTGCTCTGGCTGCTCACGGCGGAGGAGGCGCTCGCGCGCGAGCTGGGGGCGGAGCTCGCGTCGCTGCGCGACGAGCTCGGGCCGTGCGAGCGGTGCGGCAACGTGGCCGAGATCGTCGACGGCCACGCGGTGTGCGACGTCTGCGGCGACTCCAAGCGCGACGGCAAGCTGCTCTGCGTCGTCGCGCGCGTGCACGACCTCATGGCCATCGAGCGGGCCGGGTCGATGCGCGGGCGGTACTTCGTGCTGGGGCGACTGCTCTCGCCGCTCGAGGGCATCGGCCCCGAGGACCTGCCGCTCGACCGCCTGCGGGCCCGCATCCGGGACGACGGCGTGACCGAGGTGATCGTCGCGACGCCGCCGAGCGTCGACGGCGAAGCGACGGCGCTGCTGCTGAAGCGCGAGCTCGGCTCGCTCGGCGTGGCGGTGACGCGCATCGCCAGCGGCGTCCCGCACGGAGGCGACCTCGAGTTCGCCGACCCGATCACGATGGGGCGGGCCCTCGCGGGGCGCCAGAGGCTGTAGACTCCTCGCCCACCCATGAAGCAAGCCATCTCGACGAAGGACGCTCCCGGCGCCATCGGTCCGTACTCGCAGGCCGTGAAGAGTGGCGATCTGCTCTTCCTCAGCGGCCAGATCCCGCTCGACCCCGCGACGGGCCAGCTCGTGACGGGCGACATCACCGCGCAGACCCGCCGCGTGATGGACAACCTGCGCGCCGTCCTAGGGGCAGCCGGCTGCTCGTTCGCCGACGTCGTGCGGACCACCATCTACCTGGTCGACCTCGGCCACTTCACCGCAGTCAACGAGGCGTACGGCTCCTACTTCGAAGCCCCCTACCCCGCCCGCGCCACAGTGCAGGTTGCAGCGCTCCCGAGGGGCGCTCAGGTCGAAGTCGACGTGATCGCTCACGTCCGCGCGTGAAAAGGGACGAGGCGCACGAGCAAGACGAGAGGAGAGGAAGAGAAGACCAGAAGATCAAAAGGTCAGAAGAAGGCCTTGTGGGCTTCTACGCACAAACGCCCTTTTGATCTTCTGATCTTTTGATCTTCTTTTCCTCTTCTCCACTCGTCGGCCTTTGGCATCGTCCTCTCGTCAGTCGTAGGGCATGGGGCGTTCCGCCATGCCGACGTCGTCGCGGAAGCGGCGATGCAAAGCACGTGACGTCGGCCCTGGTGCGCCTTTCCCGATGACGCGGTCGTCGACGCGCACCACGGGGACGAGCTCGCGGATGCTGGAGGTGATGAACGCTTCCTCGGCGCCGTAGACGTCGTCGAGAGCGAGGTCGCGCTCTTCCACGGGGATGCCGAGGGCGAGGGCGGCGTCGAGCACGTGGGCGCGCGTGATTCCCACGAGGATGCCGGCCGACTCGGGTGGGGTCGACAGGCGCCCGCCCGACACGACGAACACGTTGGAGGAGGCCCCCTCCACGACGTGACCGCGCGCGTCCACGATGAGGGCCTCGTGCGCTCCCTTCCCCTTGGCCTCTCGCATCGCGAGGAGGTTCGCCAGGTAGTTGCTCACCTTCGCGCCGGCGGCGGTCGTCTCGTCCGTGGCGCGTCGCGTGTGGACGCTCACGAGGGCCACGCCGTTCACGTACGCGTCGCGCGGGGGCGGAACGACGGGCTCGACGTAGAGGACACGGAGCGGATGCGACGCGGAATCCGGATCGAGCGAGAGCGGACCGGATCCACGGGTGAGCACGAGCCGCACGTACGATTCGTCGTTGCCGGCCACACCGAGTGCCTCCTCGATCTCGAGGCGCAGCGTGCCGTCGTCCACCGGCATCGGGATGAACACGCGCTCGGCGGACCGGCGCAGGCGCGTCAGGTGCTCGTCGAGGGCGAACGGCTTGCCGCCGTAAGTGCGGAACACCTCGAACACGGCGTCGCCGTAGAGAAACCCGCGGTCGTAGGCGCTCACCGTCGCCTGATCCGGCGACCGCAGCACCCCGTCGATCGAAACGACCCGGCCCCGCTCGCTCATGCCGCGAGGCTATCGCGGTTCATCTCGCGGAGGGCACGCTCGACGGCGTCGCGCGCGCCCGTCGTGGCCGGTTCGATGGGCGCACCGAGCACGACGTCGACGCGCGTGAAGGGCCACGCCACGGCGAAGCGATCCCACGCACGGCGCAGGACGATGCCCCTGCCCACGCGGCCCGTCATGGGGACCACGACGGCCCCTGTCGCCTGCGCCGCCGCGATGGCGCCGCCTTTGACCACGCCGAGCGGGCCGCGCGGACCGTCCACCGCGAACGCCGCGTCCGCCTGCTCCTTCTTCATCGTCCGCACGAGCGCCGCGAGGCCCCTCGCCCCGCCGCGCGAGCTCGACCCGCGGACGACGCGGAGCCCCTGCACCGCGAGCGCCCGCGCCTGCATCGCCCCGTCGCGCGAGAGACTCACGAGCACGACCGTCCGCCGGCGCCGCCTCCAGGCGAGCAGCGGCCACTGCGTCCCGTGCCAGAACGCGAGCACCCACGGCCGGTCGGCCACCCCGTCGAGCGACGGGTCGGTCACGACGCGCACGCGCAGCGTCGCCAGCCACGCGCGCGCCACGAGCCCGAGCAACCAGCCCAGGAGCGCGCGCAGCCTCAACCCTTCAGCTCCGAGAGCTTCGCCCGCGCCCGGTCGAGCGCCGGATCGTTCTCGATGGCGCGCTCGAACATCTGCACGGCCTTCGCCTTGTCGCCCTGCTTCGCGCTGATCTCGCCCAGGTAGTAGAAGACCTCGCCCTTCGAGATGCCCGCGTTGGGGTCGAGCCGCTGAAGGAGCAGCGCGCGGAAGGTCTTCTGCGCCCGATCCAGGTCGTTCGTCTCGAAGGCGAGCACGCCGAGGTCGCGCAGCACACCGACCGAGCCGGGGTCGATCTTGAACGCCATGTCGAGCTGCGCCAGCGCCACGTCGTTGTCTCCCAGCTG
>DASVWO010000104.1:0-2583 GCA_036393165.1 Polyangiaceae bacterium | reverse complement strand
GTCAGCACCGTGCGACAGGCAGTGAGGGCAGCGTCGATTTCAGCGCGGGTCGTTTCTTCCCCCAGCGAGAAACGGATGGAGGATGTCGCGGCTTCTTCGTCGCCCATCGTGAGGAGAACGGTGGACGGCTCGGCGGTGCCGGCGCTGCGGGCGCTGCCTCCTGAGGCGGCGATGCCCTCGAGGTCGAGGGCGGCGACGAGCTCGGGGGAGGACCAGCCTGGGAAGGCGACGCTGGTGACGTGGGGGACGCGCGGGCCGGAGGCGCCGTTCACGCGGGCGCGCGGGTAGAGCGAGAGCAGGCCGCGCTCGAGGGTGTCGCGAAGCGAGGACAGGGCGCTCCACTTTTCCGGCGACGTGAGGGCGTGGCGCGAGGCGGCGGCGAGGCCCGCGGCGGTCACGGGATCGACGGTGCCGGGGCGGATGCCGGGCTCCTGGCTGCCGCCGAGGAGCACCGGAGTGATGGGGTGCCCGGGGCGCGTGACGAGTGCGCCGATGGCCTTGGGTCCACGCATCTTGTGAGCCGCGAGACTGCGCGTGTCGGCGTCCTCGAGGACGTCGGAGGCGCGGCCGAACGTCTGCACCGTGTCGATGTGCACGAGCGCTCCGGCGCGGTGGGCCATGTCGATCGCCTCGCGTACCGGCTGCACGACGCCCGTCTCGGCGTTCACCGCCATGAGGGCCACCAGGCGCACGCCTCCCTCGGCGAGGGCGCGCTCGAGATCCTCGAGGTCGATCGTGCCTTGCGGGAGCACCCGGAGCCACCGCACGCGGGCGCGTCCCTCGCGCTCGAGCGCCTCGGCCACCTTGGCGACCGAGGGATGCTCCAGCCGGCTCGTCACGAGAACCCCTGCCCCACCGGTGAACGCGCTCCGCAGCGCCAGGTTGTTCGCCTCCGTCCCACCCGACGTGAGCACGACGTCCCGCGGGTCACCCTTTGCCAGCTTCGCCACCGCCTCGCGCGCATCCTCCACGCGCGCCCTCGCGGCCCTCCCGAACGCGTGCACGCTCGACGGATTGCCCCACGCCTCCCGCGACGCCGCAGCCATCGCCTCCACCACCGCGGGCAGCGGCGGCGTCGTCGCGTTCCAGTCGAGATAGACCCTCATGAGGGGCATCCGTTTCCCGGCGCCATGTTATGTCACATAACATGGCCGCTCCGGGCGGGAGCGGGCTCGCGGCGGCGAGGCTCACGAGCGATACGGCTGCTTGGACGTGCGAACTAGGGCGGATGCAATGCCCACGAGCTGGTCCAGCACCTCGGCAAGCGTCGCCGGTCCGGCTCAGCGTGGCGAGCGCCTCGAGCTGCGCGACCGACAGACGCTCGCGGATGACCGGAGTGACCTCGAGAGCGTCCTCCCACGAGCTCCTGCTCTGCGCTTTCCGCAGCGCTCGTCCTCTATTTCCTGCACGGCGCTAGTTGGTCGCGTCCACGACGATCGTGGGCGCGCGCTTCGCGACCATCAGGCTGAAGGCGGCGCCGGTCAGGTACATGCCTTCGACTGCGGCGCCGCCCGCGAGCTTCACGTCGCCGCCGAGGCCGCGGGCGACGCGGCGGGCGATGGCGAGGCCCACGCCCACGCCGCCGTGGGCGCGCGTCGGGGAGCCGTCGACCTGGAAGAAGGGATCGAACACGCGCTCCGCGCGCTCCGGCGGGATGCCCGACCCGCTGTCGGCCACGATGACCTCGTAGTGGCCCTCGTGCACGGCGACGCGCACGCCGACGATGCCTCCCTGCGGCGTGAACTTCCACGCGTTGTCCAGGAGCTGGCTCAGCGCGCGCGCGAGACGGTCCGAGTCCCCGTACCCAGGCAGGGGGCCGCGCGGCATCTCCTCGAGCAGCGTGATCTGCCGCTCGGCGAACGCGTCGGCGTACGCCGCGATGCCGCGCCTCACCGTATCGAGGAAGTCGTACTCGCGGTGGAAGAAGCGCATCTTGCCCGTCTCGAGACCCGTCACGTCGATCAGGTTGTCGAGCGTCGAGCGGAGGCGCCGCACGCAGTCGTCCATGGCGCGCATCGCCTTGGCCTGCGGCTTGTTCATGGGGCCGAGCTCCTCGTCCATGAGCATGCGCAGGTACCCCACGATGGGCGTCATCGGCGTGGCCAGCTCGTGGCTGATGTTGCGATAGAACTCGGTGCGCAGGCGCTCCATCTCGCGCAGCCGCTCGTTGGCGCCCGAGAGCTCCGCGACCTTCTGCTCGAGGTGCGCCACGATGCGGTGGCTCTGCAGGCGCAGGCGCTCGCCCGTCGCATCCGCGCTCGAGGTGTACGGCTCGCGGTGGCCCGAGAGGTACCGCCGCACGAGCGACGCGAAGGAGCGTGCGTCGATCGGCTTCTGGATGAACCCGTCGCATCCCACGGCGAAGCTCGTGTCGCGGTCGCCCTCGGCCGTGATGGCCACGATGGGCACACCGCTGAGCGACGGCTCGCTCCTCAGGCGCAGCGTGACCTCGTAGCCGTCGAGCCCCGGAATGTTGAGGTCCACCAGCACGAGATCAGGCCGCAGAGTCAGCGCGCTGCGCACGCCCTCCAGGCCGTCGGTCGCGTCGATGACCTCGTGCCCTTCGGCGGCCAGGAGCTTGCG
>DASVWO010000103.1:0-65131 GCA_036393165.1 Polyangiaceae bacterium | reverse complement strand
CCGCCTCGGGGTAGTTCGCGTGCGGGAAGTACGGCGACTCGATCGTGTGGATGTTGCCGAGCGCGTGGCTGTAGTCGCCGGCCATGAAGTACGCCCACGACTCCTCGAAGAGCGCGTCGAGCCAGTACTCGCTGCCGACGTCGACCTTGTTCCAGTACTTCACCGCGGCCGAGAGGCGCGTCTGGTCGACCGTGGGCGCGTTGGTCTGATCGTCGAGCTTGATGCTCGCCGAGTAGAAGGTGCGCGCCATCGACAGGTACGCGAGGTCACGCATGCGCGCCTCGTCCTCGACCTCGACGTCACCCTCTTCGATCGCGCCGAGGATCTTCTGGAACGACTGCACCGCCGGCTTGCTCTGGCGGAGCTGCACGTTCGAGATGCCGTCGAAGAACTGCGCCTGCACGTAGAACTTCGAGCGGCGGTTCACCTTCTCGAAGAGGCCGAGCGCCTCGGGGTACTGGCCGTTGCGGTACTTGTAGCGGCCGAGCAGGTAGTTGAGCTGCCAGTAGAGATCCTGCTGCTCCTTGTTGTTGAACTTGCCGACCTGCTCCTCGCTGTACTTGCCGACGCGCTCGACGATGTCTGCGGGCTCGGGCAAGTCGGTCGCGAGCTTCGCGAGCCAGAGCAGCGTCTCGTTGTACTTGAGGTGATTCGGCTTGTCGGCGATCTCGCTGAAGATCGAGTACGCCGCCTGGTAGAACTTGAGCTTGTAGAGGGCCTTCGCGAGATTGAACTGCGCGATCTGCTTGTTGCCCTCGTCGTCGCCGGTCTCGCCGATGTAGACGCGGTAGAGCGCCTGCGCGGCGTCCCACCACTTCTCGCTCTCGTAGAGACGCTTCGCTTGCGCGGCGGCCTCGGTGGGCTGGCCCGCTTGCGCGGGAGGCGAGTTGTCGACGGGCTTCGCGGCGCCCTTCGCGGGCGGCGTCGCGGGACCGCCCGAGTCGAGATCGACCGGCGCGGGTTGCGACGTCTGCGCGGGCGCTGCTGCGGGCTTCTTCTTTCTCTGCGCCTCGGCGTTCGTCCCCGTGAGCAGCACGAGGGCGGCCAGGGCCGTGATGGAAAATCCGCGCGTCAGCACTCTACGCATCGTCGTGCTCCTCATCGGGGTGACAACAGGCGAAAACTTCAACGATGTTCGGAAGATACTCTCGCCGAGCGGTGGCGATGGTACGGAGCGCGATTCGCGCTTGTCAAGGCGAAACCCCGTAGGACTCCGGGGTGCAGACTAGCTAGAGACGCAGAAGCTTGGGTGCCGAACTGACCGTGCGACGGAATGGGGACTGGGGACCCATTTGTGAGTCGTGACAAGTAGTAGCGTCTTGACGGTCTTCGCCGCGCTCGATTAGCTTCGCGCGAGCCGCAGCGCTGTCGTACGCCCTGCTCCACCGAGGAGTGCCGACCCCATGTTCCGTACGTACCTCGCAGCACTCGGCCCGATGGCCGCCGCCCTGTCTGCCGTGGCCACCGTGGTCGTGATCTCCGGAACGGGCTGCAGCGCCACCGGCGTCGGCGACCCCTGCATCCCCGAGCAGGAGTACGACCCGAGCTTCGGCGGCTTCGACTACCACGAGGTCAACGTCGAATCGAAGAGCTTCCAGTGCGAGACACGTCTCTGCCTGGTGAATCACTTCCAGGGTCGCGTGTCGTGTCCGTACGGGCAGAACGCGGGGGCGACGGGCGCGTACCTGTCGGCCTCCGGCGTGGGCGAGAAGTGCAACGGCACCAAGCCGGCCGACACGAACAGCGCCTGCTGCACGCCCGGCATCTACCAGGCGGTCGCGCCGACCACGAACGTCACGATGGGCGGCGGCGACGGCGGGGGCGGCATGGCCGGCGGCGACCTCCACGTGATGCCGAACTGCACAGACCGCACGGCGAGCGTCGCGGTCTACTGCTCGTGCCGCTGCGCCAACGCCAACGGCAAGACGGACGACGGCGCCAACTACTGCACCTGCCCCGACGGGTACGACTGCTCGCAGCTCGTCGCCGGGACGGGCGTCTCCGGCGAGGGCAACCTTCCCGGCGCCTACTGCGTCAAGCACAACACCGCGTACAACCCGCTGACGTCCTGCACCGGTCTGGCCGGCTGCGATCCGGGCGCGAAGGCGGGCACTCCCGCCTACTGCGGCCCGACGAACACGGCGCAGTGAGCACCCGCACCGCCCTCGGCCGGCTGGCCGAGAGCGCGGTCGCCGATTACCTCGTGGCCGCCGGCTACGACGTGCTCGCGCGCAACCTGCGCCTGGGTGCGCTGGAGCTCGACGTGGTCGCGCGGCGCGGTCCGCTTGTGGTCGTCGTCGAGGTGCGCACGCGGCGCAAGGGCTCGATGCAGCGCGCGTTCGAGAGCGTCACGTACACCAAGCGCCTGCGCCTGAAGCGCGCCGTGCGGCGCCTCTGGAGGGAGCAGCTCGTGAAGATGCGCGACGTGCAGCGCGTGCGCATCGACGCCGCCGCGGTCACCTTCGAGGACGGACAGACGAAGGTCGAGTACGTCGAGGGGGCTATCGAGTAGCGGCCTGGTGTTCGAGTCACCAGTCGTAGTTCAGGACGACCAGGGCGGACGCGACGCCCATGTTGGTCACCGGCAGAGCGCGTTCCCAGCAGACCGGGTCCCAGATGTACAGGCGCGGGGCGCGGGCGACGCCGAGGTCGATGGGCAGCTCGCCGACGGCGAAGCCCGTGAGCCGCAGGTGGTCGGCCACGGCGGCATGCGTCGCCGTGACGGTCTCGAAGGCCGCGGGCTCGTCCGCGAGCGCCAGGCGCGGGCAAATGAGCGCAATCGCTGCAAGAACGGCCGCTGTCGCGAGACGCACCTTCGTTGCTCCCTCGTCCACTTCCTGTCTTCCCCGGTGTACGGCGCCCTATCGCACATCCTTCCCCCGCATGCACGCACTCGTTTGCTTCACTCGCAGGCGCGTCAAACGGAATCGCGCGTCCACGTGCCGCGCGGGCGCCCCCTCGTGCCACGTGGGCGCATCGACGTGGCTCATCCCTCCGCGGACGTGCCACATGACCGCGGTTGTCAGGCTCACGGGCGCGTCCACGTGCCGCATGACCGCGTGAACGTGGCTCGTACGCGCGCCCGCAAGCCACGCCGGCGCATCTCTGAAGCTCAATCGTGCATCGACGTGCCGCGTGGACACGTCGATGAGGCTCACCGGCGCGTCCGTCAGCCACGCGCGTGCATGCGTGAGGCTCAATCGTGCATCGGTGAGCCTCGAGGATGCGCCGGTGACGCTCACGCTGAAGGTCGTGAGCCGGAGGGACGCGCGCTTTGCGCTCAAGGCCGCACCGGTCTCGCTCACGGCTGCATCCCTCAGGCACACGGAGGCAGCCGCGAAGCTGAGGACCGCGCTGGAGAGGCTCATTCCCGCGCGGATGAAGCGAAGGAGCGCTTCGCTCTGCCGCGCCGGCGCGGGCATGGGTCAAGAGCGTGTACCCGTGAGCGTCAGGACCGCGTGCTTGTCGCTCACGGGTGCATGGGCGAGCCGCGCGCGTGCACTCTTTCAGCCGAAGGACGCGTTCAACCCGAACATCGACGCGACCTTCTGCACGATGGCTTGCCCCTCCGCGTCGAGGGGCATGCGCACGTCGAGGACGATCCCGTCCCTCAGCTTGATGTGAACGTGATCCTCGGTGATGGACGCACCGGTCCGGCTCGTCTGCGCTGGCATCGGCGAAACGGCCGCACGCATTTCCGCCATGGGCGCGCCGTCCTCGCTGTCTCCCGAGACGAGCTGGCGCAGCTCCTCGATGCTCATCTCGTCGAGCGCGTTCCTGAGCGCAACGGGTCCGCGGATCCCGTCTCTCCGGAGGAGAGGGATGGCCATGGCCCTCAGGTACTGCAGCTCTCCATAGCGTCCGTCGCGTCCCGTCTGGGGAACGAGCTTCTGCCGGTGGTACTGCCGCAACGTCCGATCGGCCAACCCGGTCTTCGCGAGGAACTCGTGCAGCGTCATGACGCGCACGAGGATATCCGCCCGCGCTGGCGAGCGTCAGACCGTCAGCCCTCGAGAGCGGCGCGCATGGCGTCGCGGACCTTGCCGAGGGACGCCTTGGCGTCGTCCTTCGCCCCGCGCTCCAGCGCGTCCATCGCCTTGTCGATGTAATCGAGCTGCTGCTTCTCGAGCGTGCGCAGGTTGGCGACCATCTTCTGGAACGCCTCGAAGAAGTCGCGCAGCTCGTCGCCCTTGCGCAGGCGCGCGTCGACGCGCAGGT
Source organism: Polyangiaceae bacterium (assembly GCA_036393165.1). Lineage (GTDB taxonomy): Bacteria > Myxococcota_A > Polyangia > Polyangiales > Polyangiaceae > Palsa-1150. Next base: position 60,913 of record DASVWO010000103.1, on the reverse strand, counting down.
TCCCCTGCCCCACCTGCCCGAGCAGGCGCTTCATCTTGTAGACGGGGCCCGCGATCTTGTGGGTCACGTAGATGCCGAGCAGGCCGATGAGGACGACCATGAGCGTCAGCCCGCCGACCACGCTCTCGATGAGCACCGCCTGCCGGTGAATCAGGCGCGTCTGCTGGTCGGCGATCATCTGGTCGTGCTCGTCGGCCTCCTTGTTGAACTCCGCGAGCAGGTCCGGGCTGTCGGCCGCGAGGTCCTTGATGTTCATCCGGCTCACCTCGGAGACCTTCTTGCTCTCCTCGATGACCTTCTGGCTCTCGCCGACCATCGCCGTCGTCGTGCTGTAGACGACGGTGCCGAGCACGCCGCTGATGACGAGGGCCACCGCGACGAGGAAGCCCGAGTACTTGAGCTGGAAGCGCGAATCGAGCAGGTAATTCCGGACGCTCCTCTTGTAGGAGCCGGTCTGGTCGGGAGGCGCTGTCGACGTTGTGGATGCCATGGGTTCCTCGGAGCTCGACGTAAGTGCCTACTTGAAGTTCTGCGCGAAAAGCTCGGCGGCGCGGCCGGCGACGACGCTCATCAGTTGGTCCTCCGCCCCGTGATCGCCGGGGCGTGCCCCCGGGAAGGTCGCGCCGGCGGGGACCTCGCCCCGCAGGTCTTTGCCCGGGTAGGAGAATACCGCGATCTTCACGCGGACGCGGAGGCTGCCGTCGCCGTAGTCGAACGGCTCGAGGCTGACCGCAAGGTAGAAGCCCTTGAGCTGGCGCTTGGCGATGACGGCCTTGGCAGCGGCGTTGGACTCGCCGGCGGGGGCCAGCTGGTACTCGCCGAGCTGGGCGAGCTTGCTGGCGACGGCGCCGCGCACGACGCGATCGACGTCGGCCTGGCCGCGGTCGCTCTTGTTGGCGACGGGCGAGATGGACACGTAGTACTTGGCGCCCGAGACGTACGGGGCGTCGCCGCCGCCGCCGCCGCCGCCACCGCCGCCGCCGCCCCCCGCGGACTCGATGGCCTCGATGGCGCGCTGGATCTGCAGCTTGACCGACGAGTTGGGCTCGACGTTGGCGCGCCGCCTGAGGCAGTCGAGCGAGGCGCTGCGCGCGAGGCGCTTGAGGCCCACCGCGACGGCCTGCCGCACCACCTCGCTCGGGTCGTCGAGGCCGCGGCAGAGCGGGCTCACGGCGGCGTCGTCGTTGGTGGCGCCGAGGGCGAGCGCGGCGTTGGTGCGCACGCGGAAGTCGTCCGGCTGCCCCGCGGCGGGCGGATAGCGGAGGCGCTCGGCGAGAAAGTCGATGCGCCCGTCGGCCGTCGCAATGATGCTCGTGAGCAGCACCATGGCGACGACGAGGATGCGCAGGGCGAGCCTCGCCATCGTTTCCGAGGATACCATGATGGGCATGCGGGCGTGGCGACTCGGCGGCGGTGCCCTCGTCACGGCCTTTTTCTCTCTTGTTGCTGTTGCTGCTGTTGCCGTTGCTGCTCCTTCCCTCGCCCGCGCCGATGCGCCCCCGCGCATCCACCTGCGTGGGTCGGCGCACATCGACGCGCATTGGGCGCGCGGAGGAGCGACGCATCCGGGAGAAGTGCTGCTCTCGGGGACAATCGTCGACGACACGGCGCGCGCCGTGGGCGGCGCGCGCGTCGCGCTGCACGTTGCCGGCACGGACGGGGCCTCGCTCGGGCTCGTCAATGCCGCGCCCGCTGCGTGCAGCGAGGGAGCCTCGCCGCCGAGCGTCGAGGCAGCCGATGCGCTCGTCTTGCCCGCGGACGACTCGGGCCGCTTCTGCGTGCGTCTGATGCTACCTGCCGCACGCGGCACGTGGACGGCGCACCTCGAGTCGCGTGCGACGGGGCCCATCGACGCGGCGCGGCTCGACCTGTCGATCGACCTGGCCCACGCGCCGGTGACGCTGCGCTTCGATCCAGAGCCGCACGTGGTGCAGCTCGACGAGGACGAGCGAGGCAGCACCGACCGCGAGCTCGAGGTCGTCGCGTCGACCGAGGACCAGGGCGTCACGACGGGCGCGGCGAATCTGGCCCTGGTTCTCTCCAACGAGACGGGGGCGAACCTCGCGACGGCGACGACGAGCAACTTCGGCCGCGCGTTCTTCCGCGTGCGCGCAGGGCTGCTCGGCGCGCCGGGCCGGGGCGAGCTCCGCGTCACGTTCGCCGGCAACGCCACCGCCGGCGCGGCGACGCACGGGGTGCCGGTCGAGCGCCGCACGCACGTGGACATCACGGCGCCCGACGCGCACGAGGGCTCGCTCTCGCCCGGCGTTCCGGAGGACGGCGTCGACGTGCCCGTCGTCGCCACGCTGCGCTGCCGCAGCGCGAGCTGCCCGGGACTTCCGACGGGGACCATCGAGGTCCGCGTCGGCGAGGACGAGGCCATCTCCGGCGCAGCGGCGCTCGAGCAGGGGCATGCGCAGGTCGTCGCGCGATACGCGTCGCAGCCGGAGCCGTCGCAGCTCCACGTGCGCTACGTGCCGGACGCGCCGTGGCTGCAGCCGGGCAACGAGCTGTCGCTGCTCCAGCCGGTGAAGCCGCCCAGCCCGCTGCGCAAGGCGCCGATACTGCTCGCCGGGCTCCTGGCCATCGCGTGGCTGGTGCTCGCGAGGCTTCCGCCTCGCAAGACGGCCGGGGCGCGCCCGAGCCGCGCACCGCCGCCGCCCGGCGCCAAGCCCGAGGCGGGCGTCGAGCTCGTGCGCGCCGGTCCCGCTGCGGGGGGATGGTCCGGGAGGCTCCGCGATGCGCACGACGGCTACGCGATCGCTGGCGCGCGCGTGGCCGTGGAGCGACGCGGCTTCGAGCGCATCGAGATTCTCGCGGAGGCGCGCACCGATGCCGAGGGCGCCTTCGCGCTTCGCCTCCCTGAGGGCTCGGCCTCGGCCACTCAACCGGGGGACGAGCTCGTGTGCGAGGGCCCGCTGCACGGGCAGCTTCGGCGACCGCTGCCCGAGCCGGGAGAGCTCGACGTCGCCCTCGTGCTCCGCAAGCGTGCGCTGCTCGACCGCCTCGTCGGCTGGGCGAGGCGCCGCGGCCTGCCCTTCGACGCGCGCCCCGAGCCGACGCCCGGGCACGTGCGCCGGGCTGCGGCCGGCGAGTTCGTGGTCGCGAAATGGGCCGACGCCGTGGAGCGGGCGGCTTTCGGCGGCCAGGTCGTCGATGCACGGGCCGAGAGCGAAATCGAGAGGTTGGCGCCCCCTGCGGCTCCGGAACGACCTGACCGTCCACGTTGACGGGGCCCGGAGCGGCTCCTTATAGTCGCGGCCCCGTCAGCTCGCTGGAGCGCCAGCGGCGGGATGGCCCCCATGACCACCGCCACCATCGTCGTCGCCGCCGTCATCATCGCGGCCGTCGTGCTGCTCCTGCTGCTGCGTGGTCGCGGGGCGGCACAGCTCCAGGGGCCGCAGCCCGGCGCCAAGCAGGTCCCGCCGGCGGCCCAGCGCCCGAAGGCGTCGGTCTTCGGCGGAGAGACCGCGGCGGCCACCCCGCAGCCCGAGCCCTCCCCGCGCCCTGCGCCGCAGAAGCCCACGCCGTCCGGCGCGCCCGCAGTCACGTCGCCCACGCCGAGCGCCGCGCCCCCGTCGAAGAAGCCCGCCGCGAAGCGGGGCGACGTGGCCGGCCTGCGCAAGGGCCTCGCGGCCACGCGCGGCGGGTTCATTGCGCGTCTCTCTTCCATTTTCCAGGGCAAGAAAGAGATCGACCCGGCCATCCTCGAGCAGGTGGAAGAAGTCATGCTCTCGAGCGACGTCGGGCCGAAGACGACGAAGGTCATCCTCGACCGCCTGCGCGAGCAGCTCGCCAGGAACGAGCTGCGCGACGTCGACGCCGTCTGGGCGGCCCTCCGCGCCGAGGCGCTGCGCATCCTGGGCATCGGCGGAGGGGCGATCCGCGCGCAGCAGAAGCCCACCGTGGTCCTCATGGTCGGCGTCAACGGCGTCGGCAAGACGACGACGATCGGGAAGCTCGCCACGCGCTACAACGCGGGCGGCAAGAAGGTCATGCTCGCCGCGGGCGACACCTTCCGCGCCGCCGCCGTGCAGCAGCTCGAAGTGTGGGGCAAGCGCGTCGGGTCCGACGTCATCAAGGGCAAGGAGGGCGCCGATCCCGGCGCCGTCGCCTTCGACGCGACGACGAAGGCCAAGGAGGGCGGGGCCGACCTGCTCCTCGTCGACACGGCGGGCCGCCTTCACACGAAGGTGCCGCTGATGGACGAGATCAAGAAGGTGCGGAAGACCATCGCCAAGGCGCTCGAGACCGCCCCGCACGAGACGCTGCTCGTCCTCGACGCGACGACCGGGCAGAACGCGCTCACGCAAGCCTCCATGTTCAAGGAGGCCCTGGACCTGACCGGCATCGTTCTCACGAAACTGGACGGCACCGCCAAGGGCGGAATCGTCCTCGCCATCTGCGAGGAGCTGGGCGTTCCCGTCCGCTATGTGGGCCTCGGCGAGCGTGCCGAAGACCTGCGGGAATTCGACGCGGAAGACTTCGTCGAGGCACTTTTCGGGAGGGGCGATGGCGAGGGCGCGGGCGGGGACGGCTCGCAAGCCGCTTGATGCTTGTGAGATGCAATCGTGACCCGCTAAACGAGCCCCTTGGGCTCCCTCTTTTTTGCCGTGATTTCTTATTGCTGAGTTGATAGTAGTCGGGACCGGCCGCTGTCGGGCCTATCAGGTTCCCCATTGCCCTCGAAAGGTGCGGAAGGGGTAGCAATGAAGCAGGCTCGCAGGTGGCTTCTACTCGCGGCGGCACTCGTCTTGGTGCCTCAGGCCGCGTACGCGCAAAAGAAGAAGCCGAAGGGCGGCAACGCCAATCCTCCGCCGGCCACGGCCCCCGCGCAGGCGGCTCCCGCCGATGCGGACGCTCCGGCGCAACCCGCCACGGGTGCGGCGGGTGGTGATCAGACGGGCGCGGCGCCGGCCCCCGCGGGCGGCGATCAGACGGGCGCGACGCCCCCTGCCGCCGGCGGCGACCAGGGCGGCATGGACGTCTGTCAGATCACGCCGGACGCCCCGCAGTGCGCGGCGGCCAAGGAGATCAACTTCGGCGAGGAGGCCAAGAAGCAGGTCCACGCCGAGGTGTACGCGGTGCAGCAGCAGTACGTTCTGCGCGCCCAGCGCTTCGAGATTCAGCCCTACTTCAACTTCACCCTGAACGACCAGTTCGTGAGCCACAACGGGCCGGGGCTCGCGCTCAACTACTACATCACGCAGGTCCTCGCGATCGGCGTCGACGGCGTCTGGTACGGAGGCCTCAACGGCGAGTCGGACTTCAACTTCCAGAACCGCCGTGCGGCGCGCATCGCCGTGCCGCTCAACAACTACCAGTTCTCGGCCGACCTCAACTTCACGTACGTGCCGATGTACGGAAAGTTCGCCGGCTTCGGAGACTTCATCTTCAACTACGACGTGTTCATCTCGGGCGGCGGCGGCATCATCCGCACCGAGCCGGTCGCGGTCATCGATCCGGACAACCGCAAGTTCAACTGGAACAACCTGGTCAACTTCGACCTGGGCATCGGCTTCCGCATCTTCTTCACGCGGTGGCTGGCGGCCATCCTCGAGGTCCGCGACCTCATGTTCTTCGACCGGCTCGAGAACACGCAGGTGTCGACGCTCGACGTCACCAACCCGCAAGGGCCGCTCAACGCAAACGGGCAAGTCCCCTGGCTCGACCCGGACACCCACTTCACCAACGACGTGCAGCTGCAGCTCGGCATCTCGATCTTCCTGCCGACGTCGTTCGAATACCGGTTGCCCAAGTGAGGACGGCGATGAAGCGGCGTTTCGTCAGCGCAGTCTGTTACGTGAGCGCAGCGGTCGCGGCGGCCGGCGTTCTCGTCGCGGCGCCCCACCGGGCGGAGGCCCAGGAGATCCAGCTCACCGGTCCGCTCAAGGGCGCGCCGGCGGTGCGTCACCTGCGGCTCTATCGCGAGGGTCGCTTCGAGCTCGACCCGGTCATCTCCTTCACGCTCCTCGACGAGTACCGGCGCACGATCCTCGTCGGGCCGCGCCTCAACTACAACATCAAGGACTGGATCGCGATCGGCGGCTTCTTCTACTACGGCGCCGTCAGCATCACGACCGACCTGAGCGACCAGATCAACGCCAAGGCGCCGCGTGACGCTCTGACGGCGATCAACATGAACCACGCGGGGGGCAACTGCAGCAAGGCGGCCCCCTGCACCGCCGCGCCCTTCGCGGACCAGACGGCGCAGATGCAGTGGGTCGGCGCGCTGCAGGCGACCTTCATCCCCTTCCGCGGCAAGCTCGCCATCTTCAACAAGATCTTCCTCGACACCGACTTCTACGTCGCCGCGGGCGGCGCCATGGTCGGCATCCAGGAGCGCAGCAACTGCGGCGGCGGCGGGCAGAAGTCCTGCGCCGACCCGTCGACGTTCAGCCTGCAGAGCGCGAACAAGCTGGCCCCCACGTTCGGCGTCGGCTTCGACTTCTTCGGCGGCAACTGGTGGTCGCTGAGCGTCGAGTACCGCGCCCTGCCCTTCTCCTGGAACCGCTCGGGATTCGACTCGCGCGGCGCCGGCACGAACGGCAACTTCCCGGACGGTCAGGTCAACGGGCAGGACGAGACGTTCAAGTTCAACCAGATGATCAGCATCGGCTTCGGATTCTTCCTGCCGACGAAGCCGACTATCTCTGAGTGATGCGGGGCCTCTCCCCCGCATCTGCGTAGCTCGCGCGATCCGTCAGCGCTTCGTGACGCGTCCGGACGCGTCGAGCGAGTAGGCCGGCGGCAGGCCCTTGCGGGCGGCGTCGCGGTCTTCCTCGGGAACCGTCCACCCGCGGGAGGCGAGCCCCTCGGCGATGCGGGTGCGCACGCGGAGGCTCTCCTCGTCGCCGAGCAGGCGCGCGAGGGCGGGGGCGGCAGCCGCGTCCTCCTGGGCCAGGAGCGTCGACACGGCGTGGAAGCGGGCCGGCTCGTTCACGTCCTCGAGGAAGCGCTCGACCTCCTCGCGGATGCGCGGGTGCCTGTGCTCCTCGAGCGCGGTGAGGATCTGCACCTTCGGGTCGACGAACTTGGCGTACTCGGTATCCCAGCGCTCCAGCCACTTGAGGAGCTCCTCGACGTACTCCGGCTCGTCGAGCAGCTCGACCATGATCTTCATCGGCCAGGCCAGGCTCTCGGCCTTCGCGGCGAAGGCGCGCACCGGCCCCGCCGCCGAGGCGCGGCCGGCCTTGAGGATGCCGCGGAAGGCGGCGTCCTTCTCCTCCTGGTCCGTGATGGAGGGATCCATGTGGAACGTGAAGCGCTTGAGCAGCACCTCGACGGCCTCGGGCGTGCCCATCTCCGACAGGGCGTTGATGGCCTCCTGTCGGTCGTAGTTCTGGGCGCGCTTCTCGACCTTGTCCGCCCACTTGGCGGCCGGGTTCGCCCTCGAGCCGCCCTTCTTCTCGCCCGCCTTGAAGAGATCGAACAGACCCATCCTACGCTCGCGCTCGCAAGTAGCGCGCCGTCGGCGTTACGGCAAGGGCACAGCGATCAGGACGACCTCTTTGTTCCGCGCGACGACCTGGTACCGAACGCGCCGGCCCGAGCGGTTCTGCGCGTCCTGCTCCATGCCCTGGATCCGCTGCGCGAAGGCCTGCTCGCTGATGTGATCGGTCGCCTCGCCGAGGCCCCGCTTGGCCGTGATGTACTCGCGGTAGATGCGCGAGTAGTACTGCGCCGGCGGCTCCGCCGCGAGGCTCGCCGCCGCCGCGGGATCGACGGCCTGCTCGGCCGCCTGCTTGGTGTCGACCGCGAGCGCGTCGCTGAAGTTGCCGGCATTCGGCGCCATCGAGACGCGGCCGTCGGCGTCGGTCGTGTCTTCCTCGACGCCCATGAGCTGGTTGAGCAGCTGGTCGATGCGGAAGGCGAGGCCGCCGAGCTCGGCGTGCTCGAGCTCGAAGCGCTTGTCGGCCTGGCCGTTGAGGATGGCGAGCAGCCCCTCCTCGAGCATGTTGATGGGCCGAGTGATGTAGTTGCCGAGCAGCATCCCGCCGACGATGACGAGGATGAGCCCCACCGCCATCGCGCCAAAGATGGGCAGCATCGCGAGCCCCGTCGGGTCCTGGATCAGCGCCGCGGGAGCCGCCGCGACGAGCAGGGCGCGCTTGCCGTCGGCGAACGCGGGCAGCGGGGAGGCGGCGATGAGGTAGTCGCCGTCGCGCACGTTGCCGGTCTGCTGCTGCGCGAGCGCGTTCTTGAGCATGTCCTTGGCCGACTTGGCCACCGCGTCGTCGAGCTGCGGCAGGCGCGTGGCCGAGTTGCCGACGATGTCGAACGCGTCCGCGGTCGGCACGACCACGTCGAGCGCGCGCCCCGTGGTCGCCTCGCTCACGCGCGACAGCGTGTCGTTCAGGGGCCGCGACGCGACGAGGGCCCCCATGATGGTGCCGCCCGCCGACTCGCGCACCGCGACGTACGAGGCGAGCACGCGGTCCTTGCCCTCGTACCAGACGTCCGATCCGCCTTGCCCGCTCGTCAGCGTCGCCTTGAGGCCCGCGTAGGTGCCGATGGAGTCGCCACGGCCCATGTTCGTCCCGCTGCGGCCGACGATGCGGCCCTGCGTGTCGACGAACGCCACGAGCGTCGGCACGTTCTTCTCGAAGAGCGGCTCGTTCTTCATGCGGCTCACGAGGTCGTCGCACCGCTTGGTGGCCGCCTCGGCGCGCGCCGCCGACGTCGCCTTGGAGAGGGCGTCGAGCGTCGCCGCCTCGGTGGCCGCGCCGGCGAGCCAGCGCTCGGCCCGCAGGCCATCGAGCTGGAGGCGCCCAGCGGCGCCGTTCACGTCGTTCTGGGCCTCGAGCGTCAGCTGGTCCTTGTTCCCCGTGACGGAGCTCAGGGACGACCGCACGAGCAGGAACGCCAGCAGCCCGACGAGGGCCACGATGAGCGCGTTGACTGCGATGATCTTGATGCGCAAGTCCGCCTCCCGCGCGAAGACGCTATCATTCGCGACACAAGCGCGGCAACATGCGAAAGGCTCTCCTCGTAGACGACGCGCGGTTCGACCAGCACGCGGCGCCAGGGCACCATCCCGAGCGGCCAGAACGGCTGACGGCCGCGCGCGCGGCGGTCGCAGCAGCCGAGGTGGGGGGCGTCGCCTTCGAGCGCGTGGCGGCCCGCAGCGCGACCGACGAGGAGCTCGCCCGCGTGCACGACCCAGCCTTCGTCGAGGCGCTCGGCAAGCTGCGGGGGCGCACCGGGTTCCTCGACCCGGACACGTACGTCGCTCCGGGAAGCATCGACGCGGCGCGGCTGGCGGCCGGGTCACTCGTAGCCATGGTCGACCGCCTGGTCGGTCCCGGCAGCGCCGGCGCCAGCGACGCTGCCGACAAGGGCGTGGCCCTGCTGCGCCCCCCGGGGCACCACGCGCGCCCGGCGCAGGCGATGGGGTTCTGCCTCATCAACAGCGTCGCGGTGGCCGCGGCGCACGCACGTGCGCGCGGGGTCGAGCGCGTCGCCATCGTCGACTGGGACGTGCACCACGGCAACGGAACGCAAGAGATGTTCTGGCGCGACCCCGGCGTGCTCTACGTGTCGACGCACCAGTTCCCGTTCTATCCGGGAACGGGCAACGTCGACGAGATCGGCGAGGGACCTGGCAAGGGCTACACGGTCAACGTGCCGCTCGTCGCCGGCGGCGGCGACGCGGTGTACGCGAGCGCCTTCGAGCGCGTCGTTCTACCGGTGCTCGAGGCGTACGCGCCCGAGCTCGTCCTCGTGAGCGCGGGATTCGACGCGGCGGCGCGCGACCCGCTGGCGCAGATGCAGGTGTCTCCCGACGCTTTCGGCTGGATGGCGCGCGCCGTGGCCGGCGCCGGCGGCAAGCGCATGGTGCTCGTCCTGGAGGGGGGTTACGACCTCGTCTCGCTCGAGCAGGGGCTCGAGAGCGCCATCACCGGCATGGTCGACGGAGCCGTCACGCGCGAGCCCGGACGCGCCCCGGACGACGAGGGCGTGGAGCGCGCGGCCCGCCAGGCCAGGAAGGCCTGGGCCGCCGTCACTTGAGCCGGCGAAGAAGGGGGTGACCGACGGGTTTCGAACCCGCGACAACTGGAGCCACAATCCAGTGCTCTACCAACTGAGCTACGGCCACCGTGAAGCGGGCGCTGAAGATAGCGGCTCGCGCCGCATACGCAAGAATGCACGCACTCCACCCACCCGAGCGTTTCGTCCTCGTCGAGCGGCAGCGGCAGCGGCAGCGGCAGCAGCAGCAGCAGCCACCCGAGCTGGCAGCCCGCAGCGCGACCGCGGTGGTGTTCGCCGTGAAGGCCGCGGCCGGGGGCGCTGCGTGCGTGTGCAAGCGCCTCACGGCGCGGACGGAGAGCGAAGCGTGGATGCGGGCGCGCCTGGTGGCCGAGGGGCAGCTCCTCGCGAGACTGCAGGGTCGCGGCGCGCCGCGGCTCGTCGCCTCGGGCGAGGACGCGTACGGGCCGTGGCTCGTCCTCGAGCGCGTGGACGGTGAGCCGCTCGCGGCGCGGATGGGTTTCGCCGAGCGTGCCGCGGACCCCGCGTGGGCGGCTCTAGCGGCGCGGGCGGCGTTCGGCGCGCTCGCGCAGGTGCACGCAGAGGGCGTCGTGCACGGGGATCTCTCGCCGGACAACGTGATGCTCTCGGCGGATGCGCGCGAGGCGACGCTGCTCGACTTCGGCCTGTCCGTCTGGCCGGGAGCACCCCCGATGCCCGAAGGGCCATTCCGGGGCACGCTGCTCTACGCCGCGCCGGAGGTCGCCCGCGGAGACTCGCCCGATGCGCGCTCCGACGCGTTCGCGCTCGCGGCGTCCCTCCTCCACGTCGCGTCGGGCGAGCCGCCGCGGACCGCCCCCACACAGGCGGCGATGCTCCTCTCGGCCGGCGAGCAATCGGTCGAGCCCTGGGCGCGTCGGGCGGCCGCGACTCTACCCGCAGCGCTCGCCGCCGGCCTCGTGGCGTGCTGCGCGTTCGAGCGGGACGCGCGCCCGCCGGGGATCGACTAGGTTGCAGCCCGAGGAACCATCATGTCTTCCCCGCGCTCCGCCGCTCTCGACACCCTGTGCATCCACGCCGGCCAGGAGCCCGACCCGCTCTCGGGCGCCGTCATGACTCCCATCGTCCTCGCGTCGACGTTCGCGCAGGACGGTCCCGGCGTGCACAGGGGCTACGACTACTCGCGCGCCGGCAACCCCACGCGGTCCGCGCTCGAGGGATGCCTCGCCGCGCTCGAGGGCGCTGCCCACGCCGTCGCCTTCGGGAGCGGGTGCGCCGCCACCACCGCGGTGCTCCTGACGCTCAAGAGCGGCGACCACGTGCTCTGCGGCGACGACGTGTACGGCGGCACCTTCCGCATCTTCGAGAAGGTGCTCAAGCAGTTCGGCCTCGACGCGACGTTCATCGACATGAGTGACCCGGTGCGCGTCGCCGAAGCCATGCGCCCGAACACGCGTCTCGTGTGGATGGAGACACCGAGCAACCCGATGCTCAAGGTGTTCGACGTCGCGCGCATCGCCGAGCTCGCGCGCTCCCGCGACGTGCCGCTCGCCGTCGACAACACCTTCGCGACGCCCATGCTCCAGCAGCCGCTCGCGCTCGGGGCGACGCTCGCCGTGCACTCGACGACGAAGTACCTCAACGGGCACTCGGACGTGGTCGGCGGCGCCGTGATGACCAACGACGCGGCCCTCGCCGAGAAGCTCCACTTCCTGCAGAAGTCGATCGGCGGCGTGCCGAGTCCCTTCGACTGCTACCTGGTGCTGCGCGGGCTCAAGACGCTCGGCGTGCGCATGCAGCGGCACGTCGAGAGCGCGAGGCGCATCGCCGAGTTCCTCGCGAAGCACCCGCGCGTCGCGCGCGTCCGCTACCCGGGCCTGCCCTCGCACGAGGCGCACGCCCTCGCCGCGCGCCAGATGCGCGGACCCGGCGGCATGATCAGCTTCGAGCTCGACGGCTCCCTCGCGCAGGCGTCGGCGTTCCTCAAGGCGCTTCGCGTCTTCGTCTGCGCCGAGAGCCTCGGCGGCGTCGAGTCGCTCGCCGAGCACCCGGCCATCATGACGCACGCCAGCCTACCGCCGGAGGCGCGCCGAGCCCTCGGCATCGGCGACGGCCTCATTCGCCTCTCGGTCGGCCTGGAGGACGCGGGCGATCTGCTCGCGGATCTCGAGGCCGGCTTCGGCGCCGCCGCTCGCGTCTAGGAAGGCCACCTCCTCGGCGCCCGCGAACCGGCGGCGCATCACGGCGATCGCGTCGGCGCTCTCGTCGACCATGACGAAGCGCCGTCCGAGCTCGCGCGCCGCGGCCCCGGCAGTCCCGCTGCCGGCGAAGAAGTCGAGCACCACGCCGCCCGGCGGGCACGACGCGCTCACGATGCGCCGGAGGATCCCCAGCGGCTTCTGGGTCGGGTACCCGAGCTTCTCCTTGCCCGTCGGACTCACGATGGTGTGCCACCACGTGTCGGTCGGGAGCTTGCCGCGCGCTGCCTTCTCGGCGCCGACCAGGCCGGGCGCCATGTAGGGGATCCGGTCGACCGCGTCGGCGTCGAAGAAGTACGCGTCCGGGTCCCTCACGTAGAAGAGGATGTCGTCGTGCTTGGCGGGCCACTTGCGTCTCGTGCGCGCGCCGTAGTCGTAGGCCCAGATGATCTCACTCGTGAACGCATCGCGGCCGAAGATGCCGTCGCACAGCACCTTGGCGTAATGCACCTCCCGGTAGTCGAGGTGCAGGTAGAAGCTGCCGGTGGGCTTGAGCACCCGGTGCGCGTGCACCAGGCGCGGCTCGAGGAACGCGAGGTAGTCCTCGAACGCGTCGTCGAACGACGCCGCGCCCAGACGCAGCGTGCGATAGCGCCGCCCCCCGAACCCTGTGCGGTCGCCCCCCGTGTCGTCGCGCACCGTGCGCAGGCGGGTGCGCACTTGCCGCCGGCCTGTATTGAAGGGCGGGTCGACGTAAACGAGGTCGATCGAGGCATCCGGCAGCTGCGCCAGGACGTCCAGGTTCTCCGCGCGGACGACGAGGGAGGCGGGGGGCACGCTCTACAAGTACATGCTCGCGCAGAGCGATGGGGCCGCGCTATGCTGCGCGCCGGATCGACCAAGGGGAGTGCCCGTGATTGCTCACTTCATGCTTCGACATTCGGGTTGGGCGTTGCTCCTGTCGGCGGCCGGCGTCGCCGCGTGCTCCAACTCGCCGCCTCCGCCGCCGGACACCTTCGTCAACGCCGCCCTCGGCAGCGGCATGGCGTGCTCCAGCTACCCGAGCCTCAAGATCTGGCTCCAGATCGGGACGGCCACCGCCGGGCACCCGAACACGGTGCAGGACGGCGGGTCGGACCGGAACGCCAACGTGAACGTGAACTGCACCGTGCACCCTCAGGGCAGCGGCTTCGACATCGAGCTCACCGCCATCGAGGACGGGCCGAACGGCGGCTCGCTCACGATCACCTCGCCGCAGGGCATGGGGTCGGTCACGACGATGCCCAGCTCCGGGGTCTCCGCCTCCTTCGTCGGCCAGGGCGGCATCGTCTACCGCGAGCAGGCCGGGTCGAGCGACCCGACCGGCTGCACGATCACTTACGGGTACGACTCGGGCGGCAGCGTCGGCGGCGTGGCCGGCGACTCGAAGGTCCCGGTGGACCCGCCGATCGCCGCGGGCCGCATCTGGGGCCACATCAAGTGCCCGAAGGCTGTGTCCGAGGCGATGCCGGGCGTCGTGTGCGACGCCGAGTCCGACTTCATCTTCGAGCAGTGCCAGCAGTGACCGGGCGCGGGGGGGCCTGCGCACTCACGATCCTCCTGGCGGCGCTCGGTTGCTCGAGCAACCCGGCGCCCTCGCAGGACGGCGGCGCGACGTCGAATGCCGATGCGTTCGTGCAGGCCTCGGTGTGCTCGGTGCCATGGCTGCTCGCGGGGAAAGCGACGACGGAGCTGCCCGTGACGGTGCGTGACGGCGACTCGAGCGGCAACGACGTGTACAGCGTCGCTTGCACCGTGCACGCCGTGGGTGCGGGCTTCGACGTAACGCTCTCGCTGTCCGACCAGGGGCCGGAGGGCGCCAGCGTCACGATTACCTCGCCCAGCGGCGCCGGCGACGTCAGCGCCAGCGGCGGATCCGAGATCAGCGCGACGTTCACGGGTGCGCACGGCATCATCGCGCACGGCCGCAACTGCACGATCACGCCGACGTACCAGGGCATGCCGGTGTCGAACAACCCGAGCGTCTTCGCCGGCAAGGGCGCCGGCGGTCTGGGGCGTGCCTGGGGCCATGTGTCCTGCCCCATCGCGGCACTGACGACGGAGGGAGGCGCGCCGGATGCCGCCGGCTCGCCTTGCGACGCAGAGGCGGACTTTCTCTTCGAGAACTGTAGCCAGTGAGGATCCGCCGCAGGCGGGCCGACTGCGCGAAGGGCCACCAGACTCAGTTGTCGTCGTCGCCGTCGCGTTCCTCTTCCGGCGCGCCGCCGCCGAGCTGCGCGAGCAGGCCGCGCGTCTCGAGCGCTACCTCGAGCTCGGGGTTCGTCGCCAGGAACGCCTCGAGGTACTTCCGCGCGGCCGCTTCGTCGCCGCGGGCGTGATAGGCGAGGCCGAGCGCGTAGAGCGCCTCCCCGTCCTCGGGAGCCTGCGAGAGCGCCGCCATGCCCTCGCGGATGGCGCCGCGCACGTCGCCCGTCTGCCGAAGCACGTGCGACAGGGCCACGCGCGCGCCCAGGTGCTTCGGCGCGAGCTTCAGGGCCGCGGTGTACGCATCGCGCGAGGGCTCGAGCTCGCCCACCTCGTAGAACGCGACGCCCAGGAAGTAGTACGCGTAAGGGTTCTTCGGATCGTCCTGCAGCACGCGTCGAAGCTCGACCATCGCCTCGCGGTAGCGCTCCTCGTGAAGCAGCTCGGTCGCTTCCTCCACGGCAGACCAGTGCGCGGCGTCGTCGACTTCGGGCATCGTGGGGCAACTGCTAGTGCAGGGCGTGCTCGAACGCCACGAGCACCTCTTGCGGAATGCGCCTCGGCCGTCCGCTGGCCATCTCGACCCAGCCCCACGACGTGAGCGAACGCGCCACCGACTCGCCGTCCGCCGCGCGCACGAGCTCCGTCGCGCGCTGCACCTTGGCGGCCATCACGCTGGATATCCACGTTCGCGCCTGGAGCACGTCGCCGCGTAGGGCCGGACGCAGGTAGTCGATCTCGTGACGGGCCACGACGAACACGCCACCGAGCCGCCGGTACGCCTCCAGGCCCAGGCCGACGGCCTCCGAGTGGGCGATGGCGACGCGCTGAATCCAGCGCACGAACGCGATGTTGCTGGCATGTCCGAGGTCGTCGATGTCCTCGTCGGCCACGCTCAGGTCGAGGCGAAAGACGTGGGGATCACTCACGATGTGCGCGAGCGTAGTCCAGAGCTTGGCCCGTGCGCACGGATCCTGCTTACGTATCGCGTAGATGGCTCTCCCGGTGGCCTTGGAGCAGCTCATCGGCGCCGAGCGCCTGGCTCTCCTTCGCGAAGTGGCCCTCGTGCCG
This sequence comes from Polyangiaceae bacterium, assembly GCA_036393165.1. Classification (GTDB taxonomy): domain Bacteria; phylum Myxococcota_A; class Polyangia; order Polyangiales; family Polyangiaceae; genus Palsa-1150. The sequence goes on along the minus strand of DASVWO010000103.1, from coordinate 45,431 downwards.
CGCGACCTCGCTGCCGTCGTCCCCGAGGCGCGGCCGGGCGAGGACGTCGTGGTGCTGGTGCACGGGTTCCTCGCGAGCGCGGGGGTCTTCCGGCCGCTGCGCGCGCGGCTCGAGCGTGAGACGGGAGCGCGGGTCGCGACGTTCACCCACGCGCCGGGGCTCGGCGTGCGGCGCATCGCGAAGCGGCTCGCGGAGCTGGTCGACCGCATCCCGCGCGGCACGCGCATCACGGTGGTCGGGCACTCGCTCGGCGGGCTGGTGGCGCGCTGGTACGTCCAGGAGCTCGGGGGCCACGCGCGCGTGGCGCAGACGATCTCGCTGGCGACGCCGTTCGGCGGCGTGCAGGCGCCCCCGGTGCTCGTGGGGGCCGACATCCGCGGCAAGAGCGCGCTGCTCGAGCGCCTGCGCGAGGGCGCGGTCACGAGCACCGTGCCGCACACGTCGATCGTCGCCGAGGACGACCAGCTGGTCATCGGCGTCGAAACGGCGTGCCTCGGCATCGGCGACGTCGTCGTCATCCCGGATCGCGGGCACAACATGCTCCTCTTCTGCGACCGCGTGGCCGGGATCGTCATCGACAAGGTGAGCACGCCGCGCGTTTGAAGCCCGGCAGGGAGCGTGGTAGCCATCGCGCTCCGTGCGAAGCCGGCTGCTCGTCGTTGCTGCCGTGGGGTCCGTCGCCGCGATCGCGTGCGGCGACGCGCGCGCCGACGTGAGCTCGTGGCTGTCGCTGGGCGGCGGCGCCGGGGGCCAGCTGGCGCAGGGCGCCACGCAGCCGGACATGGCCGGAGCCTTCACGTGGTCCCTCGGCGTGGGCACGAGCCCGCTCGGCCCCATCGTCGCCGGCATCATCTACCGGGGGACGACGTACCTCGGGCTCGGGACGGACATCGGCGGCGGCCTTCGCCTGACGACGGGCGGCTTCTCCCGCGGCGACTGGGGGCTGGCGCTCGACGTGATGCCCGTCTGGCGCTCCTGGGGCGGCGGCACCTACGGCACCGCGCCGCTGCAGGAGGCGCTCACCCTGGGGTCGCCGTGGGGGTTCCAGCTCGCCGTGGGCGGGCAGGAGTGGGACATCAGCGGCAATCCCTACGCGCGCGGGCTCTTCGCGGCGATCGAGTTCGACCTGCTGCGGTTCACGGTGACGCGTCAGGGGTCGAGCGAGCACTGGTGGCCCAACCCGAATCCTGCGGGCGGTCACGAGCAGCAGGTGGGCTTCCTCTTCTGAGTCCCTCGCCGGGGGGGCTAGTTCTTCGGCTCGACGCGCGGCGCGGGGTGCTGCTCGTCGGCCTTGATGGAGTAGCGCACGAGCGCGCGCAGGACCTCGTTGCGCTCGACGTTGCCGATGGCGCTCCGCAGGTCCTCGTAGATCGTCGGGTCGACGAGCAGGGCGCCGATGGTCCCCTTGCCCTGGCGCACGCCCGAGACGATGGCCCGCACGTCGTCGCTGATGGCGTTCAGGTTGGTCATGACGTGCTGGGTGCTGTCGTCCCCGTAGAGCACCGCGTGCGCGAGGCCGTTGCCCTCGCGGATGGCCGTCAGGTCCTTGTGGATCTCGTCGATCGTCCCGGCCGTGTTCTTCGACATCTCCCCGTCGTAGACGAGGGCGTGCGCGATGCCCGGACCCTCCTTCAGGTGCTGGGTCACGTCCTGCAGGTTCGCCAGGTTCGCGTCGAGATGCGTGCTCGTCCGGTTCAGGTTGGCGAGCAGCGCGTCGAACTGGTCGGCCTCGGCGTGGTCGAAGAACACGCGGTGCATCGTCCCGTTGCCGTGCACCATCGCGTCGAGCAGCGCGTGCAGGTCCTCGGCCGATCCCTTGATGTCCGCGGCGAACTTGGGATCGCCCAGCGCCTGCGCGAGCGGCTCGAGCTTCGCGATCGTCTGCTGCGTCTGCGCCGCGAGCTTGTTGGCGGCCGAGAACATGTCGACCGGCTCCTGCGACGGGATGACCGACCCGGGCTGCAGCACCGGCGTCTCCGGCGTTCCTGAGCTGATCTCGATCATGCGGTCGCCGAGCAGGCCCTTGTTGGTGACGCTCGCCACGCTGTCGACGTGGATGTGAGGCGCCTCCTTCTTGTCGATCGAGAGCTTCACGTAGATGCGCGGGTCGTTCGAGTTGCTCCCGTGGTCGACGCCCGTGACCTGCCCGATGTCGAGGCCGCCCATGCGCACCGGGGCGCCCGGCTTGAGGCCGGCGACGTCCTGGAACGCCGTCTTGAAGTCGACCTTCGGCTCCCAGAGCTGCTTGGTCGTGCCGATGAGGAAGATGGAGAGCATCACGAGGGCGAGGCCCACGATGACGAAGATGCCGACCTTGACCTGCCTGGACATGGGTGAGCCTCAAGAAGAGGAGAGAAGCGCGGCGACGTCCTCCGTCTCGGGGGCGCGCCCTTCGATGAAGTCGCGAACTACCGGGTTTCGCGTGTTCTTGAAGTCGTCCTTGGTGCCTACGAGAAGGATACGCCCGCGGCCGATCATGGCGAGCCGGTCCGACACGGTGAACGCAGTGCCCATGTCGTGCGTGACGACGACGCTCGTCAGCTTGAGGGCGCGCTGGATGCCCATGATGAGATGGTTGATGCGCGCCGTATTGATGGGGTCCAGGCCCGTCGTCGGCTCGTCGTAGAGGATGACCTCGGGCTGCAAGGCGAGGGTGCGCGCCAGGCCGACGCGCTTCTTCATGCCGCCGGAGAGGTCGCTCGGGCGCATGCCCTCGATGCCGGGGAGGCCGACGAGGGTGAGCGACTGCTCGACGCGCTGGCGGATCTCCTCCTCGCTCATCTTGTTCCAGAACTGCTCGCGCAGGCCGTAGGCGACGTTCTCGCCGACCGACAGGGAGTCGAAGAGGGCGGCGCCCTGGAAGAGGTACGCCACGCGGCGACGCACCTCGGTCAGCTGCTCGTCGTCCATCTTCGTGATGTCCTGGTCGCCTACGTAGATCTCGCCGCTGTCGGCGGCGAGCAGGCCGATGAGCATCTTGAGGCACACGCTCTTGCCGGTGCCCGAGCCGCCCATGATCGTGATGGTCTCGCCGCGCCGGAAGTCGAGCGACAGGTCGTGGAAGATGACCTTGGGCCCGAACGCCTTGCGCACGTTGCGGAAGCGGACGATGGGCTCTCCCTGCGCCACGATGCGAAAGATAGCTCAGAGGGGCTCGGCTTCGAGCAGGCGCATCTCGACCGCGCCTCCGCCGGTCCACGTGTCGCGGCGCAGGAGGCCCACGGCGCGCACGCGGTCGCCGATGCGTGCCGCGAGGGGGCCCATCTCGGGGCCGAAGCAGGAAAGCGCGGCGCCCGCGACGTCGAGCCAGAGGCGCAGGTGGCCGCCGCGGAGCTCTTTCTTCTGCAGGACGCGCACGCCGTCGAGGGCGACGCGAGGGGCGGGGTTCGCCTGGCCGCAGGGCTCGAAGCGGCCGAGGTCGTGCCAAACCCGCGCCGGCGGATCGCCGGGTTCGAGCAGCGCGTCGGCGTCGAACGTGCGCTTGGCGTCGGGGACGCCGAGGGCGCCGCACGCCTCGGCGAAGCGGTCGCGAAGGGCGTCGACTCGGTCGGCGGCGACCTCGACGCCGGCGGCGGCGTGGTGCCCGCCGAAGGCCACGAGCGCGTCGCGCGAGCGGGCGAGCGCGTCGTACACCGAGAAGCCGGCGGGAGCGCGGGCCGAGCCCCGTCCCGTGGCGCCGTCGAGGGCGACGACGACGGCGGGCTTCCCGGTGCGAGCGACGATGCGGCCCGCGACGATGCCCACGACGCCGGGGTGCCATCCCTGCTTCGCGAGCACGAGGCCCGGCAGGCGCGCCATCGCCGGATCCTCGAGCATCGCAAGGGCCTCAGCCTGCACGGCGCGCTCGACCTCCTTGCGCCGCACCTGGTGCACCTCGACCTCGTTCGCGAGGCGGCTCGCCTCGTCGTCCGTCTCGGCGAGGAGCAGCGCGAGCGCGAGGTCCGGCTTGTCGAGGCGCCCGGGCGCGTTGATGCGCGGCGCGAGCCGGAAGGCGACGTCCTCCCCGGTCGGCACGTGCACGCCGCATCCCGCGATGGCGGCGAGCGCCCGCGTGCCCGGCCGGCTGCCCTGGACGAGCAGCGACAGTCCGGCGCGCACGAGCGGCCGGTTGTCACCGTCGAGCGGCGCCACGTCGGCGATCGTCCCGAGGGCCACGAGGTCGAGCCACCGGCGCAGGTCGATCTGCGCACCCAGCTCCGCGCGCACGCCGGCGGCGATCGACAGCGCGAGCCCGACCGACGCGAGCCCCTTGTACGCGAAGCCGCACTCGGGCCGGTGCGGATTGAGGAACGCCAGCGCCGGCAGCGGCGTGTCCGGCACCCGGTGGTGATCGATCACGACGGCGTCGACCCCGCCGAGACGCAGCTCCTCGAGCCGCTCGTGATCGCTCGACCCGCAGTCGCACGTGACGACGAGCGTCGCCCCCGTCTCGCGCACCCGCGCGAGCGCCCGCCGCGAGAGCCCGTATCCCCCGTCGAAGCGGTCCGCCAGGCGCGGCACCACCTCGGCGCCGAGCGCGCGCATCACGCCGGTCATCAGCGCCGCCGACGTCACCCCGTCCGCGTCGTAATCCCCGAAGACGCACACGCGCTCTCTCGCGCGCGCCGCCCGCGCCAGCCGGGCCACGGCCGCGCCCCGATCGAGCATGGCGTCGGGCGGCGTGAGGTGCGCCAGTCGCGGCTCGAGGAACCGCGTCCCCCGCTCCGCATCGAGCAGCCCACGTGCGACGAGCACTGCGCCCGCCGTGCGCGTCACCCCGAGCGCGCGCGCGAGCGCCAGCGCCTCGTCACTCGCCGGCGGCGGGATGCGCAGCACGCGCGCACCATCGAGCGCTCACAGCGCGAAGTCAACGCGAGAAAAACCGCACAACCTTCCCACAGCTTCACACGCGTCGATACCGCCCGAGGTGCTGAGAGATCACTCCCTGCAATTCCAGCTGGAGCAGCGCTCCCTGGAGCTTGCCGAAGCCCAGACCCGTCGCCTGCACCAGATCGTCCACGTGGCGGCCCCCGGGCGCCTCGGCGGACACGGCATCGAGCACGCGTTTCCCGAGCTCACTCAGCTCCGGCGGTGGCTCTTTGCTGGGGTGCGCGGCCTCCCTGCCCTCTCGCGGAGACTCGGTGCTGCTCCGCGGAGCGTCGAGGTACTCCTGCACGCGCTCGAGCAGCCAGCCCTTGAAGTCGCGGCCATCGCTTCGAAGGCGTGCGTGGAGCTGCCGTTTCAGCTCAGGGTCGAACTCGACCACGATGCGTCCACTTCGCCCGACGGGCATCGCGTTCCCTCCCGCATGTCATGTCATGTGACATAACATTGGCGGCCGCGTGGGAACCCCCACTGCGCCCGCACGCGCATCATGCCGCCGGCCGCAGGTCGCGCGCAGCCACGAGTCTCCACAGGAGCAGGATGGCCATGCCGGCGACGACGAGGATGTCGGCCACGTTGAAGACGGGCCAGAAGCGGACGTGGATGAAGTCGACGACGTGGCCGCGGGCGGCGCGATCGACGGCGTTGCCGAGGGCGCCGGCGACGATGCAGGCGAACCCAGCGTGAACGGGCCACGCCGCGCGACGGCGCCGCACCCACACGACGACGGTCGCGGCAGTGATCGAGAGCGCCACCAGCGCCAGCCACGCCGCCGGCGCGTGCAGAGACAGCCGCGAGAGGCCGTCGAAGGCGACGTCGTGGTTCTCGGTGTAAGACAGGTCGACCACGCCGGGCACGACCACGAGCGGGCCGTGCTCGCGTAGCGCCGTCGCGGCCGCCAGCTTCGTCGCGTGGTCGCATCCGACGAGCGCGAGGATGCACGCCAGCAGCCCCAGGAAGTACGCGCGCGACGCCCTCATGACGGCTCAACCCGTCGGCTTCACTCGGCATTCCCCGCGGGAGCATGCCCGTACCGCAGGGATCGCTGCCCGCACCGGGCGGATCGGCGCATGCTCCATGCGGAGCACGCCGCGAAGCATGAGGATCGAAGCGCGATCCCGACGCTTCAGGCGTCGCCCACCCAGGCGACGCACTCGATCTCGATGCGGGCGCCGAGCGCCAGGCCGCTCGAGCCGAAACAGCTTCGGGCCGGCTTGTGGCCCTCGAAGGCCGCCAGGTAGGCCCGGTTCATCGCCTCCCAGTCCCCCATGTCCGCCAGCATCACCAGGCACTTGAAGACGCGGTCCATCCCCACGCCTGCCCGCTTCAGGACGGCCCGTACGTTGTCCAGGGCCTGCCGCGTCTCCGCCTCGATGCCCCCCTCGACGAGGTGCATCGGGTCGTGCGGCGGGCTCCCGATCTGCCCCGAGAGATAGAGCACGTCCCCCACCCTCACCGCCTCGCAGAACGGCAGCTTCGGGTTCCCGGGGGTGTATCGCGGCGCCGCCATGGCTTCAGGTCGCGCGGGCCGGGGCGTTCAGGCGCTTCTTCATGTCCGCCCGCTTCGCCATCTTCTTGTCGATCCACTCCGTCAGCGGAGCGGCGACGTAGATGCTCGAGTACGTCCCGGCGACGATGCCGACGACGAGGGCCAGCATGAAGTCCTTGATGACGCCCGTGCCGTACACGAAGAACGCGAGCACGCTGAGCATCGTGGCGCCCGACGTCAGGATCGTTCGCGACAGCGTCTCGCTGACGCTCAGGTTGATGATGTGGGCGAACGTCTTGCCGCGGTGCTTGCCGAGGTTCTCGCGGATCCGGTCGTAGACGACGACCGTGTCGTTCATCGAGTACCCGACGACCGTCAGCACCGCCGCGATGGTCGACAGCGTGATCTCGCGGTGGAGCACGATGAACGCGCCGATGACCACCATGGCGTCGTGAATGCACGCCACGATGACCCCCGGCGCGAACCGTAGGTCGAACCGGAAGGCGAGGTAGAGCATGATGAACACGACGGCGATGGCCACCGCGTTGCGCGCGCTGTCGCGCAGCTGCTTGCCGGCCTTGGGGCCGACCCACTCCACGCGCAGCGCCTTGTCGGGCACCACGTTCTTGCCGAGCGACGCCTGCAGCTTGTCCATGAGCTGGTCGCCCTTGCTCACGAGCTGGATCTCGACCCGATGGTCGCGCGGGTTGAGGATCGTCGGGTTGTTGGCGCTCGCACGCAGCGAGATCCCCGGCACGCTCCGCACCTGGTCCTTGATCTTCTCCAGGTCGGGCTCCGTGTCGTACCGCGTGCTGATCTTGTCGCCGCCCGCGCTGAACTTGACCTCGCTGGCCTTCGCGTTCGCCGGACACTTCGTCGCGTCGTCGAGCGGCGCGCCGGGCGCCTCGACGTAGCAGAGGGCCACCCGCAGCGCGTCCTTCTCCTGGTCGGTGATGGCGCTCACGTCCTGGACGCGGATGAGGAAGTGGTACGCGTTGTTCGGGTCGACCACCTGCACGACGTCCGGCGTCTGGAAGCCCGCCTGCTCGACCGCCTTGCGCACGCCCGACGCGTCCACCGGCGCGAGGAACGCGATCTCGACCTCGGTGCCGCCCTTGAAGTCGGTCCCGTAGTTCGGGCCGTAGGGCCACACGTTCGGGAGCGGCCAGAAGGCGAAGAGCGTCGAGGCGATGACGAGGATGAAGCTCAGCGGGATCCAGAAGGCCCGCTGGCCCATGAAGTCGAAGACGCGTCCGGGCTTGAAGAACTCCATGGCTCTCTCCCTAGAACTCCGCTCCGACGCTCAGTCGCTTGACCTTCGCCCCGCGCACCCACCAATCGAACACCAGGCGCGTGCAGAAGAAGCCCGAGAAGAGGCTGCACAGAATGCCGACGATGAGGGTGAAGGCGAAGCCCTTGACCGGCCCCGTGCCGTACTGCGCGAGGATGAGGCCCGTGATGAGCACCGTCACGTGCCCGTCGATGATCGACGGCCACGCCCGGTCGTACCCTTGGTCGACCGCCTGTCTCACGCTCTTCCCGGCGCGCAATTCTTCTCGTATGCGCTCGTTGATGAGCACGTTCACGTCGATGCTCATTCCGAGCGTCAGCGCGAGCCCCGCGATGCCCGGCAGCGTCATCGACGCGCTGAATGTCGCGAGCACCGCGAGCTGCAGCATCAGGTTGAAGAGCACGGCGATGTCCGCGACGACGCCGCTCTTCCGGTAGTAGAAGACCATGAAGATGATCACGAGGCCGGAGCCGATGAGGGCTCCCTTGACGGCCTCCTTGATCGAGTCGTGCCCGAGCGACGGTCCGATGACCGACTCGTTGCTCGGCACGATGGGCGCCGGGAGCGCGCCCGAGCGGAGGACCGTCTCGAGCTGGTGCGCGTCGTGGAGCTGTTTCTCCTGATCGCCCGCGCCCATCGTGATGGTCGCCTTGCCGCCGCCGATCTTCTGCCGGATGACCGGCGCCGAATCCACGAGGTCGTCGAGGATGATCGCGAAGCGCCGGTTCACGTTGGCGCCCGTGACCTCCTCGAAGCGGTCGGCCCCCGCCGGGGAGAAGGAGAGGAGCACGTAATAGTGCCCGAAGTCCTGCTGGTCCTGGCCGATGCTCGCGTCGGTGATGTAGTCGCCCGTCAGCTCCGCGCGCGAGTACATGTAGATCGTGCGCCAGCCGACCTGCTTGAACTGCAGCGGCTCGGTGTCCTCGACCGGCTCGGTCACGGCCTCGAAGCCGACCTGGTGGTCGTCGGGCACGCTGAGCGTCGCCGCCCACGCCTTGAAGCGACCGAGGCACTCGGTCGTCGTCTCGTTGGCGTACTTCGGCGGGTTGCACGACATGCGCGCGTAGTAGCCCTTGACCGGCTGGCGCTTGTGGCCGCTGCCGTCGACGCCGTCGGGCGCGCCCTCGGTGTACTGGGCGATGCCCTCGTCCGCCGGCAGATCGTCGGCCTTGAGCGCCGGCGGGCCGAAGACCTTCTCGCTGCCCGCGTCGTCGACCATCTTGAACTCGAGGCGCGCGGTCTTGCGGATCGTGTCCTTGATCTCGCGGAAGTCCTTCTCGTCGATGCCGGGGACCTCGATGATGATGTCCTCGTCGCGTGTCGTGATCGCGGCCTCCTTGAGGCCCATCGTGTCGATGCGGCGATTGATCGTGTCCTTGGCCTGCGCCACGGCGCGGTCGCGGATCGTCGATTCGACGTCCGCGCGGATCTTGAACGTGACGTCGTTGGGCTGCGGCCCGAACGTCTGGTTCAGCTCCCCGAGGAACGCCTTGTTGAAGCGGTCGTCGAGCTTCGACTTGTCCGCCGGATCCTTGAAGGTGAGCCGGATGAGCGCGGCCTCCGGCGTCGAGACGTGCACCTTCTCGTAGAGCTTCGACAGCTCGTCGCGCGTGACGCGTCCCTCGCCCGAGTGGAACCCGAAGGACGTCGCCAGCTCCTGGCGCATGTCGTCCGCGTAGTGATCGCGCTTGTCGCGGATGGCCTCCTCGACTTCGACCGTGTAGACGAGGCGTACGCCGCCCTTGATGTCGAGCCCCTCCGCCATCGCGAAGTTCACGCGGTCGCGGATGTACGCGGGAAGGGGGACCTTGCCGTGGCTCAGGTTGTTGACCGTAGGCCACAGCGCGATGACGCCGCCGAGGAACACGGCCGCGACGAAGCCCGCCTTGAGGCGCCACGTGCCGTCCATGACGGGCAGCAGACCGAACGCCGACCACACGAAGCAGAGCCCCGCGATGACGAGGCCCCAGAAGTTGTCGAAGTGGAAGAACAGCGCCGCGGAGCCCGCGGCGATCGCCATGAGGATGAGCGCCGTGCGGCGGCCGGGGTGCGTGACGCCCCACGAGAAGAGCCCGATCAGGGCGGCCGTCGCCCCGAGAACCGGGAGCGCGTCGAGATGCGTGTAGACACTCAGCGCGAGCAGGCCGACGGCGAGCACACCGCTGAGGATCGCGAGGACGTTCTTGCTGGGCATGAGTCCGGACCGAGCTCGAGGCTATTTCTTGTCCGAAACAGCCTTGGCCTCTTTCAATTCCTTCGGAGCGGCCTTCTCGGCCGGATCGACGAAGGGCGAGACCGTGTTCGCCACGAACTGGATCGTCACGCCCGGCGCGACCTTGATCTTCGCGAGGCGGTCGTCCATCTCGACGAGCTCGCCGACGAGGCCCGCGTTGGTCATCACGCGATCACCCTTCTTGAGGGCGGAGCGCGCGGCGGCCTCCTTCTTCTGCCGGCGACCGGAGAAGACGAACATCAGGACCATGACGATCATCAGCGGCAGGAGCATCACCATGCCGCCGAAGGGCGAGCCCTGCGGCTGACCGCCTCCCCGAGGAGCAGGCGTGGAATCCTGCGCGACGCCGGGGGTGCCGGCCTTCGGCGGGACGTTCTGGGCGAGGAGCAAATCGCTGGACAGGAGGGGGGACACGAGAGTGCAGCGGGATAGCCCTAGGCCGCTTCGCCGTCAACCGCATGGCAAAGGTCGGGCCGCGGAAAACTGAGGGGTCCGAGCCTCGTCCACTGGGGGCGACCCGATCCGGGGCGGAGGTGCGCCGCGCCAGCGCGGTCCAGGCTTTAGCTCGCAAGAGAGCCAGCCCATCTGCTGGCACGCGCGTGGCAAGTTCGAGCGGTGCGGAGAATGAGGGGTGAGATGACGACGGTGGACAGCCACAAGTGGAGGTGTGTCGAGGCAGTACCTCCGATTGCGTTCAGTATCGACGGCTTGAGCGCGGTGCGCGCGGCCTCGCCGCAGAAGCGCGGATGGCTCACGGTGGCGGAGGGAATCGTCGACGACGTGAGCCGCGGGACCCTGATGGTGGGCGACGACGTGACGCTCGCGTTCGAGCTGCCGGAGCGCGTGAAGCTCGACCCGCTCGCCGGCACGCACGTGCGCGTCGCCCTCCAGGACGAGGTGAGCCTCACCGGACCCAAACCGCAGACGCTCGTCATGACCGATGCGCGCGGGCACGCTCTGCTCGTCGCGAGATACGGGCCTGCGGGCCAGGTGCACGCCATCGGAACGATGCGCGTGCGCGCGGCGCTCTCGCAGCGCCACGGCGGCCCCATGACGTTCGGCACCGAGGCGCTGCAGTACCTCGTGCACGTGGGTGAGCACGTGCGCATGCGCGGCCCCGACGGGGACCTCGTCATCTGCTTCGCCGCACGCACGGCGTTCGATTACGTCGCGTACGCGATCGTCGACACGCGACTCTGGGTCAGCGGTAGACGGTGACCTCGCCGCCACAGGGCACGTCGATGGTGCGCGCGTGGCCCGACGCGCCGACCGCGACCTCGTGCGGTCCGCACGCGATGATCGCCGCGGGGACCGAGAGCAGGACGCCGTCGAGCATCAGGCGCTGACCCTGGACGGCGGGATCGACGCGGAGGGTGCCCGTCGTGAAGGACGTCGTGGACGGCGGCGGCGGAGGGACCACCGGCTCCTGCGTGGCGCGCGCCTCGACCACCGGCGGCGCGGCGGCGGCCGCGACGCGCGCAGGCGCCTCCGGCGGCTGGGCGAAGAAGGTGCGCGCGGCGGCGGCGACGAGGATGACTCCCGAGACGGCGACCGCCCCGACGACGTAGCGCGCGAGGTTCGTGCGCGGAACGCGGTACCCCGCGGTGTCGTACGACGAGGGCGCCAGCGACTCGGGCCGGCGATTCGGGTCGTAGATCTCGAGGACGTCGCTGGGCCGGATCTCCTGGGTGGTGCTCGGCAGGCGCACGATGGTGCGCGCCTCGCACATCGCGTCCGAGTCGTCGGCGACGGTGGCGCGTGGGAGAGGCCCGACGGCGTCGGGATCGAGGTAGGTGCGGACGGGCTTCGTGGACATCGTGCTTCGTTTCGTCTCGCTCTCGCGCCAGGTAGTGCGCCAATGTACGCAAAGGCGCAACGCGCGGCGGAAAAGAAAACGCGACGCGAACAGACTCGCTGTAGCGAAACAGCGTGGATGAAAAACAGGAAGGTCAGAAGTTCAGAAGATCACCTTCTGATCTTCTGAACTTGCTGTTCACTCGGCGTCGCGTGCGCAGCGGAACCCGACGTTGGGACCGGCCTCGAGCGCCGAGCCCCAGTTGCGCGACGTCGTGCGGCTCATGGACGGCGGCGAGAGCCAGCCGCCCCCGCGAAGCACGTGGGCGGCGCCCGATCGCGGCGCCGGGCCGGTGCCGAGCGATTCGACGTACCAGTCGTCGGTCCACTCCTCGACGTTGCCGCTCATGTCCAGGACGCCGAAGACGCTCGCGCCCCCCGGGTGCGATCCGACGCGTGCCGGGCGCGGAAGGCAGCTCTTGCCGCTCTGCTCGCTGAGGAGGGTGATCGCGTTCGTGCACGAGGGGCCCGTGCCCCACGGGAAGGACGTCGGGAAGGTGCCGCGCGCGGCGTACTCCCACTCGCGCTCGGTCGGCAGGCGCTTGTTGGCGAAGTGGCAGTACGCGTCGGCGTCGCGCCAGTGCACGCAGGACACGGGCAGCTCCGGATCGCCCGCGTCGTAGGTGCACGTGGCGCTCGCGCGGGCCGGCTTGCCGCACGCGCCGGCGTCGACGCACGCGCGGTAGGAGCCGACACTGACCTCGGTGCGGTCGATCCAGAAGGGGGCAATCGAGAGCGCGTGCGCCGGTCGCTCGTTGGCGGGGGCGCGCGGGTTGGTGGAGCCCATCGTGAAGCGGCCGCCCGGGAGGCGCAGCATGCCGCCCTGCGAGATGACCGACTGTTTCACCAGCGCTGGGCGCTGCTGCGGCTCCTCGTAGGGATTGTCCGCCTTGCCGCCGCCCTGGGGCTCGTCGGGCTCCAGGTCGAAGGGAGCCGACGCGCCCGCGGGTGCGCCCGATGCGGCAGGCGCGGGAGCCTGGGGCGCGGGAGCAGCGCGCGGGGCATCCCCGGGACCTGCGTCGGCGGCGCGCCCGAGCAGCGAGCCGGTCACGGCGGCCACTATGATGACGACGAGGGTCGAGGAGCGCGCGCCCATCGCGCGTCAGATTGTAGCTCCTGAATCGGGCCGTGCAGGGGGAAGACTCGCGGCCTCGTGCCCCCCCAGGACGAAGGACCGCTTCCCTCGTTCGTCGGCCAGCATGTTGTGCACGATGGCATCCACGTCCGCCGGATCCACGCCGCGTCCGGGCGCGATGGCCCCCGACGCGATGCGCGGGATGCGCCCGATGCCGGGGTAGTCGGGCGCCCAGGTGAGCGCGTCGGCGAAGGCGGCCTTCAGCTCAGCCGCGAGCGGGCTGCTCACGGCGAGGGGGCGATCGACCGGCTCGAGCACCGTGACGGCGAGAGAGCGGCAAAGCGCCTTCACGAGGCGCGGACCCGGGAACGGCCGCCACGCCACGACGCGCACCGCGGTGACGTCGTGACCCTTCGTGCGCAGCCGCTCCACCTCGGCGAGCATCGTCTCGGCGGTGGCCCCGATGCCGACGAGGGCCACGTGGGCATCGGCGTTGGGCTTGCGCAGCAGCACGTCGTGCCGGCGCACCGTCAGCGTATCGAGCTCGCGCATCGCGCTGCCGAGTGCGAAGGGCACGCGCGCCGCGACGGCGCGGGGGTCCCCGCCCTGCGACGCGACCGGCCTCGCGCCGCCGAGGAACGCCTCGCACACGCCCGACGTCGGCGCCACCACCTCCTCGGGCCGGAGCGACGCTCCCTCCTCGTGCACGACGAAGAATGGGCACCCGCTGTCCTCCGCCGCGCGATGCGCGACGAGCGCGAGATCGAGCGACTCCCCCACCCCCGCCGCGACGAGCATCCCCCACGGGAGATCGCCGAGCGACAGCGCCGCCGTCATCGTGCTCTCCGCACCGTCGACGAGCGCGTGCACGACGACGCCGAGTCTCTTCGCGGCGATGGCCTCGAGCTCCCGTCGCGCCGCAGCGAGGTCCGACGCGCGCGCGACGACCGCGACCCGCTCGCCCTGCGACGCGGCCCGCGCCGCATCCCTCACCAGCGCCGTCGCGTCGGTCCCGCGCTGCACGGCGATGCTCTCGCCGAACGCGTTCTTCGACTCGCCGTTCTCGACGCCGTCGATCGCGACCAGCACGCGCTGACACACGGCCCCCTCCGCCAGCCCCACTGCCCCGGCCGCGCTCTTGGCTCCCATCGCGGACGAATCTAGGTCACAGGACGTTCGCCGCCAATTCGGCGAGCTCGCTTCGTTCGCCCTTGGCGAGAAGAATGTGCGCTGCGAGCTTCTCTCCGCGGAAGCGCTCGGCGGCGATGGTGAGCCCGTTGGACGCGCTGTCGACGTACGGGTTGTCGATCTGGCCGGGGTCGCCGGTCAGCACGATCTTCGTCGCGTCGCCCGAGCGCGTGATGATCGTCTTCACCTCGTGCGGCGTGAGGTTCTGCGCCTCGTCGACGATGATGAACTGCTGCGGCAGGCTGCGCCCGCGGATGTACGTGAGCGGCTCGACCTGGATCTGCCCGCTCTCCAGCAGCTCCGCGTACGCCCGCGGTCCTTTGCGCGACCCGGTCGAGAAGAGGAACTCGAGATTGTCGAAGATCGGCTGCATCCAGGGGTTCAGCTTCTCGTCGACGTCGCCCGGGAGGAACCCGATGTCGCGCCCGAGCGGCATGACGGGACGGGAGACGAGCATGCGCGTGTAAGCGCCGTCGTCGACGGTGCGCTTGAGGCCCGCGGCCAGCGCCAGGAGCGTCTTTCCGGTGCCGGCCTTGCCGACGAGCGTGACGAGGCGGATCGACTCGTCGAGCAGCAGGTCGAAGGCGAAGCTCTGCTCCTTGTTGCGCGGGCGCACGCCCATGATGCCCTCGCGCGGCACGCGCAGCGCGACGATGGCCTTCTTCGTGGCGTCCCACCGGCCGAGCGCCGTGTGCGACGGGTTCGCGCGATTGCGCATCAGCAGGCACGTGTTGGGCGCCCACGGCGCCTCGCCCGGAGCGATGCGTCCCTCGCGGAAGAAGCCCTCGATGTCGTCGGAACCGACGTCGATCTCGACGATTCCGCTCGTGAGCGCCTCGACGTCCACGCGCTGGTTCTCGTACGTCTGCGCGACCATCCCGAGCGCGTCGGCGCGGATGCGAAGGTTGGTGTCCATCGTGACGAACACGGTGGGGCGACCGCCGTCGTTCTCGCGGACGTCGAAGGCGGTCTGCAGGATCGCCTGATCCATCGCGGTGTGGTCGATGGCGCTCGGCAGCTCGAGGCGACGCGTCGGCACGGCGACGCGGAGCGTGCCGCCCGAATCGAGGGTGACGCCCTTGGAGAGCGAGCCGCCCTTGTCGCGCAGCTCGTCGAGCACGCGGGCGATGGTGCGGGAGTTGCGGCCGCGCTCCGACCCCTCGCGCTTGAACTGGTCGACCTCCTCGATCACGTAGATGGGGATGATGACGTTGTTGTCCTCGAACCGGAAAATCGCGCGCGGGTCGTGCAAGAGCACGTTCGTGTCGAGGACGTAGTTCTTCTTCATCTGAGGCCCGCGACTGTAGCCTGAAGGACGAGGACGGCTAGAGGCATGACGAGGGCGGTCGAAGACTTGTTGCTGCGAGCCGCCCGCGAGGTGCAGCTGCTGGCGGCGGCGACGCCCGAGAACGCCGCGGCCGAGCGCGCCAGGCTCGCGGATGCGCTGCGGCGAGGGGGCGCCGAGTGCCCGAGGTGGACGTACCGGAACGATGCGCAGGGCCGGAGGATGGGCGACCTGAGACAGGCGCTGGAAGCCCTGGGGACGAGCGAGGGCGTGGACGAGGTCGTGGCGGAGCGGGCGAGGGAGCTGGCGGTCGAGGCGGCTCTCTGCGAGGCGGTGGGGACGCGAGCGCTCGGGAACCTGGCCGAGCAGCGCTTCGGGCACGCGACGCGAGACGTGAAGGAAGAGGCATCGCGGACCTGCGCGGCGTGGCTCCAGGAGCCGCGAGAGGTCGCGCCGGGGGAGACGATGGCGAGCGACGACCCGGACCCGCGGTCACTCGTGTCGCGGCTGCGGGCGGAGGTGGGGCGCCTGCGACTCCCCTTCGCCGTGGTCGTCCAGCCGTCGCTCGCGCCGCTCGCGGCCACCGGCGACCGTGTCGTCCTCGTGGCGCCCGGACGGCCGACGACCGAGCGCGACGTGGCGCGCACCGTCCTGCACGAGATCGAGGGGCACGTGCTGCCGCGTGCGCGGGCGCAGCAGGCGTCGCTCGTGATCCTGCGCGTGGGCACGGCGCGAGGCGTCGACGACCAGGAGGGGCGCGCGCTTCTCCTCGAAGAGCGCGCCGGCCTGCTCTGCGCGAGACGGCGGCGGCACCTCGCGATGCGGCACCGCGCGGTCCAGGCGATGGTCGGGGGCGCCTCCTTCGCCGACGTGACGCGCGAGCTGACGTCGGTGCACGGGCTCGATCCGGCGGGCGCCGTGGTCGTCGCCGAGCGCGTCTTCCGCGGTGGCGACGGCGTGCACCCAGGGCTGGGACGCGAGCGGGTCTACCTCGAGTCCCTCGTACGCGTGCGGGCCCACCTCGGGGCGCACCCCGAGGACGAGCCGGTGCTCGCCTCGGGGCAGGTCGGCATCGACGCGGTGGCCGCCATCCGTCCCGCCCTCTCACTCGGGGAAGCAGACGTACGCTGAGGTCCCTGTCCCGCCGGCCTGCGCGACGTTCTTGCAGCCGTAGCCGGTGCGGCACTGCGGATCGGCCGGGTTGCACACGGCGAGGCAGAAGTTGCCCTGAGAGCTGAAGGAGGCGCAGAACGTCGCCGCCTCGCCCGCGGCCGTCGGGCAGCTCCCGGTGCACGCGAGCGTGCATATGCCGCCGGGGAACGTGGTCGCGCAGGTGCCGGCCTTCCCCCCGTAGACGCACGCGCTGCTCGCGGTGCAGGCATCGCCGATCCACGCGCCCTGGGGCGCGCCCTTGGCGCCGCCGTAACCGGCGAAGGCCGCGTACTTGCGCCACAGGTTCCAGAAGAGCCAGTTGCCGCCCGCCTGCCCGACCGCGACGATCGGCGTGTACTGGTAGAGCGCCGAGGTCGAATCGTCCTTGGGCGTGACGGCCACACCGTCGAGCGTCGAGCTCGTGACGCCCGGACCCCAGCCGCCATCGGTTTTGCCGCTGGCGGCGACGGCATCGAGGCTCTCGCGCAGCGCGGCGCCGAGGCAGTCCACCTGCACGTCGAAACCGCCGTACGTCGCGTCGCACTCCCCCGGCGCGATGCACCCGCAGCCGAAGGCGTACTCGACGCGCATGGCAGGCGACGGGTACGTCGTCGAACCCACGAGGCCGTCGTCCATCTGCGCGCGCACGAGGAACACCAGCGGGTTCAGCGCGTAGCGTTGCGAGGCCGTCGCGATCGCCTCGGCTGCGCTCACGCCGTGGGACGCGTACGTCGCGAGGAAGCTGGGCGACCCGTACGGCGTCTTCTGAAGGAAAGCGAGGATGGTCGCCTCGTCGAGCGCGCCCTGGTCCTGGAACGACGCGCTGTCGACGATCTCGTTCGCGCTGAAGGATGCCCCGTTGCCCTGCAGGTCCGATGCCTGCAGCACCGAGGACTCGCCCGGCGACTTGGAGCAAGCCGCGAGGAGCGCGAGCACGGAGGCACGCGCTATCGGATGGATACGGGAATCGTCACCCATGCCGCGCCA
Source organism: Polyangiaceae bacterium (assembly GCA_036393165.1). GTDB lineage: Bacteria > Myxococcota_A > Polyangia > Polyangiales > Polyangiaceae > Palsa-1150. The sequence goes on along the minus strand of DASVWO010000103.1, from coordinate 28,014 downwards.
CTGCGGTTGTCGTGCACGACGATCCAAATGTAGCCCTCGGAAGGGCTGTCGGGCGGCTCGAAGTTGTTGTCCGTCTTGTCCGGCCCCCCGATCGAGCCGGTGGACGGGTCGTACAGCAGGCGCGCCGAGTACTGCACCTGGCCGACGCTGGAGTAGTAGTCGGCCCAGATCTCCTCGTGCAGGGGGTTGCCGTTCACGTCGGTCTGCTCGGGGTTGAGCTCCCAGCTCGACGAGGGAACGACCGGACCGATCTTCACCTGGCAATTCGTCTTGTCGCTCGACGTGCAAGGGCTCATCGAGAGACAGCCGACGCCGGAGTCGCACGCCGGAGCTTCGTAGATCTGCGGCGCGTCGCCCTGGGTGAGGGAGAGCCTCTGCCCGTTCACGTCGACGTGGTCGATGACCGGGTTCGCGTTGGTGAGCGTGTCGTACGCGTAGACGCGCGTGTAGCCGAGCACCCAGTCGTCGGGCCCGAGCTGGTTGCCCTGCGCGTCGAAGCAGCCGATCGGCACCGCCTGCGGGTTCTGGTTCGACGGATCGATGGGCGTCGGGCGAATCTGGCCCGCGCACGCGACGTTGAAGAGGAAGACGAGCCCGTAGGGCACTTGCGCGCCGGGCTGCGGCGGGTGCGTCGTGACGGCGTTCGAGGGCACGGTGAACGACGCGCTGGGACCGGTCGTGAACGCGCCGCCGGCGAGCGCGGCGCCCGCGTCCTTGGCGTCCTCCGCAAACTGCTGGAAGCACGAGTAGTACGCGTCGTCCTGCGGATTGACGCACGGGATCTTGAGCCACGAGATGGTCATCGGCTCGGGCTTGGACGATCGGTTGTCGTACGCGAGCACGTGCGCGGTCACCTGCGAGCCGGGCTTCGCGTACGGAGTGTCGGCGCTCGACGCGAGGATGCGCACGCTCTCGATCTGCGTCGGGTCGGCGAAGCCGCTCGGCGCGCACGACGAGCAGATCCACGAACCCAGCGCGACGAGGAGAATCCTCCACCTCATGTCAGTGCTCCACCCGGAGGCCGATGCTCGGGATGATGGGGAGATCGTTCGCGGGCGTGGAGTGCGTGAAGTTGTAGTCGTAGCTGATGCCGTCGACGTTGCCCTGGTTGTAGATGTTGAGCACGTCGAGATACGCCCCGAGCGTGCCCCACGGGAACGCCCACGTCTTGTCGACGCGCACGTCGAGGGCGTGAAAGAGCGGCAGGCGCGAACCGTTGGGCGGGTAAGACGAGAGCGGCAGGTAGGTGCCGATGTTCTCGTCGTAGAAGCCGTACGTCTGCGGCGTGTACATGTATCCGCTCGTCAGTCGATAACGCATGCCGAGCTCCCAGCCGCTGCCGATGCGGTAGCTGCCGAGCACCGTGAGGATGTGCGTCTCGTCGTACTGGAAGAGCCGCAGCGGCAGCGAGGGCGAGGGCCTTCGCTCGCTGCGCGACAGCGTGTACGCGATCCAGCCGAAGAACCGCTCGTCGGGCGAGTAGCGGATGAGCGTCTCGGCGCCGTAGACGTCGCCCGAGCCGGTGTTGCCGAGACCCTGCTCGACCAGGTTGTCGAGCTGCTTGTAGAAGGCGTCGAACGACGCCGTGATGTGATCCGTGAAGGCGCGCTCCACGCCCAGGTCGTAGTGGTAGGCGCGGTTGCTCACGAGCCCCGGCGTGCCGAAGACCGCGTTGGTCTCGCTCACCATCGGCGGCTGCGTGAAGAGACCGACGCCCGCCTTCAGGGTCGTCCGCGGCTCGTCGCCGGAGAGCCCCGTGACGTCCTGGCGCACGACGATGCGCGGGCTCATGTCCCATGCACCGGTGTCCTTGGTGTAGTCGACGCGGATGCCGGGCACGATGCGCGACCCGCGCCACGGGGTCGCCTCGAGCTCCGCGTAGACCGCGGGCTCGAAGACCGAGCCCGTTCCGGTCGTGTTGACCGGCGGCGTCGTGTCGAACGGGCCGGGGGGCGGCTGTCCCGCCTTCGGCGGCTGCGGCAGCTGCGCCGAGATCGAATAAGACGTCTGGAAGTAGTCGATGCCGAGATCGAGGGTCAGGTCGCGCGACAGCTTGTTCGAGAGCTCGACACGCGCCGGGACGTCGAACTGGGTCAGATCGATGAAGATGTTGCCGGCGTTCAGCTTGATGTAGTCCTCCCCGACCGCGGCGACGATCCGCAGCTCGTTGCTCGGGCTGAGCGCCGTCTTGTAGAGCGCCTGCGCGCGCCAGAAGCCGGTGTGCGAGCTGATGACGCCCGCGAGGTCCGGCGTGCTCGCAGACGCGACAGGGGTGAACACATCGATCTTGTCGTCCGACCCGAAGAAGGCGAAGCGGATGCTCGAGTGCTTGCCGATGTCGCGCTCGAGCACCGCCTGGTAGTCGTAGTAGACGGGCGTGATGCTGACGCCCGAGCCGGTCGCCTGCAGCGCCGAGCCGATCCACGTGTCGATGGTCGAGCGGCGCGCCGACAGCGCGAATCGCCAGCCGGTGTCGAAGAGAGGCCCTTGCGCCATCGCGCTCGCCTCGATGAGATCCGCCTGCGCGGCGTAGTGCAGCCGGTCGCTCTTGGGATCGACCAGGCCGACGTCGACGATGCCGCCCATGGCGCGCCCGTACTGGGTGCTGAAGTTGCCCGGGTAGAAGTCGATGCGATTGAGCATCGGCGTCGGGACGATCGAGGACAGGCCGCCGAAGTGGTAGACGATGGGCACCGGCGTCCCATCCACGAAGTACTGCGTGTCGGCCGGCGCCGAGCCGCGCACGATGAGGAGGCCCGAGAGCGGCGGCGGACGGGCGACTCCCGGCAGGTTCTGCAGCGACCGCAGGGCGTCGCCGTTGGTGCCGGGGATGCGGTCGATCTCGCGCTCCTCGAGGGTGCGCTTGGCCACCTCGCGCGGCGGCTTCTCGGCGTGCACCTCCACCTGCTCGACCGGTTCGGGCTGCGCCGCGCCCCCCGCGCCGGTCGGCGGCGAGACCGCCGCTGGAGAGAGGCGGTCGACCGAGCTCGCCTCCTCCCCCGGCTGCACGGTCTCGTCGGCCTCTTGCGGCGCCTTGCCCGGGGCCTCGATACGCACGTGGTACGTGCCGGCCGGCAGCCCCTCGATGCGCCAGTTGCCGCTCGCGTCGGTCGTCGCCGGGTGCTCGACCCCGGCGGCGTCGCGCACCGTGACCGTGGCGCCCGCGACGGGTCGCTCTCCCACCTGGGTGACGACGCGTCCCGAGAGCACCGCGGGCGGCGGCATGAATCGGTAGACGAACCGGATCCGCGCGGGGATGGGCTTGCCGTCGCGGGTCGCCGGATCGAAGACGAGCCGCTGCGCCGCCGCCACGGCTGCCTCGTCGAACCCGTGTCCCACCGGCTTCTCCACCTCGGCGCGGGTGACGACGCCCGTGGCGTCCACCGTGAGGAGTAGCGGCACCTCGACCGTCTCGTGGATCCCGGCATCGAGCGCCGCCTTGGGGTAGACGGCGCCCTCGTTCCGCTTCACGACGGGCATCGTGATGGTGGGCTGCGGCGACTGCGCTGGCTGCGGCTCCTGAGCTCGCGCCGTCGCCGGCAGGATCGGGCCTGCCAGCGCAACCGCGGTCCACGAAAGGAGCAAGAGGCGCGGCGGGCGCATCGCGCGCAGCTTGAGCTAGCTGACCCGCGCGCGAACCTCAACGCGAAGTGATATAGGCGTCCGCCGTGATCGGTTGGATCGGCACGTGGGCGCGTCCGGCCGACCGCCCGTCGCAGGTCGCGCTCGGGTTCGCCGTGGCGCTGCTCGCGATTGCCCTCGTGCCGGGCGGGCCCCGCTGGTTCGCCTCCGTGCTCGACTTCGCGAGCCTCGCCGAGCTGTCGCGCCGCAGGCGCTTTCTCACGGTGTCGGCCTTCGCGGCGGCGTTCCTGTCGCTCGGTTACATCGCTTTCTATCTGCGCGGCGGACCGCGGGACCTGCTCGCGCCCGCGTACTGGCTGCAGGGGCGCGCGCTTTCGCACGGGGATCTCTCGTGGACGGCGCCGGAGCCGAGCGCAAGCTTCCGGGCGCGTCACCTGCTCTTCGCGCCGCCCGATCACGTCGCGGGCGTCCTGCCCCCCGGCTACCCGCTGCTGCTCGCGGCCGGGTTCCTCGTGGGAGCGCCGATGCTCGTCGGGCCCCTGCTCGCCGCGGGGCTCGTCGTCGCGACCTGGTTTCTCGCGCGCGAGATCGCGCTGGCCTCGGGCGAGACAGCCGATCGCGCCGAGTCCATCGCACGCGTCGCCGTGGGGCTCTCGGTCGTGTCGGCAGCCCTGCGCGTGCACACGGCGGATGCGCTTCCCCACGGAGCGGCGGCTGTCGCGGTGGCTCTGGCGCTCGCGTGCGCCTTCCACGCGCGTCGCGTCGAAGAGCCTCGGCTCTATGCGCTCGCGGGTCTCGCGGTCGGCGCGACGGCCGCGATTCATCCCGCGTCTGCGGTTCCCGCTGGTGCGGTCGTCGCGGCGATCGCGGCGGGGGATCGCGATCGCGGTCGCGCGGCGAGCTGGGGGATCGCGGCGGCGCTTCCCGGGATCCTCCTGCTGCTCCTCGCGAACCGCGCGGCGACCGGGCACGCGCTGGCCTCGCCGCTCACCGCGTACTTCGGAAGCGTCGAGCCTCGGCCTCCGCTGCGAATCGGCGAAGCTCTGCTGACGACCGTGCGCCGCCTGCGGGTGCACCTCCTCGACGTCGACAATCTCGAGCCGCTCGCGCTCCTGGCGCTCGTACCCCTGCTCCGGCCGACGCGGTCGAGCGCCGTGGTGCTCGCGGCGCTCGTCGTCGCGGGGCAGATCGTGGTCGCGGCGCCGTTCGATGCATCGACCGTCGGGCCGGGCACCGGGGCGCGGCTTCTCGTCAGCGCGATCCCCATCGAGCACGCCCTCGCCGCGATCGCCCTCGCGCAGCTCTTCCCGAAGCGCCTCGCCAGCGCCGCCGTCGCCACGATGGCCCTCGCCCTCGCCGGGTTCGCGGTGCACGCGTCGCACGATCACGCGCGGCTCGCGGCGAGCGACCGCGGCCATCCGCACTACGAGCCCGACGTCGTGCGCGAGGCGGGCGTCGAGTACGGCCTGCTCTACTTCGAGGACGACGCCGGGTTCGAGCTCGCCTACGACCCGTCGGTGCAGGCCAGCCACGGCTTGCTCGCGGTGCGCATGCGCGGCGACGATCACGACCGGCTGCTCTGGGACGCGCTCGGGCACCCGCCGATTCACAGGTACACGCTGCCCCCGGCGACTCTGCCCACGGCGTCGGCGTCGCCATCGGTCTCGGTCCCACCGCCGAAGGACTTGGTGCCGCCCGCGAGCAGCGCGAGCGTCGTGTCGTGGACGCCTCCGGGCGAGGGGACCGACATCTGGCACTTCGAGGCCGAGGCCGACTGGCCCGCCGCCGCCCAGAGCGGCGGTCGCGTCGAGGTGGAGGAGGGAGTCGCACCCTGCGCCTCCGACGGCAAGGTGCTCACGCTCACCCCCACCACGCCGCAGGCGACCGCGACCCTCGCCCTCCCCGTCCCGCGCGGCTCGACGGCGCCCGACAAGCGCACCTGGATGGTCGTCCCTCGCATCATCGACCGCGGGGGCGGCGGCAGCGCAAAGCTGAGTCTCTACGCAAACCTGGACGATAAACCGCTCGCCGAGTGGACGTGGGAGAGCACGGCCAAGAGCCCCCAGTGCCTCGACCTCGACGCCAAGCCGGTCGACCTTGGCGGGCCAATCACGCGCGCCTGGCTCGTGCTCTCGGCCAGCCGGGGCATTGTGTCCCTCGACAAGACCACTCTCCGCGCCCATTGACGGTGCCGAAACGTGGGGTGTATCCGTTAGTTACGATGACCAAGAGCGAGCTTGTCGATGCGCTTGCGGCTCGGCGTACGGACTTGACCAAGGCTCGTGCAGAGCTCGTGGTCAACTGCGTCTTCGACGCGATGACCGAGGCCTTGCAGCGCGGGGAGGGGATCGAAATTCGCGGCTTCGGCAGCTTCACCGTGCGGCCATACAAGCCGTACTCGGGGCGCAACCCGCGAACCGGCGAGCCCGTCGACGTGCCCGCCAAGCGCTTGCCGTTCTTCAAGGTCGGCAAGGAGCTCAAGGAAATCGTCAACAACAGTCGTCACCTGCCCATCACTGGCGGTAAAGACGACTAATGCGTTTTCCCCCGGCGGCCGAGCAGCTCGAGCTGGTCGGCCGCGGCGTCGTCGACTTCCATGTCCGCGCGGAGCTCGAGGAGCGCCTCGAAGCGTCGCGCGCGAACGGCAAACCGCTGCGCGTCAAGGCGGGCTTCGACCCCACGCGCCCCGACCTTCACCTCGGGCACACCGTGCTGTTGCAGAAGATGCGGCAGTTCCAGGACCTGGGGCACACGGCCATCTTCCTCATCGGGGATTTCACCGCGATGGTCGGCGATCCCACGGGGCAGAACGAGAGCCGCCCGCGCCTCACGCGTGAAGAGGTGAGCCGGGCCGCCGAGACGTATCTGGCGCAAGCCTTCAAGGTGCTCGACGAGAGCAAGGTGGAGCTCCGGCGCAACAGCGAGTGGCTCGACCCGATGACCGCCGTGGGCGTCGTCGAGCTCGCCGCGAAGGCCACGGTGGCCCGCATGCTGGAGCGCAAGGACTTCGCCGCCCGCTTCCAGGAGGAGCGGGCCATCCACATGCACGAGTTCCTCTACCCGCTGCTGCAGGGGTACGACTCGGTCGCCCTCGAGTGCGACGTCGAGCTCGGAGGGACCGACCAGCTCTTCAACCTGCTCGTCGGCCGCGACCTGATGGGCCGCTACGGCAAGCGCCCGCAGATCGTGATGACCACGCCGATCCTCGAGGGGACCGACGCGAAGCTGGACCCCGAGACGGGCGAGATCGCCGGCAAGAAGATGAGCAAGAGCGCCGACAACTACATCGGCATCCAGGAACCGCCCGACGAGATGTTCCGCAAGGTGATGCAGATCGACGACGCGGTGATCTTCCGCTTTTTCGAGCTGCTCTCCTCGCGGAACAACGAGGAGATCCTGCAACTCAAGAAGCAGGTGCTGGCGGGCACCAACCCGATGGAAATCAAGGCGCTCTTCGGGCGCGAGATCGTCGAGCGCTTCCACGGCAAGGCCGCGGCCGAGGAGACGGCGCGCAAGTTCGAGCGCGTCTACTCGAAGGACGCCGTGCCGGAGGACGTGCCCGTCGTGCCGCTCACGCCGGCGGCGGGTGCCGTCGCCGAGCTGGCATGGGCGCTCAAGCAAGCGCAGCTCGTGGCGTCGACGAGCGACGCGCGGCGGCTCGTCGAGCAGGGCGGCGTCGAGGTGAACGGCGCGCGCGCGACCGATCCCAAGATGCGCCTCGAGCCGGGCACCGAGTACCTCGTGCGCGTGGGCTCCAAGAACCGCCGGTTCGCGAAGATCCGCGTGAGCGCGTGACGCGGCGGTCGGCTCTCGGGCTGCTCCTGCTCGCCGCCTGCGGAGGACGCGTCGCCCCGGCGCCCGCCGTTCCCCGGCGTACCGGTCTGCGGATCGAGCCGCTCACCGACCTGGTGCCCGCCGCGGGCCTCTCGTGGCTGCTGGACCTGCGGCCGGTGGCGCTCATGATGACCGACGCGTCCCGCCAGGCGATGGCCGAGGTGGTCGCCGAGGATCGGTTCGCAGCGTTCGCGTCACGCCACGGGAGCATCGACCCGCGAGCGGCGAAGGAGCTGGTCGTCGCCAGCTACCCGGAGGCGACGCTGACGATGGCCGAGGTCGAGCTCGACCCGACCAAGGTGGAGACCGCGTTCGCCGCGCGGGCCCTCTCCGTGGATGGTCGCGCGCTGGAAGGTGACGGCGACGTGGTGCGCACGTGGGGCAGCGTCGCCGGCGGCAGCGAGCCGGCGCGCGAGCAGATCGCGATCGTCGGCCGCGAGGCGCTCATCCTCGAGAGGGGCCACCTCGGTCCGCTTCGCGCGGCGCTCGCCTTCGCCGAGGGCAAGCTGCACCGCGCGCTTCCGGCGCTGCACGCCGAGCCGCTGAAGCGCGCCGCAGAGCTCCTGGGCGATGCCCCCGCGCGCGCCTTCGCGCCCGGGCCGTTCGAGGGAGAGTGGGCCGCCGGGCTCGGAGGACTGCTGCGCGCCTCGACCGCAGCCGCCGTGAGCGCGTGGCCGCTCGGCAGCGCATCGAGCGGAACGGCGAGCCTCTCCTTCCGCGTCGTGCTGCTCGGCGCATGGGGCGCCGACGCGACCGCCGCCGCCGATCGTCTGCGCGCCGCCTTCGACGTGCTCGCGAACGATCCGCTCGGGAAGCTCATGGGCGTCGATCACCCCGTGCGGGACGCGCACGTCGTCGGCGGAGCGGACGCTCTCATGCTCGAGGTCGGGCTGGACGCGCTCGGGCTCGCCCGCGGGCTCCACGCTGCCACGGCTGGGACGGTCGCCGAGATCATGCGGTTCTGACACCGGCGTAAACTGTCGTATACTCTGGCCTTCTCCGTTCCTACCCCCCAGTCGATTGACGCCGGGACCCTGCTGATGGTACCGGACCTCCCCTCCCCGGCCTCGCTCGCAGCTCCAGTACCTCTATGTCTCGAACCGCCCGTACCGGCTCCGCCGCCCGCGCAGTACCCTCCTCCACCCGCGCCGGCACGTCGGCGAAATCGCCAGCGAAGTCCAATGGTAAGCGGCCCGCTAAGGCGGCCGCTCCGCCTCCGCCGGCGCCGCCTGCCGCGCCCCCCGCGCCCCCGGCCCCCACGCGGTCGGCCGCCTCCGTGCCCCCGCCGCCTCCCGTCGCGGCGAACCCGGTGGCCACGCGCCCGTCGGTGAGGCCCGGCCCTCCGCCCGGCATCGCCGTTCCCCAGGCTCCCCGCGCCCCCGCGCCCGACTTCAAGGTCGGCGACAGGGCCGTGCACCCCTCACACGGCGTCGGCGAGGTCACCGCCATCGAGGAGCGCGAGATCGGCGGGACGCGGAGCAAGTTCTACATCCTGAAGATCCTCGACAACGGGATGAAGGTCATGGTCGCCACGAGCGCGGCCACGCAGGTCGGCCTCCGCAGCATCATGAGCGACAAGGAGGCCAACAACATCCTGTCGACCATGCGCGCCCGCGAGGTCGCGGTGGACGTGCAGCCCTGGAGCCGCCGCTTCCGCGTCTACACCGAGATGATCAAGAGCGGCTCGCCCGTGGAGATCGCCAAGGTCCTCCGCGACATGAACCGCCTCAAGTTCGACAAGGATCTCTCCTTCGGCGAGCGCCGCCTGCTCGATCAGGCGCGCAGCCTGCTCCTCAAGGAGCTGGCGTTCGCGAAGAAGAAGAGCGAGGCGGACATGGCCGAGGAGATCAAGCGCATCTTCAGCGCCTGATCTCTCGTCACGGCCTGTCGACCACCACGATCTCGATCGTCTCGGGCGGTTCGTCCTTCGGCGGAGCCACCGCTTCGCTGTGACCGAAGTACTCCTGCAGGGCCTCGCGCAGGTTCCGCAGCGCCTCGTCCTGCGTGTCGCCCTCGCCGGAGCGGTCGACTTCCTCGCACTGGGCGAGCCAGCGGCCATCCACCCGGGAGACGATCGCCGAGACCTTCATGCTGCGAACATAAGTCGACCCGGCGCTCTTGCTCAGTCTCCTCTCACGAACTCCAGCAGACGCGTCAGCCAGCTCTTCGGCTTGCGCTCGGGCGCCGGCGCGGGAAGCGGCGGCGGAGGGTCGCTCGGCTTCTGCAAGATCACCGGCGCCGGCGGCGGCTCGACGGGGCTCCCGTAGACCAGCGTGAGCTGCGCGAGCGCGTCGCGCCGCGCGTCCTCCGGCGTCGCCCCGCGACCCGTGCGCACGAGGAGCGTCTGCGTCGGGTCCGGGTGCTCCGGGTCGTCCGGCACGTCGCGCTTCTGGCCCACGAGCTTCACGGCGCACATCCACGGCCGATCGCCGCCGACGTTCACCGGCTCGCCCACCTCGACGCGCGTGCCACCGCGATGCTTCACGTGGAAGCGCCCCGTACGGCTCTTCGGCTCTTCCTCGAACACGTCCACCGGAGGCGGCTTCGGCGAGGACCGCGGCGGCTTGTCCCCCGGATCGGTCATGGGATCCCACTCACGATACACGAGCCCGGTGAGCGGTGCGCGCTGGAGACCCCCTTGTACCGGCGCGCCTCATCGGCGAACCTCGCCTCTTTCCGTGACGAAAGGGGAAGCCATGAGGAGACATTTCACGCTGTTGGTGCTGGTCGCCGTCGCTGCCTGCAAGAGGGGAGGCAGCAACGCCGACGCGGGCGCCGCGGCGACCGCCGGGGGTCCGCACACGTTCGCGCTGCCGGCCTCGGTGAAGCTCGAGGCGCCGAAGCCCAAGGATCTCGGCGGCAAGCACGTGGTCGCCGAAGTGTGCAAGCTCGACACGGCCGGCTCGGTCATGCAGAGCCAGGACTTCTCTCACGCGATCGGCGGCATCGTCGCCGCGCCGGACGGCAGCGTCTACCTCGTCGATCACGAGGGCAAGCTCCGCCATTACACGGTGCAGACGTCGCCGTGCCAGCTCGCCCTCGACCCGAAGTTCGGCACGGGCGGCGTGCTCGCGATGGAGCCCAAGCCGGACGACTCGAAGGAGTACGACACCGTGTCGATCGACCCGAAGGGCAACCTCTACGTGTCCGGCGGCGGCGCGAAGGCGAAGCTCGTCACGCCGGCCGGCCAGGTCTCGACGGCCTGCGAGGACACGGGCCGCTTCTTCGTCGATCGCGTCAACGGCGACACGTACCTGCGCGACAAGCGGGTCACGGTGGCGGCGGGCGGCAAGTGCGAGCCGGTGTCGGCGAAGGAGACGTGGGAGGGCTGGCCGGCGAAGGACGCGCACGCCGAGGTGGAGGACGCCGTCAACGGCCTGGTGTTCCTCGACGGCTGGATCAAAGAGAAGGGCAAGATGGTCACCAAGATGGGCGTGCACAAGCCCGACGGGAAGAAGCTCGAGCTCGTCGGCGAGGAGAAGGGCGACGGCGAGATCTGCTCGTCGGCAGCCATGCAGCCCTGCGCTCTCGGCTACTGCGTGCTCGACGCCAACTGCCGCGAGATGCGCGCGTGGAGCACCGCCGGGGGCAAGCTGGTGGGCGCCTTCGACGTCAACGAGCTCTTCGGCGTGGGCTACTCGTGGCCCGAGGGCCTCTTCGTCACGAAGGGCGTGACGTGGGCGACCTTCTCGGAGCAAGGGGAGAAGGACGACAAGGCCGACGCCGAGGCGCCGCACTTCGGCTTCGTCGCGCGCATCACGGGGCTCGACTGAGGGCGCTATGATGGCCTCGCGATGAGCGAGGCGGATGTGATCGGGGAGGCTCTGCAGAAGGTGCAGGGCCTCCTCGACAAGCTGACGGCAGAGGGAAGGCACAAGGAGGCGTTCGCCATCGCGCGGGCGCAGTTCGCCGCGAGCGTGCGGGCGTCGTGGCCGGGGAACCTCTCGGCCGTGGCGGCGGCGATCGACAAGGCCCTCGCGGACGCCGGGGATTCGCTCAGCGAGGCGGATCGCGCGGAGCTTCGCGGCGCCGCCGAGACGCTGCGCAAGGTGCCCCACCCGTAGCCGGCACTCGAAGCTCACACGCGAATGATCTCGACGTCCCGCTCGGCCGCGGCCGCGAGCGCCAGAAGATCGTCGGGGTCGCTCGTGTAGATCCGGTCGCCAGCACGACTGATGAGAACGAGGCTCGCGTCCACGACGTCGTCGCTCCCGGTCGCCCCGAGAAGCTCGCCGATGGACCGCCCGAGGGAGGCGTCGAGCGGTGCGATCTTGATGGCTCGAAGCGCTTGCGCGAGGCGCGCCTGCCGCGGGCTCCGCCAGGCCTGCCCGACGATCCCGACGTGTGTCAGGAGGGGGATGCCGTCCTGCCGGGCGCGCACGAGACGCGTCCACATCGATTGATCGTTGCGATCGAGGGCGATGAGCGCGCCCGCGTCGAGCAACAGGCGGCTCATGCAGCGCGTCGCTTGCGCCGGCCTCGGTGCAGACGCGGCCGACGTGCTGCCGCGCGGTCGGCGGCTTCTTGCATCGCGACCTCTTTCGCGCTGATTCGTCCGTGCTCGGACTCGTATGCGCGAATGGCGGCATCCAGCGCTTCCCGACGGTCGAGCTCCTCGAGCGTTTCCTCGAGGGCCCTCTGCAGGACGCTCGACACGTTGAACGCGTCACCGCGCGCCTTGACGCGCTCGTAGAGCTCCGCCGGGAGGTACACCTGCATCTTCGGCATCCCCCCAAATATACGCCCATGCCGGCGGAGCGCCACGCCTCGGCGCTCGGCCTCGCCGCTCCTACTCCCCCGCGACGTGGACGACGAGCTCGCGGCGGTGGCCGCGCTGCCGGTGCTCCCACACGTAGAGCGCCTGCCAGGTGCCGAGGGCGAGCCGGCCGTCGGTGACCGGGATGCACTCGCTCGTGCGCGTCACGGCGCTCCTCAGGTGGCTCGGCATGTCGTCGGGCCCCTCGGCGTCGTGCTCGTACTCGGCGCTCTCGGGCGCGATGCGCCCCATCCACCGGCTCATGTCGCGCAGCACCGCCGGGTCGGCGTTCTCCTGGATGACGAGCGACGCGCTCGTGTGCCGGATGAACACCGTGCACAACCCGGTGCGCACGCCCGACTCGCCGACGACGCGCGCCACGTCCGCCGTCACGTCGTGGAGCTCGCGCCCCCGCGTCGAGACCGCCAGCGTCTTCTGGTGAACCTTCACCCTAGAAGACGTAGCTCACGGCGGCGTCGAACAGGTACAGCTCCTGCGAGTAGCTCCCGTTCTCGTTCGGCGAGTTCGACAGCGCCTTGTACTGCCCGTACGCGCTGTCGGTCACCGTGACCGGGACGAAGTACACGTACGTGTACGCGAGCGAGCCGAAGAGGTGCGGGGTGAAGGCGTAGCGTACGCCGAGCGTGCCGTAGAGCCGGGTCGAGTCGAAGAGCAGGGGATCCTGATCCTTGTCGTCCACGGGCGACGTCTCGAACGCGAAGCTGCCGAACACCTCGGTCTGCGGCTGCACCCAGTACGCGCCGCCGAGGCGGGCGCGCACGGTGTCCTTCCAGTTGCGCGGCAGGTTGAGGACGACGTCGCTCGAGCCGGAGCCGGTCGGCGTGACGTTGGGATCCACGTCGCAAGGGGCGCCGCTCTGCACGATGCACTGGTTCTTGAACTGGCTCCAGCGCTGCCAGGTCACGTCGAGACGCAGCTCCGCCTCCGGCACGAGGCGCCAGGTGGCGCCCACACGGACGACGTCGGGATAGGCCTGCAGCAGGTCGACGTTCCGGCTGGTCTCCGGGTTCTGGCCGGCCTGGGCTTGCCCCGTGAGCTCCCTGAAGTTGCCCTTGAGGCGCATGGTGCCGAAGTTGGGGCTGCTCGTGTAGGAGGCGCCAAAGTGCAACTTCGAGCTCGGCTCCCAGTAGAGCCCTGCGCCGGCGCCCACCTGGACTCCGCTCACGTCGAGGTACGAGCGCCCCTCCGCGAGGCCCCCGTTGGCGGCGATGACGTCGTCCGTGCCGTCGGTGTTCCGGGCGCGCGTGTCGATGACGCCCGTCCGGATGACGCTCACGCTCGCCCCGATGCCGAGATGGAGCGGCTCGATGCGGTAGGCGGCCGCCACGGTTCCGTAGATGGATGAGGTCTGCGCGCCGATGGACGCCCAGCGCTGGGGCCCGTCGTAGGCGCCCGGCGCCGTCGGGTAGTTGGAGAACTCCGTGCGCTTGTCCCAGCTCACCTGGCCGCCGAAGGGGATGTAGCTGGCGATGCCGAGACGGAACTTGCTCCCCCCGAAGTCGAGGACCGAGCCGATGAAGGGCGCGCCGAGCACGTTGAAGAGCGTGGCCTGGCCGGTGTTGGCGGACGTGTACGTCGCGTTGTTCGCGTTCGCGGCTCCGTTCCCCCCACCCCCCGGGGAGAGCGGTGCAGAGCGATTGAACGTGACGGAGCGTGCGGCGAAGACGCCATCGATCGTGATGTCGGTGCTCGGGGCCCCGGCCATCGCTGCCGGGTTGAAGTAGACGGCGTACGCATTCCCCTGCGCGGCGCTCCCGTGGTCGCTCCCGAACTGGTCGGTCAGGAAGCCCGAAGCCAGCGCGCGCCCCGGAACGACGACGGTGCACCCTGCTGCGAGAAGGACCGTGACGAATCGGCGCGAAGTCGACATATCAGGCGGGACCCATCGAGCGATGGTATGCATCAAAGCATGGGTCTGCTCATGAGGTCCATGTTCGTTTCGCCGCTTTTTGCCCTGGCCTTGACGTCGCTGGTCAGCGTCGCCTGCGTGGACCCCCAGCAGGACTACAACGACTACGTCAACCGCACGGCGGACGCCCACGTGCCGCCGCCGATCGGCACGTCCGACGCTGGCATCGACACCGGCCCGCTCTACGCGCCCGATGCCGGGTTCTCCAGCAACCTGTACTTGATGTCGTGTCTGACCGCTCAGGCCGAGGGCGACACGACCAAGGCCAGCAACTCGGTCGGCCACCTCTCGTTCATGCCCACGGCCGGAGGAGGGGGGACGGTCACGTACGGCGACCAGACCCTGAAGATCAACCCGACGTCGCTCTCCGACGTGACGGGCGCCTACGCGGAAACCGGCGGCGGCACCATCGACGCCCACGGAGAGGGAACGGTGAAGTGGGGCATGACTTCGATCCCCGGCGACGGAGACACAGTGAACCCGGGCCAGGCTCTCGTGTTCTCGTCGTCGCAGCTCGACCTTCACATCGAGTCCGAGACGCAGGTCTGCGCCAACTTCACGGGCAACCTGACCAGTCCGAGCGTCCTCCCGGTCGGGGGTCCCTGCGTGTTCCGGCTCCTCCCGAGCGCCACCAGCCCTCTCCCGAAGTTCCAGCTCAGCGACTTCCACTGCCCCTGAGGCCCTGGCGGTCGTTGCTCCAGCGCGCGTCGTCTGCTGCAGGAGCTCGAGTCGCAAACGCGTTCGACGGGTAGGAATTGCGGCTGGCGATGAAGGACGTCCGGACTCGCGGACGATCGCAGGCTCCCTCGCGTCAGTGCGGCCGGCCCTCCGCGATGCTGCGCGCGCGCCTTCGTCCATGAGGCGCTACCCCGCCAGGCCGGCGCACTAGCTCCTCCATCATGAGGCGCTACCCCGCCAGGCCGGCGCGCTAGCTCCTCCAGCATGAGGCGCTCGCGCATTGCCCGCGACGGGGGCCCCCTCACGTGGGCGTCTCGAGCCCCCTCGCCTGGCGCACATGCTCCCCCACCCCCTGGGGGCCGCCTGAGCGGCGCGGGGCGGATCTCGGCTGATCCGGAGCCCCCGTCATTTCCCCGCCATTTCGCCTCGACTCGAGCGGTACCGAGCTTGCTGGAGGGGTTCCGGCATCGCAGAGTTATGGAAGTGAGCAGTAATCCTTCGCCTGGCTTCGATGAGAGCCTCCTCATCCTCTCGGATGTGCACCTCGGCAATGATCTGAACGATCTGGATCCGGACGGGATCCGCCGCTCCGAGAAGGTCGACACCGATCTGGCGAGCCTGCTGGCGCATTACAGGCGCACCCCGACCGCGGGCAAGCGATGGCGCCTCGTCATCGCTGGCGACTTCATCGACTTCATCGGCATGACCATCCTGCCTCGTGGCGACAATGCGCGCGCGCTCGCCACGGAGCCCAGCGAGGAGGAGCGTGAGCACGGGCTCGGCAACGCCGCCGACCACGCGCGCGTCAAGCTGCGCGCCGTGGCCGCTCGCCATCGCATCGTCTTCGACGCGCTCGCCGACTTCGTCGCCGCCGGGCACGCGCTCACGATCGTGCACGGCAATCACGACGTCGAGTTCCACTGGGACGGCGTGAAGGAGGAGATGCTCGCGCTGCTCCTCGAATCGGCCGTGTCGCGCGGCGGCGTCAACGGGGGCTCCGACGCGTACCTCGCACGCATCGAGTTCGCGCCCTGGTTCTACTACGTCGGCGGCGTCGCCTACGTCGAGCACGGGCACCAGTACGACACGCTGTGCTCCACCGAGAACGGGCTCGCGCCTCTCTCGCCGCTCGATCCGCGCCGCATCGCACGCACCTTCTCGGACGTGTTCCTGCGCTGGGTGGTCCGCCCCACGCGAGGCGTGCCGGAGTACGGCCACGACAAGATGGGGCTCGTCGACTACGTGATGCTCGGCGCGCGCATGGGATTCGGAGGCCTCGTGCGCCTCTTCGTTCGCTACCTCCTGGCGGTCGTGGAGCTCTTCCGCCTGCGGCGCGCGCACCTCTCGGAGGCCACGCGGGCGCTGCGCGAGGAGCACGAGCGGCGGATGGCGCTTCTCGCCGAGAAGACGCGCCTGGGCATCGAGAAGCTGCGCGCGCTGGCGGCGCTGCAGGTGCCTCCCGTCACGCGGTCGGGCCAGAAGATCCTCGCGAGCGTGCTGCTCGACCGGCTCGCCGTGGCGCTGCTCGCGACGGCGGCGATCGCCGCCGTCGTCCTCTTCGCGCCGGTGCACTCGTGGAAGACGTGGGCTGCGGTCGGCGCGCTGGCGGGAGGGTGGGTCCTCGCCTTCCGGTACTTCGCGTCGCGGCGGCGCGCGTGGTTCGGCGAGAAGCTCGACAACGACGAGACGCTGGCCGAGCGCGCCGGGCACCTCGCGCGCCTCTTCCCGGCGGCCTTCGTGGTGATGGGCCACACGCACTCGCCGGCGATGCTTCCCGTGGCCGAGGGCGCGGCGACCTACGTGAACGTGGGCTCGTGGCACGAGGCCGAGCCGCCCGCGGATCCCGATCAGGCGGCGCACGCCTTCCGCGCCGCGCGCACGCACCTCGTCATCCATCCCGCTGCGAGCGGACCGAAGGCCGAGTTCCTCGCGTGGGACGGCAGCGGTCCACGCTCGTTCGCGCAGGCGGGAGGCGCCGGCGGCGACGACCCTCAGCGCGACTCGTAGACGTGCATCTTCGGTAGCTCGATCGCCGTGAGGAACCCGCCCTTGCCGGAGCCGGTGTCGAGCCCGACGCAGCAGGGGCCGGCCCAGATGTCGAGCGGGTCCTCCGGCGTGTACGTGCTGAGCTCCGGCGGCAGGTAGGCCGTCGCCGTGTGGCCGAAGACGACGAGCTTGCCGCGGTAGTTGCGGAAGAAGTCCTCGTCGCGCAGCCAGAGGAGCGACGCGGGCTGGTCCACCTTGGTCGGGTGGACGAACTCCTCGCCGGCGCGCGGCAGCCCCGCGTGCACGAAGATCGCGTGCTCGTTCTCGTAGAAGAACGGGAGCGACTTCATCCACTCGACGACGTCCGGCGGGAAGAACGAGCCCGTCAGGAGCTTCTTCTCCTCGCCGCCCCTGGGCTTCTCGTCGGGCGCGGGCACCTTGCCGCCGGTGAACGAGCGCATCGCCGCCAGGGCGCCGTTGCCGGGGGGGATGACGAACTCGGGCCACCCGACGGCGATGACCCGGAGCCACGCGTCCTCGTGGTTGCCCCTGAGCGCCACGACGCGCGGGGGTCCCTCGCGCTGCAGGTTGCGCACGAACTCGATGACCTGCGCCGACTTGGGGCCCCGGTCGATGTAGTCGCCCAGGAAGACGACGGTGTCGGTCGGCTCGAGCTTCGGGAAGCGCGAAAAGACGCGCTCGAGGGCCTCGAGGTCGCCGTGGATGTCGCCGATGGCGAAGGTGCGCCCGCTCACCAGGCCGATGGTATCCCGAGGAGCGCGCTATAGTGAGAGGCCGTGGCTCAGGGGCTCCCACGTGCAATCGCCGCCGCCCTGCTCGCGGCGGGGTTGGTGCACTGCTCGCTCATCGCGCCGTCGGACCAGGAGCTGATGGGCGGCAACAAGGGCGGCGGGAGCAGCAGCGGGGGTGGCGATTCGGGCATCCGCGACGCGGGAGACGCGGGCGACGCGTTCGAAGAGGGTCCGGAGCCGGGCGAGGCCGGATGCCTGATGGCCGGCCAGCGCTGCAGCAGCACGTCGCAGTGCTGCACGGGCTTGTTCTGCACCGGCCACTCGTGCCGGTGAGGCGCGGTCACCAGCGGATCGCGGTGACCTGCGTGGGCGCCGGGGTCGACGGTGCGGTGAGCGCGAAGTAGAGCGCGGCGCCCGCGGCGACGAGGCCCGTGATCCAGGAGACGTCGGCGATGAGGTAGTCGCGGCGGAGGTCGTCGACCTGCGACTGGGAGCACGTCGGGGCGCACGACTGCACCGAGTGGCCCATGATGCCGAACACGGCGAAGGACACGAGGCCGGCGGCGGCGACCCCGCCGAGGACCCACGTGGCCGTGGGCAAACTGAAGGCATGCTGCTCGGCGGGCGGAGGCGACGGCTCTTCGGGCGCTGCCGTCGGCGCCGGCGCCGTCGCGGAAGCGGCAGCGGGTGCGGGAGCGGGTGAAGGGGCAGGTGCGGGCGACGGGGCTGGCGCGGGCGTCGGAGGCGCCGCCTCGATCGTGACGTTGAAGGGCTGGTTCTTCTGCCCCTCGGCGACCACGATGTGCTGCGTCACGACCGTGCCGTTCGCCTCGCACCGCAGCTCGTGCGGCCCGGGGTCCACCGGTACGGCGCGGCCGTCGAGCGAGCCTGCCAGCGGCGCCCCGTCGAGCGTGGCCGTCGCGCCGTCGATCGCGGTGCCGTCCGCGCGCTTGGCGAGCACCACGATCGTCGGCATGCTCGCCTCGACCTCCGTGAGCCACTTGCTGCAGTCCTGGCGCACGAAGGACGGGCACGAATCGGCCGCGCACGTGAGGAGCTGCGCGTGGGCCCCGCGCAGCTTGTAGTCCTTGCGCAGGCGCTGCGCCTGCTCGTAGGCGTCGAAGCACTGCGTCTTGCCGGGCGCAGCGGCACGGGCCACGGAGGGGCAAGCGATCGTCAGCAGCGCGACGAGCGCCAGCCCCCGGTCCCGCAGCGCGACCATCCGCGCCATCGTACTGCAAATCACGCGATCAGAAGCACTGGCGCTTGGGAACGCGCACCCCGTTGGCGTCGATCGTGTAAGGCGGGTTGCATCCGCTCTTGCTCGGTCGCCTCGGGGCGCTCCATCGTCGCGGGGGGGCGGCGGCGGTCGGGGACGGCTGCGGTGGCGGCTGCGGCTCGAACGGATCCGGCGCGCTCGCGGCTGCCGAGGGGTCCGCCGAAGCGCTGTCCGGCGGCGCGGTCTGCGCGAGCGCGGAGGGATCCGCCGGAGCCGTCGCCGAGGCCGTCGCGCTCGCCGCGGGAGCCGCATCGTGCCTCGACGCCGACAGCGCCCCCCACACGACGAGCAACGTCACGAGCACGGCACCACCCGCAACCATCGCGTACCGCGTCCGGGCGGTGGCCTTCGGCACGCCGGCGGGGGCCTCCACGCTGTTCGGCGTCGCGTCTGGCACGCGCGGCGCCTTGGGGATCTGTCCGACGAGGTGCGAGAGGGACGAATGCGATCCGGCGCGCGGTCGATCCGATCCGCCGCCCGCGGGAAGCTCGATGTTCTCGATCTCGGCGATCGACCTGGCCCGCAGCGCGAGCTGCTCCCCCACGACGGACCGCACCCATTCACCGACCTCGCGCGTGCTTCCCACCGGGTACGCCTTCTCGAGCGCCTCGGCCATCTCGTGCGCGGTCTGCCAGCGGTCCTTGGGATCGCGCGCGAGACCCTTGAGGAGCACGGCGTCGAGCTCGGGCGGCACCGTGGGGTTGACCTCGCTCGGCTTGGGGTGATCGCGCGTCATGATGAGCTGCACGGTCGCGATGAACTCGCCGATGGGCATGAAGCGCCTGCCCGTGAGGGCCTCCCACATCCACACGGAGGCCGCGTAGACGTCGGTGCGCCGGTCGACGTGCTCGCCGGACACTTGCTCCGGCGCCATGTAGTTCACCTTGCCCTTGACCTGACCCTCGCGCGTCGTCGCGTGCGCGTGCTGGCTCGCCTTGGCGATCCCGAAGTCGAGCATGCGGGCGACGCCGTCGGCGCCGACCATGACGTTCTGCGGGGTGACGTCGCGGTGGACGATGCCGAGCGGATCGCCGCGCTCGTTGCGCGCCTCGTGCGCCGCGTGCAGGCCGTCGAGCACGTTGCTCGCGATGGCCGTCACGATGCGCGCGGGCGGCGGCTTGTTCGACTCGCGCGCCGCCCGGTGCAGCTTCGCGAAGGACTCGCCGTGCACGTAGTCCATGACGAGGAAGAGCTCCCCCTCGGCCGCCACCACGTCGAGGACGCTGACGACGTTGGGGTGCTGCACGCGCGCGGCGAGGCGCGCCTCGTCGAGGAACATGGCGACGAACTCGGGATCGCGCGCGAACTGGGGGTGCAGCCGCTTGATGGCCACGGTGCGCGAGAAGCCGGCGGGCCCGCGGAGGCGCCCGACGTGCACGGTGGCCATGCCACCGTGCGCGATCTCCTGAAAGAGCACGTAGCGACCGATCCGTCGCGCCGCAGTGTCCTTCGCTTCGGACATGCCCTCCGGGACAGGTTACCCCAGAGCGAGCTGCTTCACGACGGACAGTGACTCGGTCACGTGGGAGCCGGCGCGGAGCTGGGAGACGAAGACGTGGCGGACGATGCCGCCCTTGTCGAGGACGAACGTCGCGCGCCCTGGCAGGAGGCCTAGGGTCGCCTTGACGCCCCAGGCGGCGCGCACCTTGCCGCCGACGTCGCTGAGGAGCGTCATGGGCAGGCCGTGCTTCTTGGCGAAGGCGTCGTGCGACGTGGGCGGGTCCGAGCTGATGCCGACGACGGACGCCCCCGCCTGGACGAAGGCATCGAAGCGATCGCGGAAGGAGCAGGCCTCGATGGTGCAGCCGGGGGAATCGTCCTTCGGATAGAAGAAGACCACGATGGGGCCCTTGCCCTCGAGCTCCGAGAGCGAGACGGTCTTGCCGTCACCGGCGGGCAGGGTGAAGTCGGGGGCGTGGTCACCGATGCGAAGGGTCATGGCCGTCGTCTCCAGTTGGATGCCGCACGTGTCGCAGGCGTCGCGGGCGCGGGCTCGAAGGAGTAGCCCAGGATCGTCTTGACGACGACGCCCTCGCTCGCCGCGGTGAGCCCCTCGCCGACGCACGCGTTGAGCTCGACGCGCTCGATCGAGAGGACGTCGACGCACTCGAAGACCTGCTGCTGCTGCTGGCTCCAGGGGAGGAAGCCCGTGAAGGGGCCGAGCGTCGCGTAGTACTCGATGCCGAGCGCGACGGGTCCCACAGTGCGCGACGCCTTGAACGCGGGCTGGAACGACGGGCCCTGCGAGGCGTCCGATCCGGACAGCGGCTGGTCGAGGATCGGGTTGAGCGCGAAGAGCCAGTCGGGGTCGTACCACGCGACGATCGGGCGGATCTCGCTCCCCCAGCGATCGTGGTCGTAGGTGGGGGGCAGATACGAGAGCTCGAAGTTCGCGCCGAGCCGCCAGTGCGGGTCGAAGGTCGGGGGCGTCACGAACTTGGATCGCAGCTTCACGCCGGCCCAGTCGACGGCACCGTCGTCGGTCCGCACGGCGCCCTGGAGGTACGCGCCGATCTCCCAGAAGGGCATGAGGCCGAGCGAGGGCTCGAGGGTCGCGTGGAACTGGCCGTGCAGCGGCGCCTCCGGCGGCGTCGCGTCGCGATTGCCCGTGGCCCAGTCGTTGAGGTGCAGCTCGAGGCCGGGCACGCCGGGCGGGTTGGCGGTGCCGTCGTAGACCTGGATCTCGAACGGATCGCCCGCGCGCGCGGTGCCGGTCGCGAGGAGGAGGACGGAGAGAGCGAGCGCGGGGACCGTCGTCGCTCGCCGCATGCGGCGCCGCATACTACCCTCGCGCCGCCTTGGGTGCGTCAGGCTGCATCTTCTGCGCAATCGTCGAGGGGCGCGCCGCCTCGCACCAGGTGCTGGAGAGCGCCGACTGCGTTGCCTTCCTGGACACACGACCGCTCTTCCCCGGTCACGTGCTCGTCGTTCCGCGCGAGCACCGCGAGACGTTCGCCGACCTGTCGCCGGCGCAGGTGGCGGCGCTCTTCGGGCACGCGCGCGAGGTGTCTGGCGCGCTCGAGCGTGCGCTCGGCGCCGACGGCACCTTCGTCGCCATGAACAACCGTGTGAGCCAGAGCGTCCCCCACGCGCACGTTCACGTCGTTCCACGCAAGCGGGGCGACGGCCTGCGCGGGTTCTTCTGGCCTCGCCACAAGTATGCGAGCGACGCGGAAGCGGCAGAGATGGCCGCGAAGCTGCGATCCGCGCTTCGCCCCTGACTTGAGCGTCAGGATGCTCACGCGGGTGTGTTCGCGCGAGGACGCCTTGTCCAATGTACGACATGGGTAGGTGCGGGTACGCGCGACGTATTTTCGCGTGGGTGCAACGCCCGGAATGACATTGGTTCGGCCCTTGCTACAGGAAGGGACATCATGTTGTTCGGTCGTCACCGCACCCCCTTCGAGCGCGTGCTCGCCCGGGAACCGCGGGACCGCTTCGAGTCCGGTCTTTACGACGTGCGCTCCGCCCGGGGCGATTCGCCCCGCAGTCCCCTTTCGCTCGTCCAGCCGCCTTCGCTGGAGGACGAGTTCGAGGGCCTGGATCGCCTCGACCGCGAAGAGCTGGACGAAGACTAGAGCTCCGCGAGGATCTCGTCCGGCTCGGGGAAGCGGTGCTCCTCGTGCTTGGAGAAGACGAGCTTCTCGTCCGAGTACACGTCGAAGATGCCGCCGGAGCCCTTCTCGAGCTTCGCGTCGATGCCCTTGGCCTTCTTGATCTCCGCGGCCAACCTGACCGCGTGGCGCTCGTAGCCTCAGGCCGTGCAGTAGACGATGCGGACGCTCATGGCGATGCGAGAGCGATAGCGCGGCCGGGCGGGGCTCGCTACTCTCGCGCGCCTCATGGAGCTCCGCAGTGACGCCCGCATCCCCTTCCCTCGTGACGTCGTCTTCGCCGCGTACCGCGACGACATCGTCAAGCTGCTCCCGTACCTCCCCAACGTGCGCAAGATCGAGGTCAAGTCGCGCAAGGACGACGGACCGCGAACCGACCTCGTGAACGTGTGGCACGGCGGCGGCGAGATCCCGGCGGCCGCGCGTGCGGTGCTCAGCGAATCGATGCTCTCGTGGACCGACTACGCGACGTGGTTCGGCGAGCAGTGGGCGTGCGAGTGGCGCATCGAGACGCACGCCTTCACCGAGGCGGTGCAGTGCAGCGGACGCAACGAGTTCATCGAGGACGGTCCGAACACGACGATCCTGCAGATCCGCGGGAAGCTCGAGATCGACGCGAAGAAGATCAAGGGCGTGCCCGGCTTCCTCGCCGGCAAGGTCGGCAAGGTGGTCGAGGAGTTCCTCGTGGGCAAGATCCAGCCGAACCTCGTCGAGACCGTGAAGGGCCTCGAGAAGTACCTGCAGAGCAAGGGCTAGTTCGTCGCCGGCTTGCCGAGCTCCGCGAGCGCGAACGCGTACTCGTCGGCGATCTTGTCGACCGCCGCCTTCACCATGTCGGCGCCGCCGTGGCCGGAGTGCTTCTCGACGCGCAGGAGCACCGGTCCTCCCGTCGATGCCCACTGCATCTCGGCGGCGAACTTGCGCGCGTGCATCGGATCGACCCGGTCGTCGGCGTCGGCGCTGAGGATCAGCGTCGGGGGATACTTCGTGCCCTTGGTCACGTGGTGGTACGGCGAGTACGCGAAGAGCGCCTTGAGGTCGTCGGGATCTTCGGGGCTTCCGTACTCCGGGATCCACGCCTTGCCGATGCCGTAGAGCGGGTACCGGACCATGTCGAGAAGCGGCACCTCGCACAGCACGGCGCCGAAGAGGTCCGGACGCTCCGTGACGGCCGCGCCGACGAGCAGGCCCCCGTTGGACCCCCCGTAGATGGCCAGCTTGTTCGCGCTGGCTATGCCTTGCTTGCTCAGCTCCTCGGCCACGGCGAAGAAGTCGTCGAACACGTGCTGCTTCTCGTGGAGCATCCCGTGGCGGTGCCACTCCTCGCCGTACTCGCTGCCGCCGCGCAGGTTGGACTCGACCCAGGCGCCGCCGTGCTCGAGCCACGGGTAGATGGATGACGCGAAGTAGGGGGTCTCCGCGATCTCGAAGCCGCCGTAGCCCGTGAGGATGGTCGGCGTGCTCCCGTCCTTGGGCATGTCCTTGGCGTGGACGACGAAGAAGGGCACCCGCGTGCCGTCCTTGCTCGTCCCGAAGAGCTGGTCGACCGTGTACTTGCTCGGGTCGACCGGGATCGACAGCTTGTGCCAGGTGCTCCGCTTGCCGGTCTTGACGCTCTCCTCGAAGATCTCGCTCGGATACGTGAAGGTCTGGAACGAGAAGTAGATCGTGTCGCTGTCCGGATCGCCGCTCGGCCCCGCCATCGAGCCGAGCCCCGGCAGCGGGATGGCGCGCACGAGCTTGCCGTCCTCGTCGTGCATCTCGGGGTAGTCGACGACGTCCTTCAGGTAGTCGACGAGCAGGCTGTGCCCGACCACGGCGGCGCCCTGCATCGTGGCGTCGGGCCGCTCGGCGATGATCTCCTGCCACGACGCGCGATCCATGTGCGCGGGATCGACGCGGAACATCCGGTAGTGCGGCGCTCCTTCGTTCGTGTGCACGAAGAGGCGACCGCGGTCGACCGACACGTCGTAGCGCGCCGTCTTGCTCTCCACGAGCGTCTGCCAGGTCGGGCTCTTCGCGTGCAGATCCTGCACGTAGACGTCGTTGCTCGTCCAGCCGTGCTCGATGGTCGCGATGAGCCAGCGCCCGTCCATCGAGAGGCTGCCGCCGAGGAACGTCTTGGCGTCCCCCGTCTCGGCGTGCACCACGGGGTCCTTCGACGGATCGGCGCCCAGCTTGTGGAAGCGCATGTCCATGTGCTTCATCCGGTCCGGATCGGGCGGCGTCGCCGGCGGAGGCAGGTGCTCGTAGTAGAAGCCGTCGCCGGCGGGGGTCCACGAGATCGACGAGAAGCCGGTGCCCGGGATGACGTCGACGGAGCTCTTCTTGCCCGTCGCGACGTCGAGGACGTAGAGCGTGGCCTCGTCCGCGTTGTTCTGCTTCACGGTGTACGCGACGCGCTTGCCGTCGTGCGTGGGCTCCCACTCGCCGAGCGACAGACTCCCGTCGTTCGACCAGGTCGTCGGATCCAGGAGCACCTTCTCGGGTCCCTTGGCGCCCTCGCGCCAGTAGACGATGTACTTCTCCTTGCCGGCGTCGCGACGCGGGTAGAAGAGGCGCGTGCCGCGCTGCGTGGGAATGCCGACACGCTCGACGTAGAAGAGCTCCTTCATCCGCGCCGCCAGCGCGTCCCGCCCGGGGAGCTTCGCGAGGTAGTCGCGCGTCAGCGCATCCTCGGCGCCGACCCACTGCTTCACGTCGTCCTTGCTGGCGTCCTCGAGCCAGCGATACGGGTCCGGCACCTTCACGCCGTGCAGGTCATCCACGACCGTGTCGTCACGGCGCGCATCCGGATATGGGAGCGGCGGAACGAAGGCGGGCGCGAGCGATGGGGCGCTCGCCACGGGCGGCGGAGCGACCGGCGGCGGCGGAAGCGGCGCCTGGTTCTCTCCTCCGCAGCCGACGACGACGAGGAACAGCGCGAGGGACGTGGCTCGTTTCACGGGGCGAGACAGTACCCGCGAGTTACACTCCATGCACCCCCTGGAGCGCATCCTGGCCTCGCAGATCCCCTCCAACGTGAAGATGGGCGCGCGCGAACGCGCCCCCAGCCTCGACCTGGGCACGGCGCCCCCGATGCGCCTGACGACCCGCGCGAGGCGCTTCCTGCGCGAGCACGGCCGCAAGCTCTGGTGGCTGCACTCGGCCTACGCGCTGGCGATCGGTACGGGCGTCGTCTTCTTCGCCCACAAGGGGTTCTCCCACGCGCGGTGGCTCGCGGTCACGCTCGGGCTCGCCTGGCTCCTCGTCGTGCTGCTCTACCGTCTCTTCGGCTCGGGCGGCGAGCTGCGCGCCTTCGAGGCGAGCGACGCGCGCACGCGCATGCGCTTCTACGTGATGACGTATGCGCTTAAGAACCTCTACCAGGGGATGCTCTTCTTCCTGCTCCCCTTCTACTGGAAGTCGACGACCTTCGACGCGGCGAACGCCTGGTTCGTCCTGCTGCTCGGCGCGTGCGCGCTCGTGTCGACGCTCGACATCGTGTTCGACCGCGTGCTCATGCGCTGGAGGGCGCTCGCGTCCCTCTTCCACGGCATCGCCCTCTTCGCGTGCCTCAACCTGGTCATCCCGGCGCTCCTGCCCGACACGAGGACGCTCTGGACGCTGCTCGCCGCCGCGGCCATCGCGGTCGTGAGCTTCTGGACGCTGCACGTCACCCGGCGCACCTTCACGAAGCGCATCTACGTGCCGCTCTTCCTGCTCTCGGTGGGAGCGGGCGTCGGCCTCGCGTACGAGGCGCGCGCCGGCATCCCGCCGGTGCCGATGTACGTCTCGTCCGCGGCCGTGGGCCCCAAGCAGCTCGCCGACGGGCGGCTCGCCATGGAGGTCACGAAGCTCCACCCGTCGGTCATCCAGGAGCTCGTCGCCGTGACCGACGTCGTCGTCCCCGGCGGCAAGGGCGATCGCCTGCACCACGTCTGGCGCCACCGCGGGGTCGAGGTGCATCGCTCGACCGAGGAGACCTCGCGCATCGCAGGCCCCAAGGGCGTCGTGCGCCTGCGCTCGTCGCTCACCGAGGGCGACCTGCCCAAGGACCTCGTCGGCCCCTGGACGGTGGACGTCGAGACCGAGGATCGGCAGCTCGTGGGTCGCGCCGAGTTCGACGTGGCCGAATGAGCACGGTCGCCCTCGCCCCCCGCGCGCACCCGCCGACGGTGCACCGCGCCGCCTCGGTGAGCGGGTGGCGCTTCCTGCGCGCGTACACGACGACGTTCCTCGTCATCGCCAGCTATCTCTGGCTAGGCTTCCGGGCCCGCCTCTTCGGCCGCGCGTGGCGCGACGCGAACGTCGGCGAGGTCCACACGCGCAACTCGCGGCGCGTCTACGCGACGATCCTCCGCCTCCAGGGGCTCTTCATCAAGGTGGGGCAGCTGCTCTCCATCATGGCGAACTTCCTGCCGGCCGAGTTCCGCGCCGAGCTCGAGGGACTGCAGGACCAGGTGCCTCCCCGGCCCTTCGGCGAGATCGAGGAGCGCCTGAAGCGCGAGCTCGGGGACGCGATGTCCCGGTTCTCGTCGCTCGACGCAGAGCCCATGGCGAGCGCCTCGCTCGGCCAGGTACACGCGGCGCGTCTCGTCGACGGCCGGCGCGTCGCGGTGAAGGTGCAGCACCGCGACATCGACCGCATCGTGCGGCTCGACCTGCGCACCATCCGCCGCATCATGGCGATCGTGCAGTGGTTCGTCCCGGTGCAGGGGCTGGACGCGTACTACCACCAGATCAAGGAGCTGCTCTCGCAGGAGCTCGACTTCGCGCTCGAGGCGCGCAACATCGAGCGCATCGCGAAGAACTTCACGGCGGACCCGCACGTGGTCTTCCCGAAGCCGGTGCGCGAGCTCTGCACGCAGCGCGTGCTCACCACGACCTTCGTCGAGGGCGTGAAGGTGAGCGACATGGGAGCGATGAAGGCGCTCGGCGTCGACCGGCGGGACGTGGCGACGCGCCTGGTGCGCCTCTACTGCCAGATGATCTTCGTCGACGGCGTGTACCACGCCGATCCGCACCCGGGGAACGTGCTGGTCCAGAAGGACGGATCCGTGGTGCTGCTCGACTTCGGCGCGGTCGCCGAGCTCAGTCCCCAGATGCGCGAGGGGATCCCCGAGTTCCTCGAGGGCGTGCTGCGCAGGGACACCGACCGCCTCGTGCGATCGATGCGCAAGATGGGCTTCATCTCCCGCACGACCGACGAGGGCGTGAGCGAGAAGATCATCGAGTACTTCCACCGGCGATTCCAGGAAGAGGTGCGCCTCGACAGCTTCAACCTGAAGGACATCAAGGTGGACCCGGCGAGGGGGTTCGAGAACCTCCTCGATCTGCGCAAGATGAACATCGGTCTGCGCGAGCTCTCGGGCGCGTTCCACATCCCGAAGGACTGGGTGCTCCTCGAGAGGACCATCCTTCTCCTCTACGGATGCTGCACGCTCCTCGATCCCGAGCTCGAGCCGGTGTCGATCATCCAGCCGTACCTCCGGGAGTTCGTCCTCGGGAACCGCGACTTCGCGCAGATGGCGATGGAAGCCATCCGCGACATGGCCATGAGCGCCATGACCTTGCCCGAGGACATGAAGCGGTACCTCTCGAAGGCCAACCGCGGTGAGCTC
>DASVWO010000102.1:0-7476 GCA_036393165.1 Polyangiaceae bacterium | reverse complement strand
CGTTGCCGCCCACTCGTGCCCGAAATGGCAACCCTTCATCCTGCGACCTCGCGGGGAGCTCTCACGCGAGGCCATGATCTGTTCTGTCTGCGCCCTGCCTTCAGCAACGCGGGTGCCAGAGGTCGCGATCGTGGAATCCCGCGTACTTGCAGTCCGCGCCCAGGTCCGACCCCCTGTCCGGGCCAGTCAGGCATGTGTCCTGGGACACCCCCCGCGGGATGAACAGCAACGTTCGATGCGGTTTCGCTCCGCTCGAAGTCTGGCGATTCTGAGAGGTTACGGAGCGCTGTTCATAGCAGATCCAGGGGTGTCCCGGGAATCCCGGGACACTCTGAGGCAACGCGCTAACGGCCGCCGGCGAGGATGCGTCCGATCTCTTCGTCCGAAGGGGGCTTCGCGATGTGACGGTCGAATCCCGCTTCGGCAGAGAGCCGGCGATCCTCAGGGCGGGAGTAGCCGCTCAGGGCGACGAGGTAGGTGCCCGCGAGGTCGGCCTCGGCCCGCATCGCGCGCGCGACCGCGTAGCCATCCATGCCGGGCAGGCCGATGTCGCACAAGACGACGTCCGGGTGGAACTCGTGGGCCAGGGCGACTGCCGTGACGCCGTCGTATGCCACGCGCGCGTCGTGCCCGTCGTACTCGAGGAGCTCCCGCATCGAGTCGGCGGCGTCCACGTTGTCTTCGATCACGAGCACGCGACGCGACTCGGGGTGCGAAGCCTGGGCGACCGCAGGCACCACCTCGCGAGCGGCGGGCGGCTCGACCAGCGGCAGGCGGACGGTGAACTCGCTGCCGCGGTCGGGACCGTCGCTCCACACTCCGACCGCGCCTCCATGGAGCTCGACCAGTCCCTTGACCATGGCCAGCCCGAGCCCGAGGCCGCCGCGCGTTCGATCGAGCGTCTGCGGCGCCTGGGTGAACGGGAGAAACAGCCGTTCGCGCACCTCGTCGGGGATGCCGACACCGTCGTCGCGCACCGAGAGGACCGCCTCGCCGCCGTCGCGGTGCAGGCCGACCTCGACATGGCCGCCGGCGGAGGTGAACTTCGAGGCGTTGAGGAGCAGATTGCCGACCACCTGCACGAGGCGCGTGCGGTCGGCGGCGACCCAGAGCGCCTCGCGGTCGAACCGAGCCTCGAGCGCGACGGACTTCTCCTGTAACTCGGCGCGATGGTCGTCCATCGTCTGCGCCACGAGGGCCGAGAGATCGAGCCGCTCCAGGCGCAGGTCGATCTTGCCGCGTGCGACGCGCGACACGTCGAGCAGGTCGTCGACGATGTGCCCCAGGTGGCTCACCTGCCTGTGGATCGTCGCGAGGGCGCGGGATGCCTCCTCGCTCCCCGGCTCGGCGCGGTCGAGCATCGAGAGGCTGTTGTGAATGGGAAAGAGGGGATTGCGCAGCTCGTGGGAGAGCGCCGCCAGGAACGCGTTGGTGCGCTCGATCTCCTCGCGGGCGCACTCGGCGCGCTTGATCGCCGTGAGGTCGTGCATTGCGACGAGCACCGTCCCGGAGTCGCTGGAGTACGACGAGGCGATGAGGCGCACCGCGATCGGCTCGCCCAGCTTGCGGTGCAGAGAGGCCTCGAGCGTAGCAGTCCCGGGTTCTGGGTCGCCGGCGAGTCTTCCGCGGAGGAGCTCGCGAAGGGGCGTGCGCAGCGCGGGTTCGACGAAGCTCGCGAGCGCCCAGCCGGGCAGTATCGAACGGGGCATTCCGATCATCCGCGCGAACTCGAGGTTCGAGTCCAGGATCGCGCTCGCCGCGTCCACCACGACGTAGGCCATGGGAGCGAAGTCGAAGAGCTCCCGGTACCGCCGCAGGCCGGCCTCGATCTCGTGCCTCGCGTTGCGAAGCTCCTCGTTCTGCATCTCGAGCTCCACCTGGTGGACGCGGAGCTCGTGCACGAGACGCTCCGCCTCGTCGGGCGGAAGTGGCCCCTCTCGCCCGGGTCGCCCCGCCTCTTGTGCGGCAATCCGTGCTTCGCTTCGAACGCGCCGTGGATCGCGCCACATACGAGGCACCATAGGCCGCTCGCACAGGCCCGCAACGCCGGTTCGACCTTCTCGCTCTTCGTCTTTTTTCGTCTTCGTCGTTCAGCCCGCCTTCGGCGCGTCCGACGGGGTCAGCATCTCCCCGTGGAGCAGGATGTGCCGGATGATCTCGGCCTCGTCGCGCTGCGTGCGCGCCTTCTCCTCGAAGCGCCCCCCGGCGGTCGCGCCCATGCGCCGGCTGATCGCCGCGCTCTCCTCGAGCGCGCGCACCGCAGCCCAGAGAGCGCGCTCGAGCTCCTCGCTCTGCTCCTTCAGCAAGCTCTCCATGCTGAACGTGTGGCCCACGTGGCATCGGAACTGCTGCACCGCGCCCGCCTGCGCCTCGGTGAGGACGCCCTGGCACGTCGGACACACGAGCTCCGCCGCGTCGCCCGGTCGGTCGCCCTCGAGCTGGCGGACGGCGGACGCGATCTCGAGCGGCTCGGGCGCCGGCGTGGGCACGAGCTTCGCGAGGAGCCCCGGCAACTCGAGTGGGTCGACGACGTGATCGACCGGGAGGCGCTCGATCACGTGCTCCGGCATGTCCCTGGCGATGGCGCTGTCGGGCGACTGGGCAACGGCGATGCCGCCGCGCGCCTTGATCGACATCATCCCGGCAGTCCCGCAGTCGAGATACCCGCTGAGCACCACGCCGATGACGCGCGGTCCGTACGCCGCGGCGGCCGTCCGGAACAGCGCGTCCACGGCCGGACGGTGCCCGTTCTCGCGCGGCCCGCGGATGACCTCCACGTACCCGTTGCGAACGAGGAGCTGCATGTCCGGAGGAGCCACGTAGATGCGCGACGGCGCGATCTTCTCCCCGTGGATGGGGTGATGCGCCGGAATGGGGCCGCGCCTGGAGAGCAGCTCGGGGAAGCTGCTCGGGGACGTCGGATGCACGTGAACGACGACGAAGATCGACGCGGCGAGGTTCCGGGGAAGCTCGCTCACCATCTCGAGCATCACGTCGACCGCGCCGGCCGAGCCGCCGATCACGACGATGTCGTGGTTCACGAGGCCCGGGTCATGCGAGTAGCGCGCCATGCTCCGTGGAAGGGTGTTGACCCGTCCGGGAGTGCAGTCTTGACCGCCGAGCCCGGCCTCGGTTCTGATGGGGATGCATCGAGTCCGCGGCACCCGAGGGCGCCGCGTGAGGCCACTTCGAGGAGAGCGCGTGCTTGCGTGAGCCATTCCGCAGGTGCGGAGGCTCGTCGTGGCAACATGCATCGTCTGCGGAAAGCCAGTGGTCACTCCCTTCCCCTTGCCGACCGGCGAGATGTGCCACCGGAAATGCGCGGCCCGGCGGATCCTGGAGAAGCAGGTGTCGACGCGGTCGCCTGACTCCTCGCGCATGCGGCTTCCGCAGAAGCGTCGGCAGGAGGAACCGGACGAGGAGTAGCCCCGCTAGTCAGCCCGGCCGGCGTGTGGACGAGGCGCTCGATGAGACCGGCGAGCTCGAGCGGGTCGGCGCGCCCGGGCCATTCGACCGTCTCCCGCGCTTTCGATCTTGCTCTTTCGACCCTGCTCTTGCTCTTTCGACCTTGCTGGATCATCCGCGGGCCATAGGATCGACGCTGTGCATCTTGCGCGAAGCCATCCCGCAGACGCGGGGCTGTGACGATGAGCCGCCGCCGAGCCGAACCGCATTCGGATCTGCGCAGGCGCGCCGAGCAGCGGTCGGCAGAGCGCCCCGCGGACGCCGGATCGGCGAAGGACCCCGCCACACTCATCCACGAGCTGCGGGTGCACCAGATCGAGCTCGAGATCCAGAACGAGGAGCTCGTCGCGGCGCGGGCACAGGCGGAGTCAGCTCTTAGGGGCTACACGGAGCTCTTCGACTTCGCCCCGATCGCCTCCGTCGTGCTCGACCCGGGCGGGATGATACGAGACGCCAACCTGCGGGCCGGTCGCATGTTCGAGCTCCCCCGCCGCAAGCTCGAGGGGCGGCCGTTCTGGTCGCTCCTCGATCCGGCGCGGCGCGTCGCCTTCAACGCCTACCTGGCGAAGGTCCTCTCGGCGCGTCCGGAAGAAGGCGCGGGCGAGACCTTCGAGGCCACCCTCGCGACGCCGCGCCCCGTCGAGGTGCGCCTCACGGCGACAACCGTCTTCCTCGGCGGCCAGCGCGCCCTCGTGGCCATCGAGGACGTCACCATGCGCAAGCGGGCCGAGGAGAGCGAGCGCAAGGACGAGTTCCTCGCGGCGCTCTCGCACGAGCTGCGAAACCCGCTCGCGCCCATCCGCAGCGGCCTCGCCCTGCTCGAGCGGTCCGAGCTGGGGGACAAGGCAAGCCGCACGCTGGCGATGGTCTCGCGGCAAGTCGGCCACCTGGTTCACATCGTCGACGACCTTCTCGACGTGACCCGCATCGCGCACGGCAAGATCCGTCTGGTGAACGAGGGGGTGGACCTAGGCGACCTCCTGCAGCGCGAGGTCGAAGACCACCGCGCAGCCTTCGACACGCGTGGCGTCGCACTCGCGGCGAGCCTTCCGCGGGAGCTCCTCTGTGTCTCGGCAGACCGAACGCGCATGATGCAGGTGCTGGACAACGTCCTCAACAACGCGCTCAAGTTCACGCCGAAGGGAGGGCGCGTCGACGTCGGGCTCCAGCGCGACGGCGGCGTGGGCGTGCTCACCGTTCGCGACAGCGGCATCGGCATCGCCCACGAGGTTCGGGAGAGCCTGTTCCAGCCCTTCGTGCAAGCCCCGCAGAGCCTCGAACGAAGTCAGGGAGGCCTCGGCCTCGGGCTGGCGATGGTCAAGGGCCTCGTGGATCTCCAGGGCGGAAGGGTCGACGTGACCAGCGAGGGTCCCGGGAAGGGAACCGAGGTGACCATCCGTCTGCCGCTCGTCGCACCGGGCGCCACAAGACCCGCCCCGCCGCAAGCCGAGCGGGAGGTCCCCAGGAGACGCGTGCTCGTGATCGACGACAGCGCCGACGCCGCGGATAGCCTGCGGGACCTGCTCGCGCTCGACGGCCACGATGTCCGCGACGCCTACGACGGACCGGCGGCCATCGCGCTCGCGCACGACTTCCGTCCCGAGATCATCCTGTGCGACATCGGGCTGCCGGGCATGGATGGATACGAGGTCGCCCGGGCGATCCGGGCCGACGACGCGCTGAAGCACACGTACCTCGTCGCGCTGACCGGCTACGCACGCCCCGAGGACCGCGCGCGCGCCACGGCGGCCGGGTTCGATCGACACGTCGTCAAGCCCCCGAGCATGGTGGCGCTCGACGATGTCATAGCATCCGCCGCTACCCCCCCCCCCGGCACGGGATGAGCGGCAGCCGCAGCTCGAACACGAAGTGCCCCTGATCGAGCTCGGGCACGCGGAGCACCCCACCGTGGCGCTCGACCGCCTCGGTCGCGACCGCCAGCGTCAGGCTGCGGCCGCCCAGCGCGAGCGCCCCGGAGGCCTCCACACGCACGGTCGCGTGGCCCTCCTCGGTCGACAGGTCGATGCCGACCGCCCCGTGCGTCGTCGACGCCTCGATGGCGAGCGCCAGGAGCCGATCGAGCGCCCACACGAGATGACCGGCAACGGCGTACGCGCGCACGTCCCCGTCGACTCGCTCGAGGCTCAGGACGACTCCGCGCGCGAGCGCCGCCGGCCGGGCGCGATCCCTGGCGAGCTCCACCACCTCGCGGAGGCTCACGGCCTCCGCCGGCTGGCCGTCCTTCGCGAGCCCCAAGAACTGCTCGAGCAGCGCCTTCATCCTCTGCGCGCGCTCGATCGTGACCGGCGCCCCCAGTTCGTCGGCGGCGGCGGCGAGCAGGTCGTCGACCGTCTTCCGTTCGAGCAGGCGGCTCGCGTCGGGCCGGAGGGTCCAGTGCAAGGCGGCCGGCGGTTCGCGCCCGCCGCGCAGCTCGCGCAACGTCGAGCGCACGGTGCGCACGGAGAGGAGCGCGACACGCGGACTGCCGCCCCGGGCCCGGACGCGCACCGCGAAGGTGCCCTGCCCTTCGCCCCTCAGGATCGCGCGGAGCTCGTCGCGGAAGACGATCGTGTCGCGCCGCGCCACGAACCCGATGAGCAGCTTGCCCGGGAGCATCCTGTGCGGCATGCCGAGGAGCATCGCCGCAGGTCGATTCGCGTCGACGATGACGCCGCGCGCGTCGGTCGTCACCAGGGCATCGGGCGCGCTGTCGTAGAGGTCGCGGTACTTCGCCACCTCGCGCTCGAGGTGCCGGCAGGCTTCGGCGAGGAGGTCGGTCTGCGCGCGGAGCTCCTCGAGGGCGACCTGCTGCGCGAATTGCTCCGGCGACGGACCGCTGCCCTCCGTGAGCCGCCGAACGCGAGCCAGCATCGCATCGGCCTTCTCGAGGACGCGGAAGACTTCGCCGCCCGCCCGGGAATTCACGCCCCGATTGTACTACCGGGGCGGCAGAACATGGAGACCCCGCCCGCGTGGGGGAAGACGCGCAGCGCGAACCGGGCGCCGCGCGTGAGCTCGCCCTCGAAGGAGGCGGCGCTCCGCGCACGCATCGCTTCGCGGAGCTTCGTCTCGAGGGGCGCTCCAGCCGTGGGGAACGCGTCGAAGAGGGATTTCCCCAGCACGTCGGCGCGCTTGCGCGCGAATAGCCGCTCGGCGACGGCGTTGAAGTAGGTGACCCGGAGCTCCTCGTCGAGCGAGATGAAGGCGTCGTCGATCGCCTCGAGGATCCCGCCGATGCGCTCGGCCGCCCGGGAGCGCTCCTCCGCCGCGCGCTTCAAGTCGTCGACGTCGATGCAGGTGCAGTACCACTTGAGCAGCTTGCCCTGCGGATCGCGAACCGGCACCGCGATCGTCTTGAACCATCGGTAAGAGTCGTCCTTGCCGTGGATCCGGAACTCGCTCTCGAACTGCTGGCCTGTGCGCGACGCGTTCTTCCACATGCTCCGCACGACGTCGCGCTCGTCGCGGTGCACCTGCTCCAGCCATCCCCAGCCGACCTGCCGCGCCTCGGGCACGCCGGTGTGCTGGAGCCACTGCTGGCTGAGCGACTCGCACGATCCGTCGGGCCGGCACGTCCACACGAGGTTCGGGAGCGACTCGGTCATGTGCTTGAGCTGCCCCGCCTGCTCCCTCAGCGTGGTCTCCAGCGTCTTGGCGGCCGTCACCTCGGTGAACGTGATGACGACGCCGTCGATCACGTTCTCGAGGGTTCGATACGGAAGGATGCGGACGTTGAACCATCGCCCGTCGCGCGCCGGGACGTCCCTGTCCTTGAAGACGAGCGTGCGGAGCACCTCGCGCGAGTCGTCGGCCAGCCCGGGGTAGTCGAGGTCGCTCGCGATGTCGGTGATGGGCCGGCCCGTGTCGGCCGGGATCAGCTTGATGATCTTCGTGGTCTGCGTCGTGAAGCGCCGCACGAGGAGCTCGCTGTCGAGAAAGAGCGTGGCGATGTCGGTGCTGTTGAGGAGGTTCTTCATGTCGTTGTTCGATCGCGACAGCTCGTCGACCTTC
>DASVWO010000101.1:0-13226 GCA_036393165.1 Polyangiaceae bacterium | reverse complement strand
GCCTCGCAGGCGGACGGCTCGTGGACCGTGCGGTTCGGGTACAGGCCGCGCACGTTCGGCCTGGGGTGCGCCGTCTTCGTCGCGACCCTCGCCGGGATCGCCCTGGTGTTCGCACGAGCGCGGAGAGCCGCTCTGCTCGCGCTCCCGCTCGCGACCCTGGGGTGCTCCGGGGAGCCGCCCCGGCACGTGGTCGACCGCATGCACGGTCCGACCGCGCCCGCGTCGGCAGCGTGCGACCCGGCGCGCGCGCCGTTCCGCTTCCCCACGGCGAAAGGGGACCTCTGCATCTCCCCGCTCGAGCACGCGGGCTTCGTCCTCGGCTGGAACGGGCAGGCGTTCTACGTCGACCCGACCTACGGCGGCGCCGTGATCGCCGACGAGGCCCGTCCCGCGCTCGACGACGACACGCTGCCCCGTGCCAGCTACATCCTGCTCACGCACGCCCACGCCGACCATCTCGACTCTGTCGCGGTCTCGCGCCTCGAAGAGGGCGTCACGATCTTCGGGCCGCCGGAGGTGAACGCGCGCATGCACGTGAACGAGGTGCTCCGCGAGGGGGACACGCGCGACCTCGGCTCCTTCGGCGTCACGGCCGTGCCCATGTACAACGTGTCCCGAGGGCCCGCCCCGGGCCTCGTCTACCACCCGCGCGGACGGGGCATCGGCTACCTGCTCGATCTGGCGGGGACGCACGTGTACGTCTCGGGCGACACGGATTGCACGGCCGAGGTGCGCGCGCTCCGCGGCGTCGACGTCGCGATCGTCGCCATGGATGGCCGCACCACGATGTCCCCCGGCGAGGCGGCGCAGTGTCTGCTCGAGATGCGCCCGCGCGTCGTGATCCCGGTTCACGACTGGGAGGCCGATCTCGGCGAGCTGCGGCGCGCCCTCGACGGCAGCGGCATCGAGCTGCGGGAGCTGCCCTTCTACCCGCGCCCGGAGCGCCTGCGCGTGAGCGCCGTTCGCGCCTGCGACGAGGGACACTGGGGACGCTGCGTGGAGCTCCTCGATCTGGCCCAGCAGCTCGACCCCCGGAGCGACCAGGACCCCCGCGTCGTCCGAGCGCGAGAGGAGGCACTGAGGCGCCTCAATCCGCTCCCTGTCCTACATTGACGGGCCCCGAGAGGCGGTCGTAAGCATACGGGCCCTCCATGAAGCGCCCCTGCAGTTTGCTCCTCGCCCTCGCTCTCGCCCCCGCCGCCGCCGTCCTCCTCGCCGACGCTCCGGCCCGAGCCGCCGACCCCTGGTCGGCCCTCCCCCAGGGTCTGCACTTCCGGCAGGGCCGCTACTACGAGGACGTCTGCGACCACTCGGCGCGCTTCTACTGCTTCTCGCAGCGGCTGCTCCCCGCGGGATTCGATCCCAGCACCTACGTGCGCGGGCAGTTCGCGCATCCGTTCGCGGGCGGGCCCCCCACCGGCTCGATGACGCCGTCGGACGTGCTCGCGGCGTACAAGATCCCGGCGGCGAGCAGCGCCGGCGGCAAGATCGTCGCCCTCGTCGACATGCCCGACTCGAACGCGCTCAACGACGTGAACACGTACCGACAGGCGTTCGGCATCCCGGCCCTGCCGCAGTGCACCGGCACCGGGCTGCCCACTCCCAGCGGCGGCACGCCGTGCTTCGCGTCGGTCGACGAGAGTGGCGGCAGCATCAACCAGAACGTGGGCGACAACGCTCAGGGCGACGGCGAGACGGGCCTCGACATGGACATGATCAGCGCCGCCTGCCCCGACTGCAGCATCCTGCTCGTGCAGATGTCGGCTGCCCAGGGCGGCGGCCCCTCGGATCAGGACCTGCTCTCCTCGGCGCAGGTGGCCATCATGCTCGGCGCCCAGGCCACCAGCATCAGCTTCGGCGGCAACGAGGGCGGCAACGACCCGACGGGCTTCACGACGCCGGGGCACCTCGTCCTCGCGGCCGGCGGCGACCAGGGATACGACCTGGGCTCGAACACGCCAAGCTGGCCCGCCTCGGCGCCCGACCTCATCGGCGTCGGCGGGACGACGCTGCAGAACAACAACGGCAGCTACTCCGAAGTCGTGTGGAACGACGGTCAACAGGGCGGCGCCACCGGCAGCGGCTGCAGCACCGAGTACCCGATGCCCGCCTTCCAGACGGCCTTCGGCGCCAGCAAGTTCGCGAGCTGCTCGGCGAACCGCGCCACGTGCGACCTCTCGGCGGCCGCGGAGTTCACCAACGGCGGGCAGGGCGGCGGCATCGCCGAGTACGACAGCCACGGAGGCTGGCAGCCGGTGGTCGGCACGAGCGCCGCGACGCCGCTCGTCGCCGCCCTGTTCGTCCGCCTCGGGCTGACCGAGGCGATCTCGGCGGACCTCGGGTTCCCCTACGAGCACATCGCCGACTTCAACGACGTCACCTCGGGCAACAACGGCACGTGCGCCGACATCATGTGCCAGGCCGGTCCGGGGTGGGACGGGCCGACGGGCGTCGGGACGCCGAACGCGGCGCTGCTCATGGGGTTGGGCTCGAGCAGCAGCTCGGGGTCGAGCAGCGGATCCAGCTCGGGATCGAGCAGCGGTTCGAGCTCCGGATCGAGCAGCGGATCCAGCAGCGGCTCCGGGTCGAGCAGCGGGACGGCCTCGAGCAGCTCGAGCGGCAGCAGCTCCGGAGTCGTGGTCGGGCCGGACGGCGGCAGCGGGGGCGACGCGGGATCGGACATCGTGGCTCCCCCCGGATCCAGCGGGAGCTGCAGCTGCAGCCTGCCGGGCCTCGCCTCCGCGGCGACCGACTTTGGCGCGGTGTTCGGCGTGGGCGGGGCCCTGCTCGCGCTCGTTTCGCGCCGTCGTCGCAAGTAGCGGCCCCGTCGTATACTGGGAGCGGTGTTCCCTCGCGTCCTCGGCGCGGTGGCCTTGGTCGGCCTGTTCGCGGGTTGCGGCAGCTCCAGCTCGCCCGCGTCGTCGGGCTCCGACGACGGCGGCAGCGGCGCGGACGGATCCGTCGACGCGGGTGAGGGAGGCGCAGGCGGGGAGGGCGGCTCCGACGGTGCGAGCCCCGACGGCGGCGGGACCCCGACGCTGGGTCCGGTCACGCTGCCTCCCGGCTACCCGAACCTCGATCTGCCCGTGGTCGGCGCCACGTCGTTCCGCGTCCTGACGCCGACGCTGCTCGAGCTGGGGCTCGTGACGACGAAGGCCGCCGACCCGGCGCCCATCACGCAGTGGAACTTCGTCGACTCCAGCGGGCAGGCGAGCGCGCTGCCGGCGGCGTCGAACTTCGTCGTCCACGCGGGCGCCTCGACCGTGTCCGTCACGTCGGTCGGATTCAAGCGCCGCCCGGTCTACGCGCCGCTCGCGAAGTACGACCTTCGCATCGGCAACTGGCTCTACCTCGTGCTCTCGTCTCCCATCGGCGACGGGACGAGCGTCTCGGTCGACGACACGAGCGGGAAGCTGTGGACCGCGCCCACGCCGTACACGGCGATGGTCGACCCGCTGCGGTTCAGCCCCGCGATTCACGTGAACCAGTCGGGCTACGACCCGAAGCTGCGGAAGCACGCGTTCGTCGGCTGGTACGCCGGCGACATGGGGGAGGCGAAGCCACCCGCGACGACCTTCGCGCTCGTCGACGCGACGACGGGCAAGAGCGCCTACCAGGGCACGCTGAAGACGCGCGCGGACACGGGCTTCAGCTTCATGCCGGCGCAGTACCAGCTCGTGCTGGACGCCGACTTCTCGAGCTTCCAGACGCCCGGCGAGTACCAGCTCCAGGTGCCCGGCATGGGCGCGTCGTACCCGTTCTACGTCACCGACGGGCCCGCGATGTCCTTCGCCCGCACCTATGCGCAGGGCATGTACAACCAGCGCTGCGGAACGGCGAAGTCGATCCCGTTCACGCGCTTCGTCGACGGCGCCGACCACGTCGCCCCCGTCTCGCTGCCCGACGGGAGCTCCACCTACGCGAACGCGACGATGCTGCTCGCGAGCAACGCCCAGGTGCCCATGGGACAGACCGCGCCGGAGCTCACCGACTTCGTGAACACGCCCCTCTATCCGTTCGTCGACACGGGGATGCTCGACGAGTCCGAAGGGCACCACGACGCGGGCGACTACAGCAAGTACCTGATGGACAGCGGGTTCCTCATCCACACGCTCGTCTTCGCCGCCGACAACTTCCCGGGCGTCGGCGCGCTCGACAACCTGGGCCTGCCCGAAAGCGGCGACGGCAAGAGCGACGTGCTGCAGGAGGCCAAGT
This sequence comes from Polyangiaceae bacterium, assembly GCA_036393165.1. Classification (GTDB taxonomy): domain Bacteria; phylum Myxococcota_A; class Polyangia; order Polyangiales; family Polyangiaceae; genus Palsa-1150. The sequence continues at coordinate 9,011 of DASVWO010000101.1, read as the reverse complement.
GGGAGGCCGACTTCGCCGCGAAGATGCAGGACGCCGACGGCCTGTTCTTCTACCTCGTGTACCCGCGCGATCGCGCCTACGAGAACGACGTGCTGCCGAGCCACGGCGACCCGCAGATCGTCTGGCCGAAGAACACGTACGCATCCGCCGCGGCGACGGCGGCGCTCGCCGAGATCGCGTCGTCGCCCCTCTTCAAGAAGCAGTTCCCGGCGGACGCCGCGCGCTACCTGCAGGTGGCGCAGAAGGGCTGGACCGCCCTCCAGGCCGCACTCTCGAAGAACGGGCAGGAGGGCGCCTACCAGTTCATCTACCAGGACGACGCGTACCTCCACGACGACATGGTCTCGTGGGCGGCGGCCGCGCTCTTCGCCGCCACGGGGGACGCGCAGTATTCGCAGGCGCTGACGCAGTGGTACCCGGACCCCACCGACATGTCGAAGTACCACTGGGGCTGGTGGGGCATGTGGCGCGGGTACGGGTGCGCCGCGCGCGCCTACGCCTTCGCGGCGCGTTCGGGGCGACTGCAGGCGAGCCAGCTCGACGCGACGTACCTGCAGAAGTGTGAGACCGAGATCACCGGCGTCGGCGACGACCAGCTCTCGTGGGCCACGCAGAGCGCGTACGGTACGAGCCTCCCGGTGCCGACGAAGGTGACCGACCAGGCGGGCTGGTACTACTCGGGGACGCAGGCGTTCGATCTCGCCGTGGCGTACCAGGTGAGCCCGAAGCCGACGTACCTCGAGGCGATCCTCACGAACATCGGGTACGAGGGCGGCGCGAACCCGGTGAACATCTCGTACGTCTCGGGCCTCGGCTGGCAGCGGCCGCGCGAGGCCGTGAGCCAGTTCTTCGAGAACGACCGGCACCGGCTTCCGCCGACCGGGATCGACTACGGCAACGCGGTCACCGGCTACATGTACCTGTCGCTCTACGGCAGCGAGCTCGAGGAGGTCACGTACCCGTCGGACGGCGCGATGACCGGGGCGTACGCGTTCTACGACCGCTACAGCCACCAGTTCAACACGGCCACGGAGGCCGACACCGTGAACGAGGGGTGGGGCTTCGCCGCCATCGTGGCGGTCGCCGCGCAGACCCCGCCCGCCAGCCAGGCGTGGACCGCGAAGCAGGGGACCATCGTCGTCCCGGCGACCGGGAGCACCGGCAAGCCGGTCACGGTGAAGCTCCAGGCGCCGGCGGGGGTGGACCTGGGCAACGCGCGCGTCACCTGGGAGGCCGCGGGGCAAGAACCGTGGGTGGGCGGCACGTCCTTCACGTTCACCCCGGCTTCGGCCGGGACCGTGTGGGTCGACTGCGAGGCGACGCTGCCCGACGGGCGGCGCGTCATCGCGGCGAACAACACGGGATTGACGGTGAACTAGAACCAGTCGAGATTCGGCGGATGACCTCGCGGCCGACATCCTGGTGGCTCGCGACGCTGCGCCGTCGGCGCGAGCGCATGGACGGAGAGCGCCTGGACCTCTCGCGCCCTCCGGCGTTCGCGTCGGCCGAGGAGCAACGGGCGGCCATCGCCTTCTTCAACGCGGCGTACCGCGCGGAGGAGTCGGGGCTGCGCCAGGCGCACGAGCTGGCGGGAGAGGTCGAAGCGCGCGATCCGGAGCTCGCCGAGTGCCTGCGCCTCTACGGGGACGAAGAGGGGTGGCACCGGTCGCTCCTCACCGAGTTCCTCGCGTGGCTGGGCGGCGAGGTGCGGCCGATGGGGCCGACGACGCGCACGTTCTACCGCCTCTACGGGCGGGCCGAGCGCATGGAGTCGATCGTGCTCGTGAACCTCATGTTCGAGACGATCGGCTCGACGACCTACCGGCTCGCACTGCGCCGCGCGAAGCAGCCGGCGGTGCGGCAGATGCTGACGATCCTCACGCGCGACGAGTCGTTCCACGTGCCGCTCAACGTGCACTTCCTGCGCGACGCCGTACGCCGCGCGCCTGAGGCGCGGATGCGACTGCGGGCGCTGTATCACGCGACGTTCATGGCGCTCGTCGCTTCGACGATCGCGAGCCGCCGGCGCGCCGAGACGTTCGACCGCATCCCGACGCGCGTGCTCGCACGGGCCTACGCCACCGAGCTCTCGCGGCTGTTCCTCGAGGAGGACGACCTGGGGCTCGCGCCTTCTCGCGTGCTGCTGCGCGCGTTCGGCCTGGACGCGAAGGAGCTGCGCCGGTCGCCGTCCAGCGTGAGCATCGAGGCGGCCGAGGCGTCCGCCGAGCGGCAGAACGCCGTGGTCGAGTACGGCGCGACCGGCTAGCCGGCGCGGGCGTAGCGATCGACGCGGTCCGCGACGTGTCGCTTCGTCGCGGTGGCCCAGAGAGCCGGGGCACGTCCCTCGAGGCGTGCGCGCAGGCGCTCGGCATCGCAGGGGGCGTACGCCTTGTTGTCGTTGTCGAAGTAGACGTACGTGGTGCATCCCGCGGAGGTCCAGCGGCGGATGCGCCGCGCCCAGCCGTCGAGCTCCGCGTCGGTGTAGCGGCTCCCGTAGAGCACCTGCGAGCCGTGGAGGCGGACGTAGGCGAAGCTCGCCGTGCGCTCGATGGAGGCCGGGTGCTTTCCGGCGGTGTCTGCGGCGACGAGCGCGACGTCGTGGTCGTGCAGGATGCGGAGCGCCTCGGGGGCGAGCCAGCTCTCGTGACGGACCTCGAACGCGTGCCTCAGCCGGACCTCGCGTCCGTCGGGGGCCGTGAGGGCGCTGCGGCCCTTCAGCCTGTGGTCGTGCCTGCGCGCGAGGCGCTCGGCGGCCGCGACGTCCGCGGGCAGCAGCTCGAGGAACGCACGCACCCGGTCGGCCCTGAAGGGGAGCATCGGCGGGAGCTGCCAGAGGATCGGGCCGAGGGACGCCCCGAAGCGCAGGATCCCTTGCGCGAAGAAGTTTGCGACCGGCGCCACCCCGCCGCCGAGCTTCGTCATGTGCGTGATGTACCGGCTGGCCTTCACGGCGAAGACGAAGCCCTCGGGCACGCTCGCACGCCACGCCTCGACCATGGGCGGTCTCACCAGCGAGTAGAACGTGCAGTTGACCTCGACCGTCGGCAGACGCGAGGCGAGGAACTCCAGGTGATGCGTGGATCCCAGGCGCTTCGGGTAGAACGTCTCGCGCCAGTGCGGGTACGACCACCCGCTCGTGCCGACGTAGACCTCACCGCAGCGGGCCATGAGGCCCTTCTGCTAGCAACCGCCGGACCTCAGGACCGACCACCGTGTTCGACACACGCGAGAACGTGTTCGCCGGCCGGAAGACCAGTCTTCCGCTCAACCGGGCACGTAGAGCGTCACTCCGCGGTGCACGGTGTTGTTCTGGAAGTCGGGAGGGTGCCACTCCACGCGCGCCATCACGGGCTGTGAGCCGAACGTCTGCATGGTCGTCGACCACATCGGGTAGGTCACGGGATCGTGCAGGATCATGACGGCCCAGTTGGTCATGGCCGTCGTCACCATCGCTTGCTGCATGAGCACCCAGCCCATGGGCACCGGCGGGTTGTCCGAGACGTCGGGCGTGTCGATGCAACATTCCACGCTGGTGGGCCCGGGGCAGAAGCCGGAGACCGACGTGTTGTCGCCGAGAGCCGCGCACGACGTCGTGGACATGCAGGTTCCATAGACGCCGTAGTCGGTGTCGAAGCAGCCGTTGCCTGCATCCGCGGCATCCGTGCCGCTGTCTGCGCCAGCTTCTGCGTCGCCCATCGGGGAAGACGGGCTGTCCATCACGGGTCCTCCCGCATCCATCGACGGGGAGGCGGCGTCCATGCGCCCGGAATCCTCGGTCTCGCCCGAATCGGCGCCCGACAAGGAGGACGAAGCGGGAGCCTCCGGAGCGGAGCTCGAGCAGCCGACCATGGACAGGACGGCGACTCCGAAGGCTGCGACGACGACGGAGACCCGCAAGAAGCCGCAATCCTAGCGCACGGCAGGCGAGAGGCTACTGCGGGCGATTTCGCTCGCGCACCGCGCGGAGGGCGATGCGGTCCACCACGCCGGGCGCCACGAGCTTCACCCACATGCCCAGCCTGGCCTGGGTCGTCATGATCACGTCGCGCTCCCGACGGTCGATCGCCCGCACCAGGATGCGCGTGCACTCCTCGACCGACATCGTCGAGCCGCCGTCCTCCTTGCGCGGGCTCTCGCCGAGCGGCTTGCCGTCGCCCCCGAGCACCCGCTCGCGGATGGGCGTGCGGACGAACCCTGGCGAGGCCACGAGCACGTCGACGCCGGTGCCGAGGAGCTCGATGCGGAGCGAGTCGAAGAACCCCTGCATCGCGTGCTTGCTCGCGGCGTACCCGGTGCGCGTGGGCACGCCCGTCTTGCCCGTGAGCGACGAGATGGCGACGAGCAGCCCCTTGCTCTTCTTCACGTGCGGCAGCGCGTGGTACGTGCAGTAGACGCTGCCGAGGTAGTTGACGCGCATGATGCGGTCGAACAGCGAGAGATCGGTCACGTTCTCGAGCCGCGCCCACATCGAGATGCCGGCGTTGTTCACGAGCACGTCGATGCCGCCGAACCGCTCGACGGCGCGGTCCGCCAGCGCCTTGCACTGATCGGGCACCGTCACGTCGGTCGGCACCACGAGCGCCTTGCCGCCTGCACGCTCGCACGCGGCCGCGACGCCCTCGAGCGACTCCTTGCTGCGCGCCGCGAGCACCACGTTGTCGCCGCGCGCCGCGTACGCCAGGGCCAGCGCCTCGCCGATTCCGCTCGATGCACCCGTGATGACCAGGGTCTTCACGGCGCGCCAGAGTAGGATGGGTCGCGCCGGATGCCCAGCAAGAGCCCCACCTTCGTCGCCCTGCTCCGCGGCATCAACGTCGGCGGCAGCAACGTGATCCCCATGAGCGCGCTCGTGAAGACCTTCGAGCGCATGGGCCTCGAGTCGGTCAAGACGTACATCGCGAGCGGCAACGTGCTCTTTCGCACCGGCCCGTGCGAGGCGCGCGCCCTGGAGGCCCGCATCGAGCGCGCGCTCTCGAAGGCGCACGGCTACGACGCGCGCGTCGTCCTGCGCACCCACGACGAGATGAGGCAGCACGTGACCGATCTGCCGCGCGCCTGGAAGCGCCCCGATCCGAAGATGCGGTACAACGTGCTCTTCCTGCGGCACGAGATCGACTCGGAGTCGATCATCGAGGGTCTCGCGCCCAAGCCGGACATCGAGCAGCTCTGGTACCGCCCCGGGGTCCTCTACTGGTCGGCGCACACGAGCGACCTGACGCGCACGAGCATGGCGAAGCTCTCGTCGAAGCCGATCTACAAGCAGGTGACCGTTCGCAATCTGAACACGACGCGAAAGATCGTCGAGCTGATGGACGCGATGCGCTGACGTCTCGGAGACGACTCGCGAGGGCGCGCGCAGCCTTCGCGAAGGCACGCGGGTGGTACGCCAGGGACCCACGCGAAATCACGAAGAAATCGCGCGGATCCGCAGGCACAGCCGTTGCGATGGGGCGGGCAAATGCTTCCCGTTCCCTCCGTCCGCTGGTCGCTCCTCGCCGTCGGTCTCGCCTTCGCCTCCGTCCTCGGATGCGGGGACGCCGGGCCCGGCGAGAGGACCGGTACGAACGAATCGCTCCTCCAGCCGGAGCTCTTCACGAACGACAAGGCTTGTTACGACTACTTCGTCGGCAAGGGCCTCAAGAACTTCCAGGCCGCCGGCATCGTCGGCAACCTCGATCAGGAGTCCGGGACGGACCCGACGGCGGTGCAGCAGGGCGGGCCGGGGCGCGGCATCGCGCAGTGGTCGGTCGGCGGGCGATGGGACACCGACTCCGGCGACAACGCGGTCGCCTACGCGAACCAGCAAGGGCAGAACGTCTGGTCGCTCAACCTGCAGCTCGACTTCATCTGGTACGAGCTCACGAACTTCTCGGGCTACGGCCTCGCGGCGCTCAAGGCGTCGACGGACGTCAGCAGCGCCACGATCGCCTTCGAGACCGACTTCGAGGGCTGCGGCACCTGCGACCAGTCGACGCGCATCTCGTACGCGCAGGCGGTGCTCAACGCCTACGGCAACTCGAGCGTCGCGTACGGCGCGCAGTTCGTCAGTCAGAGCTTCCCGCTGGCGTCGACGACGATGACGATGACCGAGGGGCAGGTGATCCCCTCCTACATCGAGCTGAAGAACATCGGGACGAAGACGTGGGACTCGAACACGCGCATCGGCACCACGCAGCCGCGCGACCGCAAGAGCGTCTTCGCCGACAAGACGTGGATCGCGCCGAACCGCCTCGCCGCCGTGTCGGGCACGGTGCCGCCCGGCGGCACCTACAAGTTCACGTTCGACCTCGCTGCCCCGATGATGACCGGGACGTTCGACGAGTTCTTCGGCGTGGTCCAGGAGGGCGTGGCCTGGTTCAGCGACCCGGGGCAGGGCGGTCCGCCGGACAACGATCTGGAGGTGAAGATCCAGGTCGTCGCGCCGGACTACCGTGGCGCCTTCAAGGACCAGAGCTTCCCGCTCTCGCCGACGGCGCTCACGGTCCACGAGGGCGACGTGGCGACGGGCTACATCGAGCTCACGAACACCGGGACGCAGACCTGGAAGGCGGGGACGACGAAGCTCGCGCCGATCCCGCGCGACAAGCCGTCGCCCTTCGCCGACAAGTCGTGGCTGTCGACGACGCGTGTCTCGACGGTGGCAGCCGACGTCCCGCCGGGGAGCGTGGGGCGCTTCGACGTGGCGCTCGACGGGAACGCCATCGGCGACACCGAGGTGGAGTTCGGGCTCGTCGAGGAGAGCGTCACATGGTTCGCCGACGCGCCGAAGGGCGGCGGGCCGGCCGACGGCTTCCTCAAGGTGCACTTCGTCGTCGTGGCGAAGGGCGCGCCGATAGACGCGGGAGTGCCCTCAGGCGAGGGCGGCGTGGATGAAGCGGGAACCACGGGCACCGGGGACGACGCCGGGGTCGACTCCAGCGACGATGGCGGCAATCCCTGGGACAACTCGACGAACGTCGGAAACGCCGGAGGGTGCACCATCGCGCCGCCGGGCGACGCGAGCGACGCAGCGCCGTGGGCGAGCTTGCTGTGCGCCGTGATGGCCCTCGGAGCGGGTGCACGCCGCGTCACGCGGAGGCGTGCGACGACTTCGGCTTCTTCACCCACGACAGCAGGCGCTCGCCCGGCCACGCGTTAGCCACGCGATCGGCGGGCACCCACGCGCGCTCGGCGTTGCGTGCGGCGTAGTGCACGCGCTCCAGCTCGCGCGCGTCGTGCGCATCGCTCGTGACGACGAAGGTGACGCCCGACTCGCGGGCGCGGCGGAGCGCCTCGACGGACATGTCGAGCCGCGGCAACCCTCCGTTGATCTCGAGCGCCGTGCCGGTCTTCTCGGCCGCGGCGACGATCGCGTCGAGATCCAGGTCGATGCCGGGGCGTGCCCCGATCATGCGGGCCGAGAGGTGCCCGATCATGCGCACGGAAGGGTCCTGCATGGCCGTGACGACCCGCCGCGTCTGCGCGGCGCGATCGAGCTCGAAGTGGTCGTGCACCGAGGCGAGGCACCAGTCGAAGGCGGCCCGGAACTCCGGGTCGTAGTCGAGCTCCCCGCTGGCGCCGATGTTCAGCTCGATGCCGTGGAGGAGCGCGAGCGAGGGACCCACCTCCTTCTGCAGCGCCCGGATGCGCGCCCGCTGCTCGAGGAGCGCCTCGCGACCGACTCCGGAGAGCGTCCCCTCGGCGTGGTCGGTGATCGCGAGGACGCGATAGCCGCGCGCCCGCGCCGCCGCGACCACCTCCTCGAGGGGCGAGCGGCCGTCGCCCGACACGGTGGTGTGCACGTGGAAGTCGCCGGCGATCGCCCCGATCGACTTCGGCAGCGCCCCCGCCTCGGCCGCCTCGATCTCGCCGCAGTCCTCGCGCAGGACAGGCGGGATCCACGGCAGCCCCAGCGCCTCGTAGATCTGCTCCTCGGTCTCGCGCGCGACGACGCGTCCGCCCTCGACCTCCGAGAGCGCGTACTCGTTGAGCGTCCACTCGCGAGCGAGCGCCCGCTGGCGCAGCTTGATGTTGTGCCCCTTCGAACCCGTGAAGTAGAGACGCGCCGCCCCCAGGGCCGCGTGTTCCACGACCCGCACGTCCACCTGTGTCCCGCGACGCGTGACGATGCTCGTCTTCGTGTCCCCGCGGCCGAGCACGCGATCGACCACGTTCATCGAGACCAGCGCGTCCATGACGGCGGCCGGCGCGGTGGACGCGACGATGACGTCGATGTCGCCCACGGTTTCGGAGAAGCGCCGGAGCGACCCGCAGTACGACGCGTGCGTGACGCCCGGCACCTCCTGCAGGCGCGCGACGATACGCTCCGCGAGCGGCAACGCCACCGAGATGGGCGTCCTGCCGATGGATCCCTGCTGCTCGAGGCGCGCGATGGTCTGCGCCAGCTTCTCCTCGGCCTTCGCCCCCAGGCCCGCCAGCCCGCGGAGCTTCTTGTCGGCGATGGCGGCGCGCAGGTCCTCCAGCGATTGCACGCCGAGCTCGGCCCGCAGCTTCTTCACCGTCTTGGGCCCGAGCCCCGGGATCTTGAGGAGGGCGACCACGCTGGCCGGGTGCTTCTTGCGCAGTCCCTCGAGCTTCTCGACGTGCCCCGTCTCGATGAGCTCGCGGATCTTCGCCGCCGTGCTCTTGCCGATGCCCTGGATCTTCTGCAGCTCCTTGTCCGTGAGCCGGCCGAGGTCGGTCGCCCGCGCGGCGATGGCCTGCGCGGCGCTCTCGTAGGCGCGCACGCGGAAGGACTGTGGATCGCCCTCCTCGAGCATCGTCAGCTCGGCGAGCTCCCGCAGCATGTCGAGCACGTCTTGCTTCGTGTCGCTCACGCGCTTCTAGTAGCCTTCCGGCGGTGGCGACGAAAGAGGCAGCGGAGACCCTCGTCGTCGACGGCCGCGAGGTCGCGATCACGAACCCGAGCAAGCCGTACTTCGCGCGGGACGTGAAGCTGACGAAGCTCGAGGTGGTCCGCTACTACCTCGCCGTGGCCGAGGGGGCCGTGGGCGGCATCCGTGACCGGCCCA
>DASVWO010000100.1:0-37389 GCA_036393165.1 Polyangiaceae bacterium | reverse complement strand
CTCAAAGCAGCCAGTGCGTCCAGCATCACCTGGCCGACGAGGGCGTGACCCTCGGCCGAGAGGACCACGCGCTTGCAGTCGATGAAGAAGTCGCTCTCCTTGCCGGAGGCGAGGACCACGCGCTTGCGCTCGAACGCGCGGTCGCGGAGAAGGTCGAGCAGGCGGGCGCGCGCGTCGCCGCCCACGCTCAGCGCTCCTTCTTCTTGGCGATCTGTCCCTTGGCCTTCTTGAGGGCGGGAACGACGGGAGGCGGCGGGCGCCTCGCAGCGGCGCGGCCGCCGGAGTTGTTGCTCGAGCCGCCACCGCCAGCGACGTGCACGGCAGCCGCCGGCTTGGCTGCGGCCTTCGGAGGCGGAGGCGCGGCCCGCACCTGGGGAGCCGAACGCGCCGCCTCGCCGCGCGATGCACGAGAGGGGGCGCCGTTGCCCTCGCCCGTCTCCACGTAGCCCCTCACGAGAGCGCCCGATGCGATGGCGACGCGCGGCGCCCGTACGTCGCCCACCACGCGAGCGCCATCCTCGAGCACCACCGCTTCTTCGCCAAGCAGGTCGCCCTTCACGGCGCCGCGGACGACGAGCCGCCGCCCCTGCACGCTGGCGCCCACGAGCCCGTGCGCGTCCACGGTGACGTCGCCGCTCACGGCGATCTCACCGTCGACGAATCCTTCGACGTGCAGGTCCACGGCGCCGGTGACGCGGCCGCGCACCTTCGTCGTTCGCCCGATGACCGACGCGTTGTTCGCCATGGGGTCACACGTCCATGTCGACGTTGCCCTTGAACTGGGCCCCGTCGGCGATCGTCACGCGCGCGGCCTTCACGTTGCCGATGACGCGCGCTCCCTGCTGCAGGTCCACACGCTCGTTCGCGACGACGTTGCCCGTGAGGGACCCGGCGACGACGAGCGAGCCGCCCGTCACGTCCGCCTCGACCGTCGCGCCGTGCTCGATGGTTACCGCTTCCTTGGCGGACAGCTTGCCCCGCACCGTGCCCGACACCACGACGTCCTCGTCCGTCGTGATCTCGCCCTCCACCGTGATGCCCGCGCCGATGACCGTGCTCGCCATGGTGCCTCCGTCTTGCCGATTCAGCGCCGTGCAGCAGCGCGCCCGCGTGACTCGCGCGCCGAGCCGCCCAGCTCCGCCGGCAGCTCGAACTCGCACTCGAGGCGGCCCGAATAGCGCGCCCCATCGTCGATCGAGACCGTGCTCCCGCGCAGGTTGCCGCGGACGCGCGCGCCGCCCACGACGCGCACCGGACCGGTCGCCGCCACGTCGCCCTCGAAGGCTCCGGCGATGGTCACCGTCTGCGCTTCGACGGCCTTGCTCGTGAGCGTCGCGCCCTCGGCGACCGTGAGCTCGCCTCGGATGGCCACGTCGCCCTCGACCTGCCCCTCGACGAGGAGGTCGCCGTCGCCGTGGATTCGGCCGCGGACGCGAGCGCCCCCGCCGATGCGCGCCTGAGCCCCTTCGCCGCGGTGCGTGGCTGTGCGTGCCTGCGCCATGATCGGCGCGCGAACCTAGTACATGCGCCGCGTCGTGTCACCACCCGCGGGGTATGCTCCGCCCGCAGCATGTCGCGCTGGCGCTGGCACCTCCTCCTCTTGATCCCCTTCGTGGGGACGCTGTGGGTGCCTTTCTACGATTCCGTGGATCCGCGGCTCGCCGGCGTCCCGTACTTCTACTGGTACCAGTTCCTCTGGATCGCCATCGGCGCGGGCATCACAACGCTCGTGTACTTCGCGACCCGCGAGAAAGAGCGATGAAGGGGCTGGACGCGTCGGCGCTCGCCGTCTTCATCTTTCTTTTCGCGCTCGTGACGGTGGTGGGGTTCGTCGCGGCGCGCTGGCGGCGGGCGGACCTCGATCAGCTGCACGAGTGGGGCCTGGGCGGGCGGCGCTTCGGCACGCTCGTCACCTGGTTCCTTCTCGGCGGCGATCTCTACACGGCGTACACGTTCGTCGCGGTGCCGGCGCTCGTCTTCGGGGCGGGGGCGCTCGGGTTCTTCGCGCTTCCGTACACGGTCATCACCTACCCGTTCGTCTTCGTCGTCATGCCGCGACTCTGGAGCGTGTCGCACAAGCACGGGTACATCACTGCAGCCGACTTCGTGCGCGGCCGGTTCGACAGCGGCGCGCTGGCGCTCGCGGTGGCCGTCACCGGGATCCTCGCGACGATGCCGTACATCGCGCTGCAGCTCGTGGGCATCCAGGTGGTGCTCGGCGCGATGGGCATCGAGGGCGACCTGCCGCTCGTCATCGCCTTCGTGATCCTCGCGGCCTACACGTACCAGAGCGGCCTGCGCGCGCCGGCGCTCATCGCGGTCGTGAAGGACGCGATCATCTACGTGACGGTCATCGCGGCCGTGATCGTGATCCCGATGAAGCTCGGGGGCTACGGGCGGATCTTCGACGCAGTGCCGGCCCAGAAGCTGATCCTCGCGCCGCACCAGGGCACCGCGTACGCGACGCTGGCGCTCGGCTCGGCTCTCGCGCTCTTCCTCTACCCGCACTCGATGACGGGGGTGCTCAGCTCGAGCGGCCGCGGCGTCATCCGCCGCAACACGGCGATGCTCCCCGCCTACTCGTTCCTGCTCGGGCTCATCGCGCTACTCGGGTACATGGCGATCGCCGCCGGCGTGGACAAGTCGGAGGCGTACAAGGCCGGTTTCGCGCAGTACGGCTCGAATTTCGCGGTACCTGCGCTCTTCCTCTCGTCGTTCCCAGCCTGGTTCGTCGGCTTCGCGTTCGCGGCGATCGCCATCGGAGCGCTCGTCCCGGCGGCGATCATGTCCATCGCCGCGGCCAACCTCTTCACGCGCAACATCTACCGCGAGTTCGTGCGGCCGGACTGCAAGCCGAAGGAGGAGGCGACCGTCGCGAAGCTGGCCTCGCTCGTCGTGAAGTTCGGGGCGCTCGCCTTCATCGTGTTCGCTCCCCAGAAGTACGCGATCCAGCTCCAGCTCCTCGGAGGGGTGTGGATCCTCCAGACGTTCCCGGCCATCGTGGTCGGCCTCTATTCCCGATGGCTGCACCGGTGGGGTCTGCTCGCCGGCTGGTTCACGGGCATGACCCTGGGGACTTGGATGGCGGCGAGTCTCGGGTTCAAAGGCAGCGTCTATGCGCTGCACCTGGGTGGAACGACGATCCCCGGCTACGCCGCGCTCTGGGCTCTTCTTGCGAATTTCGGCGTCGCGGTGGTCGTCACCGTCGCCCTCAGGGCGCTGGGGGCACCCGCCGGCTCCGATCGCACGTCTCGCGACGACTACGGCGAGTAGGCCACCGACCGCGGAGGCGCCGGGCGCACGCTCTCGTGCGACGCGAACGCGAAGCGTGAGCGAAGCCCAGCGTGCTCCTCGGAGGCGCAGAAGCCGACGAGGTCGCGCCGCTTGGCCTCGAGAGAGAGCCCGGCGATCTCGCGCGACTCGTTCGACACGATGGCCATGGCCGTCCCGAGATCGCCGCACAGGAGCAGGCCCGCGCGCGCCGCCATGAGCTCCACGTTGCGCGTGAACGCGCTCAGGCTGAACTTGCCGCCGCGCGCCTCGAGCTGCCGGACGGCGAACGTCAGGTCGTCGAGCTCGGCATCGCTGATGTGGCTCTGGAGGCGGGACGCGAGCGCGGCGACGGCGCGGCTGCCCTCGCCCGTGGGCTGAACGCCCGGCTTCGTGAGTTGCACGGCCGCGAGCAACAGGCGCGTCAGCTCCTCGCGCGTCGGGAAGTACACGAGCACCTGGTGCTCACGGCGGTAGTACGTGAGGTGCCGGCCCGCGAGGAACGCGAGGTCCTTCGCCGAGCGCCCGCTGACGATGGAGGGGCCGACCGCCGTCGAGTGTTCGTGCGCGCGCACCGCGGCAATCTCGCCCGGTACTTCGGGCACCACGTAGAGGTCGGGGCTCGGGACACCCAGCACGCGAGCCGCCCACTGGAAGCTGCGCACCACGGACGCCGTGCTCGCATCATCGAGCCGCGCGGTGGGATCGAGCGCGACGAGCCTGCCGCGGGCCACGAGCTGCTCGACGCGTGCGAGCGCGCCGGCGCGCGCGACCGCACCGAAGAGCTCCGTGAGCACCTCGTCCATCCCGTACGGCACGAGCTGCGACCAGCCCGTGGCGTCCAGCGTCCCCCGGGCGCGCAAGGGAGCGACCGATCGATGCTGGCCGACGATGGTCGCGTGCTGCGCGTCCAGCGCGCCGAGCTCCTCCAGCGCGAGCGCCGACAGGAACGCCGCGTCCATCCGACCGGCAGAGAGCCGCTCGGCGAACGCGATGCGGTGCGTCGCCGGATCCATCTCGTCGGTGGGTGTCTCGCCGATCGTCGGGGCGGGCTGCACGACCAGCTCGACCTCCGGTTCTTCCGGCACCGGCATCGGCTCCGGCGGGGTGAGCGAGGAGCGAAGCTGCGTGAGGAGCGCTCGCGCCTCGCCGTGTGTCGGGTCGTCTTCGACCGCCTGCTCGAGCCACGCCACGGCGCGTTCCTCGTCCTGCAGATGCTCGAGCGTCATGCGCGCCTGCGCGTACCGCAGCGCCGCGCGATCGAAGGGCATCGGCGCGAGCTCGGCGAGCGCACCGGTCACCTCGATGGCGCTCGCCCATCGGCCGAGGATCTCGTAACCCCGGCGCAGCGCGTGGAGCACCGGAGCGCGTCGCGGCTCGAGGGCGCGCGCCTCCTCCAGCGCGGCGACAGCGCGCTCGGCGTCCCCGAGCTCCTGCTGGAACAGGCGCGCGATCGCGACGAGCTCCTTGCCCTTCGCGCGCGGCGAGGCGTGCGACACCAGGCGCTGGCGTCGCAGGGCCACGACGCGATCCCACTCTTTCGCATCGGTCGCCGCGTCGATCAGCGCGTTCAGCTCGGCCGGCGGCGGAGGCGGCGCCGCGAGCTCGAGCTCGGCGCGTCCCCGGACGAGCGTGAAGCTCTGCGCCGTCGCGGCGCTATCCGGCATCGCCGTGACCCGGCCGTACACCGTGGAGAGCAGCGCCTCCTCGCGTCCCCCGGCTGCCGCGACGTCGAAGAAGAGCTTCGTGAAGGGAACTCCCTCGACCGGTGCCGCCGCCGAGCGCACCGCGGCGACCATGCCGTAGCCCTTTTCGCGCGCGCCGATCGCAGACACGATCGACGCCACGTGATCCGCCGCGACGAGCGCATCGTCCGCGTCGTCCTCGTGCGCCAGCTCGGCGAACACCGAGATGTCGGCGACCGAGAGGGACGCGAGGGCCTCGCCCACGGCGCGCAGCGGCAGCCACTGCCCGTCCGCCCCTCGCAGCACGCCGCGCCGTGCGAGGCGCCCGCTCACGTGGACGAACAGCGAGTCGTCTTGCGAGAGCCCCTCGAGCGCCTGCGCGAGGTCCGTCTGCAAGTCCTCTCCGCCGTCGACGACGGCGACACGGAATCCCATCTTGGCCAGCGACGCGCCGAGCCAAGCGACCGCGTCCGACCACGTGTCCGCGTCCGGCGCGTGCGGATCCCAGGGGGAGACGACGACGGCAACCCGCATCCGACGGCGTAACTCTAGATCGCGCGAGCCGGCGTTCGACCCGTACGAGGCCACGACCGTCGCTTTTCTCCCGGGCAGCGCAAAATTGCAGACAGCGTGGGTGTATTCGGACAGGGCCATGCGATACCGAGCGGCTGTGATAAGAAGCGCCCGGCAACATGGCCGCCGTCGCTCCGCTGCGCGATGACCCCCTGAGCCCTTCGGAATACCGGGCCGGGCTGGCGCTGGCGGAGGCGATCATCCCGGGCTCGAGGCGTGTGCCGGCCGCCGACGAGGCGACCTTCGAGCGCGCCATGGAGGTGCTTCGCGACTTCCACCCGATGTTCGTGCCGGGCTTCGGCGCGACGTTCCGGGCGATGGACGCCGCAGCGATCGCGTACGCGGGCAAGCCGTTCTCCGCGCTGGGTGCGGCGAAGCAGGAGGAGCTCTTGCTCCGGTGGCAGCGCGATCCGGTCCTGAAGGCACCGCTCGCGGTCGTTTCTCTCCTCTACAAGTTCGTGCACTTCGACCGGCGCGAGGTCTACGCGTCGATGGGCGGCTCGCTGAACGTCGTGCGCGACATCGAGCAGCCGCGGTGGCTTGCGCAGGTTCACAGGGCCGACACCGTCGACGACGGCGATCTCGAGTGCGACGTGGTCGTCGTGGGCACGGGCGCGGGCGGAGGAGTGGTCGGACGCGAGCTCGCCGAACGCGGCCACGCCGTCGTCTTCGTCGAGGAAGGCGAGCTGCACAGGCGCGACGCGTTCGACGGTCGTTCCGTGGAAGCCCACAGTCGCTTCTATCGAGGCGCCTTCACGCTCGGCAACTCGCCGATGCCCATCTTCATGGGGCGCCTCGTCGGAGGATCGACCGCCATCAATGGAGGCACGTGCTTCCGCCCTCCTTCGTGGGTGCTGGATCGCTGGGCCGACGAGATCGGGTGTGACGACTTCTCGCCCGCGTCGATGGAGCCCTACTTCTCGCGCGTCGAGCGCTTCCTCGAGGTCGCGCCGTCTCCGCGGTCGGTCATCGGGCCGATCGCCGATTTCGTCGCGCGGGGGTGCGACGCGCTGGGCTGGAAGCACTTCGCGATCCCGCGCAACGCGCCCGGCTGCGACGGGAAGGGATTCTGCGACTTCGGCTGCAGGACCGACGCGCGCCGCGGCACGAACCTGTCGTACGTACCGGCCGCGCTCGGGCGCGGCGCGATGCTCCTCACGGGAGCGCGGGTCGATCGCATCCTCGTCGAGAACGGGCGCGCCACCGGGGTCGAGGCGGTCTCTCCGCTGGGCAGACGCGTGCAGGTCCGCGCGAAGGCCGTGATCCTCGCCGGCGGTTCGCTTCCGACGCCGCTGCTGCTCCTCGCACAGGGCATCGCCAATTCGAGCGGACAGGTGGGGCGCAACCTGAGCCTGCATCCGAGCACCGGCTACGCGGCGGCAGCCGACGAGCCGATCCGCGGCGCATCCCACGTGCCCCAGGGCTACGGGACCGACCAGTTCCTGCGCGACGGGATCCTCATCCTCGCGGCGCAGCCCGACTACAACGTGTCGGGCGTCATCTTCCCCTTCTCGGGCCAGCGCCTCATGGAGGCGGTCGATCGCATCGACCATCTCGCCTGCTTCGGGCTCCTCGTACGTGACGAGCGGGCGAACGGCCGCGTGTGGCGCGACGTCAGCGGGCTGCCGGCGATCACGTACAACCTGCACCCCGAGGACGTGCGCCGCATGCACGAAGCGATGATCCGCAGCAGCGAGATGGCGCTCGCCGCAGGTGCCAGGCGTCTCTATCCCTTCGTCGTCGGCCACGCGCCGGTCGACGGCAAGCGAGGGCTCGACGCGTTCCGAAAGGAGAGCCTCGGCCCCGCCGACTTCGTGTGGGCGAGCTACCACCCGCTCGGCACGTGCCGCATGGGGCGCGATCCCAAGAAGAGCGTCGTCGACACCGACCACGCGTCGCACGACGTCCCCGGGCTCTTCGTCGTGGACGGCAGCGCCGTACGCGGCCCCATCGGCGTCAATCCGCAGCTCACCATCATGGCGATGGCGACGCGCGCTGCCGAGCGCATCTCGGCGCGAATCAGCTGAAGAAACGGCGCACCGCGCGCAGACGCTGCCGGATGAGGAGCGGGATCTTCCACGCTCGCTCGAGCCGCATCAGCTGCGCGTCGGCGAGGATCTCCCCGAGCTGCAGCAATGCGTCGTCGTAGGGCATCCAGTACAGCTCGGGCGACTTCGCCCGATCGACCACGACGGCCCGCGGCCGCACGAACGTCGCGAGGGCGTGGGCGCTGTTGGCGATGCCGAACCCCGTGTCGCGCGTGCCGCTCCAGGGCAGCGCCGGAATGGCGCCCGAGAGCGCGTGGTTGTTCACGTTCACCACGCCGACCTCGAGCTTCTCTGCGATCCGCTCGGCGCGAGCGACGTCGCGCGTCCACACGGATGCGCCCAGCCCGTAGCGCGCGTCGTTGATGCGGCGCACCGCGTCGGCGACGCCCGAGACGCGGACGATGGCGAGCACCGGTCCGAAGGTCTCGTCGCGCACGACCTTCATGCGGTCATCGCAGCGATCGAGCACCGTCGGCTCGTACGCGAGCGGCGCGTCCCCCACGCGCCCGCCGCACACCACGATGGCGCCCTTGGCGCGCGCGTCGTCGACCTGGGCCGCGACGATCTCGAGCTGCTCGCGATTCGCGAGCGGCGCGACGTCCCGCCCGACGATCAGCCGCGTCCACGCGCGCTGGAGCCGCTCGACGAAGCGGTCGGCGATGCGCTCGTCGACGTAGGCGACCTCGATGGCCCCGCAAGCCTGCCCCGCGTTGCTCAGGGCCCAGTGCGTGACGCCCGCGACGGTGCGCTCCAGATCGCAGTCGGCGAGCACGATGGCCGCGTCCTTGCCGCCCATCTCGACGCTGCTCGCGATGCCGCGCTCGGCGCAGCGCACGCGAACGAGCTTGCCCACCTCGGGCGATCCCGTGAAGACGCACGCGTCGATTCCCCCGTCGACGAGCGCCGCCCCCGCGCGGCCGTCTCCCTGCAGCACCTGCACCAGCCCCTCCGGCAGCGACTCGGCGAGCCTGTCGGCGAACCACGCGCTCGTGCGCGGCGTGTGCTCCGACGGCTTGAGCACCAGGCCGTTGCCCGTCATGAGCGCCGGGATCGTCGAGCGGTACAGCCCCGCGACCGGGTAGTTCCACGGCGCGATGACCCCGACGACGCCGCGCGGGACGAGGTCGACGTACGCGCTCTTGCGGGGGAAGCCGATGGGATTGAGCTTCACCGCCTCGCGCGACGTCGCCCGCTCCACGATCGAGGCCCAGCCCTTCACCGTGTCGAGCGGCCCGAGCGCCTCGTTGAAGAGCCCCTCGGCGGCGACCTTCCCCATCTCCTGGTGGGCGAGCGTCATCGCGTCGGCCCGGTGCCGGAGCATCTGCTTCGCGGCGTTCGTGAGCGCCCCGACCCGCTCCCTCAGGGGCAGGAGCATCCACCGAGCCTGTGCCGCGCGTGCCTTTTCCACCGCCAGGCGCGCGTGCTGCGCCAACGAATCCGTGTGCGGGTGCGTACCGTTCAGCCGAATCTGGTCCACCACGCGACTCCGGATAGCACCGGAGCCGGTGACTCAGCAATCCGCGTATGCTCCGGCGTCATGAGCCTCGTCCTCCACGGCAACTCGACCTGGACCAGCCCCTACGTGCTCTCGGTGTTCGTCGCGCTGCGCGAGAAGGGCCTGCCCTTCGAGGTGCGCGACGTGGCGCTGAACAAGCGGGAGCACGCGGACCCGGCGTTCGCGGCCCGGTCAATCACGTCCCGCGTGCCGGTGCTCGTGGACGGCGACTTCGCCCTCTCCGAGTCGAGCGCGATCGACGAGTACCTCGAGGAGGCGTACCCCGCTCCCGCCCACGCGCGCGTGCTGCCTGCGAACGTGCGCGACAGGGCGCGCGCTCGCCAAGTGATGGCATGGCTTCGAAGCGACTTCATGGCCATCCGCGAGGAGCGCTCCGCGGAGTACGTCTTTTACGCGCACGATCGGCTGAAGCCCTTCGCGCCGCTCTCGGACGCGGGAAAGCGCGCCGCGGCCAAGCTGGTGGCAGCGGCCGAGCGTCTACTCCCTCCGGCTGGAGGTCCGCTCTTCGACGCCTGGTGCATCGCCGACACGGATCTGGCCATGATGCTGCAGCGTCTCGTCAAGACGGGAGACGATCTGCCTGCACGCCTTCGCGCCTATGCCGAAGAACAGTGGCGTCGCCCAGCAGTCATTGAATTCTGTGCTCACGAGCGCACACCCTTCGAGCCATCGATCATGCTCTGAGAACCGTCGTTCGAGTTCCGGGTTCGAAGGACGACGAAAATGGCTCAGGAGGATTGGAGCCGGGCGCCTTCAACTCGCATGAAGCAAAGGGAAAAATCGTGCGGTGAAACGATTCGCTCGTTCGGGTGAGGCCGAAGAGCGTCCGTCGACACTTGTTTTGAGTCCGTTCGAACCGAAAGAGCGTCCATCATCGACCGGACGACGTCGACCCTGACCGGAAACGCGTCCCTCCCTCCAGAAGATGCATTCTTGTGAACATGTACGTTCTCGACCCTCACCGGGACGTCGTCGACCCTCGCCACGACGACGTCCCGCCATGGCCGGACACTCTCCAGGTTCGACCGAACGTCGTCCCGCGCTCCTGAATCGTCGCTCTTCCAGAACGATGAAACGTCGAGGTCTACCGGGACGAACAGTCGGCTCACCGGGACATCGTTCCGGTGAGGCAACACGACTCTTTTCCTCCAAGGGACGCAGTCCAACCCTTGCCGAACCCAATTTCGATTTGACCGAACGACATCCGGTAGGCACGGGACACAAAGGAAGGTGACCCGAACACACTTGATGTTCGGACGAACGCTCTTCGGGTCTCCAGCGCTGACGCCGCAGCTCACCGCGCGGGATCGGCGCAGCACCGGAAGCCGGTCGAGTAGTCGTGGTACGTCGGCTCGTGCGCGCTCGTGACGTAGTAGCACCCCGGCCCGTTGTTCTCGGCGTCGCCGTACCAGCCGCCGCGGAAGCGCCCGTGGCCCTTCGAAGTCTCGTCCACCCACTCGTCGAGGTTGCCGACCATGTCGTAGAGGCCATCGGGTGAGACGCACTTCGCGTACGCCCCGGTGTGCGCCAGACCGTTCGGCATCTGGTCGAGCTTCGGATCGTTGAAGTCCTCGTACGTGATCTTCCGGAAGTCCATGCCGTACGCGAGCGCGACGAAGCTGCCCTTCCCTTCGTTGCACCACCCGGCCTTCCGCTGCGTGCCGCCGTACGGATAGAGGTCCATCTTGTTCGGCCCGCGGCAGGCGCGCACGTACTCGTCGGGCTTGCACAGGCGCTTGCCCGCGTTCTCGCAGGCGTCTCGCGCCTCCACCTGGGAGATGTACCCCTGCGGGACGACGTCCGGCGCGACGCGCGCTGCCACGAGCTTGCCGGCGACCATCTCGTACGGCGAGTGCGGGTGCTCGTCGCCGCGATCGTCGATCTCGATGAGGTAGTCCTCGTACTTGTCGATGCAGAAGCCGTCGACCAGCGCCTGGTTCTCGAAGCACGCCGAGCCAGGCGGGCGCTCGGGGACGCGGTATCGCGGCGCCGCCGGTCGCGCGACCGTCGCCGGATGTGCGCACGCGCCGAGGACCAGGATGGTCAGCGCGGATGCAGCACGGCGCACCTTCGCAGGTTACAGGATCACTCCACGACGAGGCCAGGCCACACGGCGATGCGGTTGCCGAGGGTCGAGGTGATCATGAAGGCGTGGCCGTTGCCCACGATGGACGCCTGGGTGACGTGGATGGTCAGGTGCAGCTTCTCGCCGTTCACGCCCGAGGTGCGGTCCCAGGAGAACGTCAGCGTCTGCGGGACGCCGTAGCTGCCGTAGTACTTGTAGAGGACGTCGTCGGCCTGCACGGTCCACGGGCCGCTCGTGGCTGCGTCGCTGAAGAGGTCGACCTCGATCGTCTTGCTCTGACCGACCGGGATCGTCACGCCCTTGCTCGTGATGGGCGACGTGATCGGCGAGGTGAAGGTCACGGACTCGTTCAGCACCGGCGCGCTGTCGAAGAAGGCCGACGCCGGATCCGGAACGCAAGGATCGTGGCTGCCCATGGCGGCCGCGTTGGACCAGGTGCGCTGCACGGCGTTGCCGATGTCGCTCGGCGTGACGTACGCGCCGGCTCCCTCGGGCTCGCAGAGATCGCCCGCCTCGCCCCCGCCGAGCACCGCCCACACGAAGTGATCCTGGTCCGTGGTGAAGTACGCGGAGTTGGGGCCTCCGCTCAGCGTGAAGGTGCCGTTCGCCGTGACCTGCGGATCGGTGGACGCCTCGATCCACTCGTGACTGAGGACCGCGGTGAGATCGTCGACCACCGTCGAGCACGTGGGAATGACGGCGTACGCGTAGTTGGCCGTCGCGCCGCCACCGTCCGGCGTGACCTGCGCATCGTCGTGGTAGCCGCCGAAGGCGACGCAGCTCTGCACGTTGCCCAGCAGCGGGCTGACGGGGTTCGGCTGCGTGATGGTCGTCCCCTGCGGGTACACGATCGTGTAGATGGCCTGCGGATCGGGCGTGCCGAACGCGCCGCTCGCGATCTCGCTCTCGACCCACG
This sequence comes from Polyangiaceae bacterium, assembly GCA_036393165.1. GTDB lineage: Bacteria > Myxococcota_A > Polyangia > Polyangiales > Polyangiaceae > Palsa-1150. The sequence continues at coordinate 25,295 of DASVWO010000100.1, read as the reverse complement.
ACTGGATGTCGGTGCTCGAGATGGTCTGCGGCGGCGTCTGCCCCGTGAGGTCGATGGTCCCCGCGTAGGTGATGGCGCCGACGCCGTACTCCTTCGTGGTCGTCGTCCAGTACGTCGATGCGGCGAGCTTCGGCGCGAAGGCCTGGAGGGCAGCCTCGTACGGGTAGTTCGGGTAGAAAACGAAGTAGACCTTGGGCGTGGTCAGGACCGGTCCCTTGTTCGCGTTCGTGAGCTGAGGCAGCGGCGGATGCGGCGCGGGGTAGTTCGTCGAGGGCGCGCCATTGTCGACGTCGGCTGCGGCGTCTGCGGGCGAGTCTCCCGAGCTCGGCCCATCGTTCGCGTCGGCGGAGGCGGCTTCGGGCTGCACGTGCCCATCGGTCGAGCCATCGGTCCCGATCGGCTGCGATCCGTTCGACGTCGAGCCGCTGCCGCACGCCAGGCCGAGGCACGGGGCCGCCGCCGCCATCGCGAGCACGAGGAGATGCCAGAACTTCATGCCGCCCAGTGAACGGCCTGCGCAGCCGGAAAACAAGCCTGGGCATGGGCGATGCACCGCCTGGAGAGAGACAGAATGGGAACGCTCCGCGACGACCTGCTGCGCCCGGACGCTTACCCGGGGCGCCCGCCGGGCGACGTCCGGCTCGCGGAGACGCACATCTCCTGGGTCTTCCTCGTCGGGGACGATGTCTACAAGGTGAAGAAGCCGGTCGACCTGGGCTTCCTGGACTTCCGGTCGCTCGCGCAGCGAAGGGCGGCCTGCGACGCCGAAGTGCGTCTCAACGCACGTCTTGCGCCACACGTGTATCTCGGCGTCTCCCCGGTACGGCGCGACCCTCGCGGCGTCCACGCCGTCGAGGGCGATGGGGACGTCGTGGACTGGGCGGTCCACATGAGGCGTCTCGACGACCGCAAGCGCGCCGACGAGATGCTCGCGCGCGGCGCTTTGCGCGGTGAAGACGTCGACGCCATCGCGGGGCAGCTGGCGGTGTTTCACGCGTCCGCCCGCTGCGACGCCGAGACCTCGCGCTTCGGGAGGCCGGAGGCCGTCGAGGCCAACGTGCTCGAGAACTTTGCCCAGACACACCGTGACGTCGTGCGGCACGTGCGCCCCGCGGAGGCGCGCGAGATCGAGCTGCAGCAGACCGGGTTCATTCACGATCACGGCGACGTGTTCCAGGCACGGATCGACGGGCGTCGCGTGAGGGACGGGCACGGCGACCTGCGTCTCGAGCACGTGTACCTGGACGATGACCGCGCGACGATCATCGACTGCATCGAGTTCAACGACCGCTTCCGGTTCGGAGACGTGTGCGCCGACGTCGCGTTCCTGTCGATGGACCTGGCGTGGCACGGACACGTGGAGCTCGCCGAGCGCTTGCTCGCCCGCTACGCGCGCGAGAGCAACGACTTCGACCTGTACGCCGTCGTCGACTTCTACGAGAGCTACCGGGCCTACGTGCGCGCCAAGATAGCGATGCTCCTCGGCGCGGATGCCGAGGCGCGGCGCTACCTGCTGCTCGCGCTGTCGGCGGGGCGGCGCTCGCTGCTCGCGCCGATGCTGGTGTGCGTCGGAGGAATCGTCGCCTCGGGCAAGAGCACCGTCGCCGACCACCTGGGCATCGAGCTCGCCGCGCCGGTGGTGGAGGCGGACCGGACGCGCAAGCACCTGCTCGGGGTCGCCCCGGGCGTCCACCTGGAAGCGGGCTCCTGGAGCGGCGCGTACGATCTGGCGTTCACCGAGCGCGTGTACGCAGAGCTGCTGCGGCGAGCAGGCGTGGTGCTCGCCTCCGGGAGGCCCGTCATCCTCGACGCGTCCTTCCGCTCCCGAGAAATGCGTCGTGCGGCGCGGGACCTGGCCGAGAAGCACCGCGTCCCCTTCCGGTTCGTCGAGTGCCGCGCGAGCGCCGAGGTGAGCCGGCAGCGACTGGCGCGACGCGACGTCGAGGCAGGCGTCTCGGATGCAAGACTGTCGCTGCTCGAGGACTTCCGGGCGCGGTTCGAGCCTCCGGACGAGCTGGCCCCGGGCGAGCACGTGGTGCTCGACACGACGCGGCCGCTCGAGGAGAGCCTCGCGCAACTCCGGGGCGTCGTGCAGACGTGGCCGGCAGGCTTGGATGCCTGACGGTCCTCCTGGCTACAATCCGTGCGTGTCGAGGCGACGCTGGACGATCGCGGTGGCGGTGCTCGTGGCCATCTTGACGACGATCGTCGCCTGGCGCGTCTCGGATCCTCCGCCGGCGAAGCCGAAACGACCGCAGGCAGCGAGCCTGGCCGGGCCCCCTTCCGCTCCTCGCGAGCAGCCGGTCGCACCGGTGCCCGCGCCGGCCATTCGTGGCCGCATCCTCGATGCCGACGGCAATCCGGTGGACGGCGCAGCGGTGCGGCTGGTGTCCATCGCGGCGCCGTACGCGGTCGTCGCCGACACGGCGACGGATGCCTCGGGCACCTTCGGGTTCGGCGAGCCGCCTCCGTCCGTGACGCGCCTGCGCATCGTGGCGGACCACGATCCGGAAGGCGTCGTGACGAGCGCGGAGCTGCGACGGGTGGAGGGCGAGGCGACCGAGGTCACGCTCGTGCTCTCGCCGGCAGCCGTGCGCGGCACCGTCGTGGACGAGAAGGATCACCCGGTCGCCGGGGTCTCGCTCTCGCTCGAGGGGGTGCCGTGGAAGACGCCAGGCGCCATCAGCGACGACGCGGGAGCGTTCCGGCTTCCGGTCGTGCCTTACGAAGCGACGACCGTCGTCGCCGTCGCCCCGGGGTACAGGACGGCGCGCGCGGATCTCGGTCAGCGGCAGGACAAGCCGGAGGTGGTCGTCCAGGTGCGCCTCGAGGCCGGCGCGCCCATCGACGGTCAGGTGCTCGATCCCGACGGGAACGCTGCTCGTGCGCGCGTCGTGGCGTGCGAGGGGAGCGCCTCCGAGTCGAGGACGGCGAGCCGCGAGGACGGGAGCTTCACCCTGCCAGCGTCGACGACAGGATGCGCCGTGAGGGCGCAAGCCGACGAGTTCGGGCCGAGCGACGCCGCGGTGGTGCCCGCGGCAGGAAGGCTCACGCTGCGCCTTCGACCCGGCGGTGCGATCTCCGGTCGCGTCGTCGACGACCGCGGCCGCGCCATCGAGAGCTTCGCGGTGGGCATCGAGTCGTACTCGGGCCACCGGAGTCCGGGAGGTGCGAAGAAGTTCGACGACGTCCAGGGAGCGTTCACGCTCGAACGACTCCCCCCGGGGAGCTACGTGCTCACCGCGACGGCGCAGGGCAAGCCACCGACGCGATCGGAGTCGATCGAGGTGCGCGGCGGGGTCACGACGAGCGGAGTGCGCATCGTGCTTCCGCAGGGCGGCTCGGTCATGGGACACGTCGTCGACGATCACGGCGCGCCGCTGCAAGGCGCGCAGCTTCGCTTCGACCTCGTGAGCGCCGTGGTCGACGACAGCGCGAGCGCGGCGAGTGACGAGCGTGGAGGTTACCGGCTGGAGGGAGCCCCGTCGGGTCCCTTCACCCTGCGGGTCGAGAAACAGGGGTTCCGCACGAGGCTCGTCCCAGGACTCCGCGTCGACTCGGGGCAGACGCTCACGCAGGACGTCACCCTCAGCGCCGTGAACGGCGGCGGCGGCCTGGAGCTCGCGGGCATCGGCGCGGGGCTCGGCCAGAATGCCGACGGCATCTTCGTCGCCCAGGTCTTCGATGGCGACCCGGCCGGTCGGGTGGGCCTGCGGTCCGGCGACCGCATCGTCGCGATCGACGGCGAGGATGCGTCCGGGATGTCGGTCGCCGACGCGGTTCAGCGCCTGCGCGGTCCGGTGGGAACCACCGTGGGCCTCTCCGTGCGCCGCGGCGGCCAGACGCTCGATCTCGTCATCGAGCGCGCCGCCATCGTCCACTGATGCGGGCGATGTGCCGCAGCCGGGCCACCGCGGAGACGTTGGCGAGGAGCGCGACGCCACCGAGCGCGACGAAGATCGGAGCCACGGGAACCCAGGTCGGACCGGTACCCGGCTCTTTCAGGGCGACGGCGATCGCGCTGAGCGACACACCGAGGCAGAGGCAGATCGCTCGCTCGGGCCGGCGCATCACGCCGGGTGGTACGGGCACGCCGGCTGCCTCGGCCTTGGCGCTGCCGTAGCTCACCATGAAGGAGCCGGCGATGGCAGTGAGCGCGAGGGCGAGCAACAGGGCGCTGTCCCGGAAATGAATCGCGAGCCCGCCCAGGAAGAAGAACTCCTCGTAGCGGTCGACCGATGCGTCGAGGAGGGCGCCGCCCGGGGACGCCGTGTGGGTGCGGCGCGCGACGAGCCCGTCGATCGCGTCGCCGAGCGAGGCGCACACCATGAGCACGGCTGCCCAGGAGAAGACGCCGAACCCGAGAAGGAGCCCTCCCAGCGCAGCGAGGACGAGCCGCGCGAGCGTCACGGCGGTCGCGCTGACGCCTGCGTCGGCGAGAAGCGCTGCGCACCCGGAGAGCCGCTCGACGGCGACGGTCAAAATCGAATCGGGGAGCAGCGCGGAGGACGCCGTCGTCCTCGTCGTCGTCGATCCTGGGGTGCTGCTGGTGGCCATGATCAACCTCGATCGGGATGCCCCCACGCGATCGCAGCAGAGAAGGGGCGGGAGCGCGATGCGGCTCGTCGACGCGATTGCCCGGCTCGTCGGAAGAGAGCCTGGACGTCCTGAGGACCATCCCCTACGCGCGGGACAGGAACTCGAGCGCGACGCGCTTCGCCGATCCCACCAGGGGGCGGCCGTGACCCGGGAGCAAATGCTCGTAGTCGACGTCGCTCCGGTGGAAAGCGCGCAGCGATTCGATGGCGAGCCGCAGGTCCGTCGAGAACGTGACGTACGGCAGCGACATGCCCTTGCGCATGACGAGGGGCGGCACGGCCGTGAGCAGCGTGTCGCCGCTGAGCAGCGCGCTCGTACCGCCGTGACGGTAGAAGACGGATCCCTCGGTGTGGCCGGGGACGTGGTGAACCTCGAAGCTCCCGACGGACCCGCCGTCGTCGAGCGCGCCGTCGCACTCGACGCGCGCGGGCCATCGGTTCTCGATCTCGGCGAGGATGCCGGCCATGTAAGTGCCGCCCTTGCGCGTCATCCACGCGCGCGGCGCGCGCCCCGAGAGAATGTCCGCGTCGTCTCGATGGGCGTACACCTTCACGCCGAAGTACCGCTGCAGGAAGCGCGCGTTGCCCGCATGGTCGCTGTGGCGGTGCGTCAGCAGCAGCCCCGTGAGGTCGCTCGGCCACACGCCGGCGCGACGGAGCTCCCAGAGAAGGGTGGCCCGTTCGCTCCAATGGCCGCAGTCGACGAGCCAGCGGTCGCCCGGTCCGCCGTCGAGCAGGTAGACGTTCGACACGCGGACGTGATGCAGGTGACGGAACTGGCCGAGGACGGTGCGCATGTTGAAGGCGAGGCAGGCGAATCTTAGCTGCTGTACGTCGACGCGCCTGAAATCTGCTGGCCGACTGCAAGAACGCGCGTAGCATGCATGGCGTCCCAAGCGCAGAGGTGGCCAGATGAAGGTGCACATCGCGATCTCGTGGGGGGTCGCGACGGCGGTCGCCGTCGCGTGCGGCAGCAGCAGCGGCGGGAACACCTCGTCTCCTCTGGGTGACGACGCCGCGGGTGGCGACTCGTCGTCGTCTTCCTCGGGCGGGAGCGACGCCTCGAACGGGCCTGACGCGAGCGACGCCAGCTCGCCGACGGATGGCGGTGCCGACGTAGACGCGTGGACTCCGCTCCCGCCGACTCCGGCGCAGCCGCAGCTCTGGTACTGGCACCACAGTTACCTCTCGCCGACGAGCAGCAGCGAGCCGGCCCACAGCGAGCAGCTCATCGATCAGGCGGTCGCCGCCGGTTACACGGGGCTCGCGTTCTGGGACTCGAGCCTCACCTTCGTGAACCGCCCGGGGTGGGACAGCACGAACCTGAAGACGGTCGTCACGTATGCCAAGTCCAAGGGACTCGCCGTGCTCGCAGCGGGCGCCCCGGTCGGGTACTCGAACGACATGCTGCAGACCGACCCGAACCTGGCCGAGGGCGCGGCGGTCGTGGGCGGCCAGTTCACGGTGCGGAACGGAGCGCTGCAGCCGGTCAACTCCATGCCGCCGCTGCAGAACCCCGGGTTCGAGAGCGGCATGACCACCTGGTTCGGCACGGGCGACGCGCGCACCGGGGTCGACACGACGGTCGCGCACACCGGCTCGGCCTCGGGCGTCATCCAGGGCAATCCGAGCGCGACGGACAACGCGCGCTTCACGCAGGCCGTCACGCTGAAGCCCTGGCGGCTCTACCACGTGCAGCTCTGGTTCAAGACGCAGGGGTTCTCGGGCAACACGCTGAACGTCGAGGTGCTCGACTTCACGACGAACAAGAACATGGCGCTCTCGCGCATGTACGAGAGCCCTCCCAACGTCGCCGCTACGCAAGACTGGACGGTCTTCGACTACGCGTTCAACAGCCGCGAGAGCACTGCGGCGACGATCTACATCGGCATCTGGGGCGGATTCAGCGGCACGGTGTGGATCGACGACGTGCTCGCCGAGGAGACCTCGCTCGTCAACGTGCTGCGCCGCAACGGCACGCCGCTCAAGGTCTACGACGCGAGCACCACCTACACGGAGGGCAGCGACTACGGGATGGTCACCGACCCCGCGCTCGCGGCGCACCCGGGGACCTACGACCCGTGGCACGCACCGCCGACCGTCACCGTGCCCTCGGGCAGCAAGCTGCAGAACGGCGCCACCGTGTCGATGGACTACTTCACGGTGGTGCCGCAGATCGGCTTGGAAGTCACCTCGTGTCTCAGCGATCCGGCGGTGCAGACCTGGAACCAGCAGAACGCGCAAGCACTCGCCAAGGTGTTCCCGGCCGGCACCGGCGTCTTCCTCGGCTACGACGAGATGCGCCAGGGCGACTCGTGCGCCGAGTGCAAGGCGACGAAGCTCACGGCCGGGCAGCTCCTCGCGAAGAACGCGCAGGACACGGTCGCCACGCTGGAGGGCGTGTGGGGCAAGGGCACCACGTACTACTTCTGGGACGACATGTTCAGCCCGTACCACAACGCGGTGAACGACTATTACGACGTCGAGGGCGACCTCACCGGCTCGTGGACCGGCCTGCCTCCCGGCGCCGTGATCATGAACTGGAACCTCGGCAACCTCACCAAGTCGCTCACCTTCTTCTCCGGTACGGACTCGACCGTCACGCCGCCGCAGCCGCACGCGTTCCAGCAGATCGTCGCGGGCTACTACGACTCGGGTGACGGCGCGACGTCGGCGACGCAGGAGATCGCCGCGGCCAAGGGCATCAAGGGCCTGGTCGGCGTCATGTACACGTCGTGGGTGGACGACTACTCGCAGTTGAAGCAGTACGCAGACGCCGCGAAGGCCTCGTGGCCCGCGTACCGCGCGAGCGCTCCCTGACCAGCGCACCAGGCACGCCACGTGAACGGGTCCGCCGGCCACGGACATGTTCCCCCGAGCTTGGCCCCCCTTCGCCACGACCAGCGTGGCACCCGCGCGCAGTTCGACGACGCCGCCACGTAGAAATGTGCCACTCACGACGGTGCCACCCACGGGGCTGCCACCGACGACGCCCGACGAGCTCATCGCGGTGCTGCTCCTCGCCGGCGCCCGGGTTCTTTCCAGGCAGGGCCACGGGGTGCTCCTCAAGGTGCGACAGCACCTCGTTTTCATTCCGTCGACGCCGCGGGTGCCCGAGTCCACCCTGGCCGACGCGCTTCGCACGGCGGGGCTCACGCCGGGCCGCTTTCTGGAGCTGAGCGCCGCGAATCCCCGAACGATGGAGTAGCTGGCACCAGAGCCGCAATGGAGGGTCTCTGTCATGCTCGGTGGAAGCAGCCGCATCCGGGCTGTATCGTCGCCCTCGATGCCGACCGCATCGGGAACCGAGTGCGTGCGGGTCCTCGTCGCCCTGGGTTGGATGGCGCTCGGCTGGACCGACCGAGAGTGTCAGCTCGAAAAGGGCCTCCTCGCGATCACCGTGTCGCTGGAACCGGAGCTCTCGTCCGAAGCCGTCGCCGGCATCGTGGAGCTGGCCGGTGAGTCGCCATTCGTCTTCGTCGCGCGACTCGAGTCCATCCGCACGCTGCGAGTGACCGCGCAGATCGCCGACGGCCAGGGCTCGAAGAAGGCGGGCTGACTCGAGCAGCGAGAACCCCGCGACCTTCTGCATGCACTGAGCACGCAGGAAGGCCGAGGGCTCGCATAGAATGCTGCGCCGGATGCGCCATCGAGCATGGGCCACGGGGGCACTCGCCGCAGGCCTGTTCGCGCGCTCGGCTGCGGCGGACGTGTGCATCACGACCAAGGACGCCGCGCAGTACTGCGGCGATCTGGTCGAGAAAGTCCCCGGCGACCACGTCACGATCAAGGAGGCGACCGGTGAGGTGAAGCGCTTCGCCTGGACCGACGTCGCCGGCGAAGTCAGCCGCGAAGCGCCGCCGCCCCCCACCAAGGACGACACGGAGAAGCCGCCCCAGGTGCACGTCGTCGTGGACGGGGAACCGGGCGTGCTGCTCGAGCGCCGCCAGAACGCCAGCGAAGGATGGAGCGCGACGATATGGCCCGGCTACGCCTACGTGGAGACGTGGGAGGTGGCCTGCGTCGCTCCGTGCAAGACGGTGGTCGACGCAGCCTCCACCTACCGCGTCAACGGGCCAGGCGTCGCCACGTCCCGCAACTTCAGCCTGCCACAGGGGCGCGACGCTCTCCGGCTGCACCTCGTGTCGCGATCCGCCGTGCTCCATGCGACCGGCATCGTGCTCACCTTCGTCGGGGGCATCCTGGCGCTTGCCGGAGGCGCGAGCCTCGCATCGTCTCCGGCTATCTCGGACGCGGCTGCGGCGGCGGACGTGCGCGGCCTGGGGTGGGTGGGGCTCGGGGCGGGAGCGCTCCTGATGGCGATCGGCATTCCCACGTGGGTCGCTACGTACAGCTACGCGCGGACCGAGTGACGATTCCTACGCGGCCGAGCGGCGGCTGAAGCGGAGAATCGCGTTGGTCTCCTCTGCCCCCAGCGGACCGAGCTGCACGGCGAACCGCATCGCGGTCGACCACTGCGCGCGTCCGCGCAGCACCAGGTCTCCCTCTCCCGCCCAGAGCTCCGACACGATCAGGACCTCGGCGTCGAGCGGCGGCGGCTCCGGCGCCTCGAGCACGAGCTCTTCGACCGAGAGCCGAACGATCCATCCGGCTCGCCGCTGCCCATCGCCGATGGTGAACGTCGCCTTTCTCGGAACGTCGATGGCAGGCACGCGATCGCCGTCGGACATGAAGGGCCTCCAGCGTCGATCGTGCCGGTTGCACCGAACCCGTCAATGGTCGCTCGGCTGACCAGGCGGGCAGGACGCTCCGCGCACCGACTTGCCACGCTTTGCCACGACGTTGCCTTCTGCCACGAGGCGAAGTTGCGCTGCTCGCTGCCCCTCTCTCAGGGCGAAGGTCTCGGGAGTGGGGTGCGCCGTCGCTCCAGAGCAGCGACGAAGACCAAGGGAGAGATGCCTGCAGCGCCGGCGATTGCCGCGACGAGCACCGGCGGCAAGACGGGCTCGAGCGGTACCGCGAGCACGGTGGGTCCGTTCTCCAGCAGGCACTCGTCCTCGTTCCACGACGCGGGCATCCAGCCGAAGCCCACGAGAACGCGGACGCACTCGGCGCCCGAAGCGTACGGCATGGGAGGCGACGGCACAGCAGCCCTGGGGCGGCCGTAAGTGCGGTCCATCGTGGAGGCGTGTTTTGCGATTTGCAGGCCGACTCGCACCTACAGGCGCTGGAGGGAGCGATCGAGCTCAGCGCGAGGGAGGTGGAGCCCGCGTTCGTCCTGGTTCCGGTCGCGACGGCAAGGCAGCTCGAACCAGAACACGGCCCCGCCGCCGGGCCGCGAGCGAAGGCCGATCCGGCCTCCGTGCGCGATCACCAGCCGCCTCGCGGTCGCGAGGCCGAGCCCGAGTCCCGGGCGCGTGGCGTCACCACGGACGTAAGGCTCGAAGATCCGCGCCCGCTGGTCCTCCGGGACGCCGTCGCCCGTGTCCTGGACCTCCACGCAGACAAGCTCGTCGTCGACGGACGCGCGAACCGAGACGACGCGGACACCGGCCTCGGCGGGCATGAACTTGAGAGCGTTGCTCACCAGGTTGCCCACGATGCTCGTGAGCACTCCGGGAGAGCAGCGGACGACCGCCTCCGGCAACTCCCCGACGTCGAGTTGCACCCGAGCGCACGACGCGTCGCGCTCGCAGTCTTGGAGTGCGCCGGCGATCGCATCCCGCAGCGGTGCCGATGCGTCGGCCGGAGGCGCTGCGGCTGCTCGCGCGAAGGTGAGCAGATCGTTCACGAGCGCCTCCGCGCGCCGCAGACCACGAATGCCCCTGTCGATCATGGGACGCTGAGGGAAGTCGCCATCGAGCTCCTGATCCAACCGCTGCAGGGCGACGAGCGGCAGCGTGAGCGGTCCCCGGATGTCGTGGGCGACACGCGAGGCGAACGCGTCGAGCTCGTTCGCTCGCAGTGCCTCGCTCGCAAAGAGACGTCGCGCAGTCACGAGGGCGAGCGCGGCGAGCGCTGCGGTCAGCATGGCGCACGCGAAATCGAGCGCGAACGTGACCGTCCGTGTCCGGCTCCACGCCGAGTCCGCCCCGCGCGCGGCGAGCGTGCCTTGCTCGAGGTTCAAGCGGTGCACTCCCGCGAGCGCCCGACTCACGATGGCTTCGGCAGGCGCGAACTCTCGATCCAGGGTCTGCTCCGCCGACACCAGGCGGCCTGCCTCGGCGTCCGACCGGATCGCGGCAATCACGGAAGGCAGCGCGTCGAGCGCGGGCCGCGCAGGGGCCCAGATCTCCGGTTCGCCTGCGAACTGGGGGTACGACTCGTACTTGCGCCGCGCTTCCTGCAGCTCTCGCACGTCGTCGTCGAAAGCGGCCGAGTCCATCTCCCGGCCTTCCACCTGCTGACCGAGCGTCAACCGAACGCTGGCCAGCGTGCGCTGCATCACGCCGATTTCGGCGAGACTCGGCATCGCGTTGTCGGATACGTCGTGCGTGAGCCGCACGACGCGCCCGAGCCGCGCGTCCGCGTAGAAGGTCGCGCCCAGGAATGCGGCTGCCGCGAGCACGAAGCACAGCAGCACCACGGCGAGGTGTCGTGCGCTCGTGCCATGCAACGCGCCCGCGGTTCGTATCCCCCTGGCATTCACGCGGTGAGTGCGTACAGCGAAGCATTCGCTGCATCAAGAGCGAGCATGGGAGCTTTTCGCGGCGTTTCCGATCGGTAACGACGTCGGAGAGTCGGTAACGCGATCGGATCGTGCGGGCGAACAGCTCGACCTCTCCGCGCGGCGCGAAACTATAGGATCTTGCGTCGTAGAGTCGCGGCGCTCTAGCGGTTCGTCACGATGTCGGTGTTCGAGAACTTCGTGGAGGCTCACGCGTGGTTTCGCCGGCACGGCGGCACGGAGCAGCCCGGGCCTAAGACCGAAGAAATCGAGACGTTCACGATCACGGTCGACGGGGTGACCTCCTCCATCGTCGGCCACCCCCCGACCGACGTGGACTCGTACTTCAGGGCGTTCGTCGAGGCCTGCAACGAGATCCACCCCCGCGTGGAAAGGAAGCAAGGCCGCTGACCATCGCCAGATCACGGCTGGCTCCGCTTGACCGAACGTAGGGGTCCGGCAAGACAAGCTGTAGGGCATGGTCGATCAGAAGGACCGACTGCGCGCGCTCGCGTCAGCGGTGCCGATGCCGAGCGCATCCGGGCACGAGTGCGTCCGCGTGCTCGTCGCTCTCGGATGGATGCCGCTCCGCTGGGACGATCAGAGCTGCATCGTCGAGCGCGGATCGTTCCGCATCAGCGTACCCCTCGAGCCTGACTTGCCGTCCGAGACGCTGACCGCCATCCTCCTCGACGCCGGAGTGGGCACGATCGACTTCGTGGACGCCCTCGAGAAGATCCGCACCGGGCGGCTGCGCGCGTACGCCGACGACATGAGCGCGAAGCGCAAGGCGTGACGCGTCGTCACGCGTGGCGGCGCGCCACGTGGCATCACGCCGCAGCTGACGAAACCTGCTCGCGTTTTGTCAATGGAAGGCTCCGGCACGGCCCGTGCTCAGGGCAGGCGCGAACGGCCCATGGATAATCGCCCGACGCAACCCGAGATACCCGCCTTGAAGGGCCCCTCCACGGACGCGGAAAGGAGCGCCGTCTATCGGCGCGTCCGGATTCGTGGCCGCGACCCGCTTGCGACCCTCATCGAGGAGGTGGTCCGGCGACCCGATGACCCGAGGTGCGAGTCCTGAGCCGGCTCAGTGGACGTCCATGCCGAAGTCCTGCACCACCTGGAGGGTGTCGGAGATGCTCTCGTCGGCCACCGGGGGAGGTAGGTCGCCGCTGAGGCTCGCGACGACGGCGGTGACGTTGTCGTCGCCGCCGCGCTGCAGCGCCATGTCGATCATCGCTTCGCAAGCCATGTCGGTCTCCCGCGACCATTGCACGAGGGCTCGCAGCTCGGCGTCGCCGACCTTGCTCGTCAATCCGTCCGAGCAGAGGATCAGGCGGTCGCCCTGACGCAGGGCCAGGCGTTCGATGGCGACCGTCACGCTCGGCCGGAGTCCCATCGCCTGCAGCACCGCGCCGCAGAGCGGGGAGCGACGGGCTTCCCACGGAGATACGCCGCTGTCGATGAGGAGCTGCAAGTAGCTCTGGTCGTGAGTGACGAGGTGGATGGCGCGACCTCGGACCAGGTAAGCCCTGGAGTCTCCCACTTCCGCGATGTGAGCGAAGCCGTCGTGGACGAACACTGCAGTGAGGGTGGCGCCCATGCGTTCGCGTCCGCGGTGGAGCGCTCCGGCCTCCCAGACCGCGCGATTCGCCCTGAGCACGGCATCCTCGACCACCTCGTCGACCTGCACCGGGTCTGGCGGGATGCTGCGCGCCAGCGATCGATGGAGTGATTCGAGGACGAGGGCGCTCGCGACCTCGCCGGCTGCGTGTCCTCCCAGTCCGTCGGAAACCGCGAGCAGCACGCCTTGCTCGCCCACTTCCAGGCGCGTCGAGGCGTAGGGGTCGTGAAGCGCGCAGCCGCTCGTCAGATCCGCGACGACGAAGGCGTCTTCGTTGACCGGTCGTACGAGGCCCGCGTCCGTGCGCGCGCAAACGGTGAGGTCCACGGTCATGCCCCGTGGTGACAGCACCTCCCGTGCCGAACTGGTGTGGCGATGGGAGCGGCGCCACGTGGCAAACCTGCACCACGAGGAGCTGGCCACGGCACGGTCGCTGCTGAACGCCGGACATGGCGAGGCGCGTCCTTCTCGTGGAGCCAGACTGGGAAACGCGTCGCCTCGTGGCCGAAGCCCTCCACGGTTTGCCCTTCGAGCTGTCGTTCGCCAACTCGGGCGAGCAGGCGCTGCTCGCGCTGAAGTCGTCGGTGCTTCCCGAGGTGGTGCTGCTCGAGCCTGCGATGTCCGGGATCAGCGGCTGGGAAGTTCTGGCCTGCATCGACGCCGATTCACGGCTCTGCCTCGTCCCGGTGCTCGTGGTCACGGCATTGCCCGACGTCTCCGCGCCTCACGGCCGGCCCGTGCTGCACAAGCCCTTCACCACCGAGCAACTCCTCGCCGCCATCGCGAGGCTTTGCGTGATCGCCGACACCGCGCCCCCGCGTTCCTCTCGACCGCCGCACCGGTCGATGCATCGCCACGGCGCGTGACGTGCCTGCCGCGGCGTTCTGACACGCTGCGATCTGGCGCGAGCTGTGGCGCAAAGGTCCGCGTCCCGAGGCACACGCCCATGGAGACGGACGGCAGCGGGGCTCGTAACCGTGCGAATGCGATGAGGAAGTGTGCGCGCCTGCTCGAGTCGGGCACGGCCGATGCGTCAGGGCTCGGTTGCTCGCGTCGACGCACCGGGTCGAAGGCGGCCGTGGTGATCGGCGGGCAGAGGAGAAGTTGCCATGAAGCCGATAGCGCTCAGCGCCGCAGTCTTGATCGCGGGCGCGATCGCCTGCGGATCCAGCGTGCCCCCGCCGAACGATGCGTGGGCGGCCGCTCAGGCAGACGTCGGCCGCGCCCAGGCCGGCGGCGCACCGCAGAACCCGGACGCGCAGCTGCACCTGCAGCTCGCGCAGGAGGACCTGCAGAGGGCGAAGCAGCTCATCGGCAGCGACAACGAGCGCGCCACCACGCTGACGGAGCTGGCGCGCGCCGAGGCGCAGCTCGCGCTGCGTCTCGCGAAGAGCAGCGCGGCGCAGGACAGCGCAAACCGCGCCGCGACGGCCCTCCAGAACGCGCAGTCCAAGTAGGAGAAGCACCATGAACCGCATCCATGCCCCGACGATTCTCTTGCCGCTGGTCCTGGCGACCGTTTCGGCGTGCGCCGGGCAGCACCTCCCGCCCAAGGCGCTCGTCGACGCGCGTGCCGACTTCACGCGCACACGCGACGGCATCGCGTCGCAGCTCGATCCCACCGACGTCCACGAGGCGGATCTCGCGCTGCAGCGCGCCGAGCAAGCGTTCCTCCAGTCGCCGGACTCGCCGACCACCGTCGACCTCGCGCTCATCGCGGACCGCAAGGCGCTCATCGCGCAGGCCGAGGCCAGCGCGATCAAGGCGCAGCAGGACGCGGCGCGGGCCAGCGCGGAGTTGCAGGCGCTGCGCGCGTCGCAGCTCCAGAACGCCCAGAGCCAGCTCGATCAGACGCAACGAACGCTCGGGCAGACGCAGATGCAGCTGCAGGATCAGCAAGCCGCCTCTGCGATCGAGCAGCAGAAGCTCCAGGAGCTCGAGGGCAAGCTCAAGGACGCGCATGCGACCATCGCGAAGATCGCCTCCGTGAAGGACGACGATCGCGGGATGGTCATCACCCTCCAGGGCGAGGTCCTGTTCACGACCGGCAAGTACGACCTCAAGCCCGCCGCCATGGCGAAGCTCGATCCGATCGCCGAAGCGCTGAAGGACAAGGAGCAGCCGATCGTGGTCTACGGGTACACCGACAACGTCGGCACCCACGACCACAACATGGGCCTGTCGCAGCTGCGCGCGCAGGCCGTTCGCGACTACCTCGTGAGCAAGGGCGTCCCGCAGGACCTGATCACGGCGCAGGGCAAGGGACCCGACGAGCCGATCGCCGACAACAACTCGATCGAGGGTCGCGCGCAGAACCGGCGCGTCGAGATCGTCGTGCAGCCCAAGAAGTGAGCACCATGAACGTCGACAAAGCCTCCTTCTTCGCGACCGTCGCTGCGCTGGCAGCTGGAGGCGCCGGCGGTTACTACGCCGGCGATCACCATCTGCTGCACGGCGCCGCCGAGAACACGCAGGCAGCGGGCATGGCCGAGCGCCAGCCATCGGCAGAGCCTTCGGCGCCGCCCGCACCGGCACCCCCCGTGTGCGACGACTCGAGCGGCGCCCCCGCGGCGTGCCCTGCGCCCGGCTACTCGGCCGACGAAGGGCAGCCCGGCTGCATGCTGGCGTCGAAGCGATGCGCCGACTTCAAGGAGACGATGAAGCCGCGCGTCGCCGAGACCGCCGTCGCCTGCCTCGATGCGCTGACTCCCGCTCAGCGCTGCGACGCGAACCGCGTGGCCTACTGCGGCCACGCGGCCCTGATGGCGGCGTGCGACGCGGCACCGGACGAACTGGGAGCGACGTGCACGGCCATCTCCTCTGCCTGCGGGGGCGCTGCCTTGACGCCGACGTTGCGCGATTGCCGTGCGACGCTGGCGGGGCTGACCGCCCTGGGTCGCGAGCAGATGGCCTCGTGCATGAGGGCGCACTGCGCGGAGAAGGGGCTGCTCGGCTGCGAGACGTCGCTGGCGTCGCCAGCCCCCTGAGAGGGCCCCGGCCGGGTGACCGGCCGGGGCTGCTCGATCCCGCCCTTTCCTCAGGGGAGGATGCAGGCGGCGGGGGCCCGGCAGTCGCCGAAGAGGGCGCAGTAAGTCTCACCGGACGGGCAGCACTGCGTCGCGTCGCACGTCACGCCGTTGGGGCAGCACATCGCCGGACCGTTGGGCGCCTGGCACGCCGATTCACCCGGGGCGCACGCCGAGCAGGTGCCCGCGTTGCAGAACTGCCCAGCGCCGCAGCAGGTCTCGCCGCACGCGCGCTCCGCGGGGCAGCACTCCTGCTGGCCGACGAGGCCCGTGCAGGTCGTGCCCGGCGCGCAGCAGTTCTTGCCGCACGCTTGCTTCGGCTCGCAGCAGGTTCCGGCGGCCGCGTCGATGCATGTGCTGAAGGGACCGCAGCAGTTCGCGCCGCAGAGCTTCTCTTGCGCGCAGCACTCGCCGGACTGCGTGCAGGCCCCCTCGCCGGCCGCGCAGCAGGTGGAGCCGCAGCTGTTGTTGCCGATCGGGCACCCCTGCCCGGTGGGCAAGCACTTCTCGGTCTTCGGGTCGTAGCAGCTCGGGTTCGGCCCGAGGCACGGGAGCGTGCCTGCCGTGCAGCAGGTGCCGAGGGCCGTGTCGAGACACGTCTCGCTCGAAGCGCAGCAGCCGTTGCCGCAGGCCACCGGACAGCACGCGCCGCCGGTGTGCTCGCAGGCGTCCTTGCAGGCGACGAGGGCCACCCCGCACGCGAGATCGCCGACGCCATCGCACGCGAGCGCGAGCGCCCAGCCGATGAATGGAATGGCAGCGAGCGCGCTGCAGCCGGCCGCGACGCCCGTGATGCAGCCGTAAAAGACGCCGACGCAGACCCCCTTGCAGTTGTCGCACTCGCTGGTGAAGTCGTCCTTGTGGCCGGGCACCGACGCGATCGACACGCCCTGGCCGGCTGTCGTCCCGCACTGCCCGAAGGACTTGCCCATCTGCTGGAACAGCGTCTGGAGGTCTGGGCCCATCGCGGCGTCGCGATAGGCCGGCAGCGCGGTGCCATCGGCGAAGCGAATGCCGGCGGGATCGGCCTTCATCTGGTCGAGCGTCATCGGCGGGACGGCGCGCCCATCGAGCCATAGCGAGATGGGCTGGCCGTCGGCGCCGCCGAGCACCACCTCGTGGACGGCCTCACCGTCGTAGTCCACCTTGGCGGCAAGAGTGCCGTCGGCGGCGTGCGTGAAGCTGCCCTGTGCAAACGGCGACCCGCTTCGCGTGAGCACGAAGGTCTCGTGAACGCCGCCATCGGCCGAGGCGGTTCGCGTGATGTCGACGCGGGATCCGTTCGACGTCTCGGTCGAAAGGACGTCCACCTGCGCACCCGCGACGGTGCTGGACGTGCACGCCAGGGGCGAAGAGGGGCTCGTGCTCGAGGACGAGCTGCTGCACGCGGGCGTCGCGAGGATGCCGGCGGCGATCAAGGTGAGAGCGGAGAAGCGGGCTCGAGGGCCATGGAATCGTGTGAACAAAGGTGTCTTCCTTTCCCGGCGCGCAGTACGGAGCGCCTACCCGGGATGACGCGGGCCGTAGGGAAGGAAGGACACACCCGTTTGGGTGACACGCGCGATTCGCGCGGCGCGGCGCTCCTTACTCAGCTTCTGGGCCGTCCGCCGGAGCAAGTCGCGTGGGTCCGACGATGTCGACGGCTTCGGTCGCGCGGTTGCGTATGCACACCGGCTGACGGCGCGCATCCGCATGATGGCGAGCGATCACGTAAGCGGTGCGCAAGCTCACCTCGCGAACCAGCGTGCTCCTGCCCACGTACACGTCGAAGGAATGCTCTCCACCGTCTCGCATGCGCCGCCACCCCCTTCGTGCACGCGCTCTACCCGTGGCAGCGCAGCGCCGCAAGCAACCTCGCCGGCACGTGCGCAGTGCCGAGACAGGTTCGTCGACCGAGGGATAGAGTGGGGCCATGCGAGCCACCGCGTCGACCGCGCTTTTCGTTTGCGTCGGTGTTCTGACCGCCGCCTTCGCCTGCTCCTCGAGCGGTCCGAGCCGCCCGCCGCAGCAGACCGGTTCGTCGTGTACCACCACCACGAATTGCTACCCCGGCATCGACGCCGCCACGTTGAAGGGGACCGCGACGTGCCTCACCCAGCTCCAGGGCGGCTACTGCACGCACACGTGCACTTCCGACAGCGATTGCTGCGCAGTGCCAGGCGAGTGTCCCTCCGGCTTCACGGAGGTATGCGCGCCGCTCGAGTCGGCTCCCCAGACGTACTGTTTCCTCAGTTGCTCCTCGACGGCGATCGCCGCGGCGCCGAACGGCGGGACCACCGATCCGACGGCGTACTGCCAGTCATTCGCGAACCCGACGTTCACGTGTCGCTCGACCGGCGGCGGAAGCGCGAACCAGAAGTTCTGCGGGCCCTGACGGTTACGTTCCACCCGCGAGGACGGCCTGGGTCTGAGTGACCAGGGCGATCCGCTTCTCCTGCTCGTCGCGGATGTCCGTCTGAACCACGATGATGGTCCGCCCGACGTGAAGCGGCGTCGCCGTCGCTACGGCGCGACCGGTCCTCAGCGCCCGAAAGAAGTTCGACTTGGACTCGATCGTCGTCGTCGAGGCCCCGGGCGGAAGGTTCAGGAACGCGCACGTCGCGCCCACCGAGTCTGCCAGGGTCATGAGGGCACCACCGTGCATGACGCCACCGGCGGTGCATAGGTCGCTGGACCATGCGAGCTCCCCTCGGACCTCGGTTGCGCTGGCAGCCACGATGCGGATGCCGCACTTGCCAGTAAAGGGCATGAGGGTGACGAGATCCATCGCGCTCGTGTTCATCGAGGGAAAGGTTACGCCGAACGGACGCCCTGGAGCAGCCCGTGCGCTCGCGAGAGTCGCCAGGAAATTGCGGATGAACTGGGGATCACCCACGCCGCCGCGAAGAAGATGCTCGCTCGTCTGCGCGAGACCTTCGATGAACAAGTGGAGGACAAGGGCATGTCACACCTGAAACGAGAGAAGGGATGACGTGCGCCAGCGACAATCGGGCGCGACCTTCGCTCATTCGCCACCGAGTTTGCGATGTTTCCACGTTCCCCAGCGACATTCGGGCGCAATGTCCGTGGTGATCCCGTCCGACTTTCGCTCAATCGGACGCGAATGAGCGAAGATCGGACGGAAATGAGCGGAGGTCGCGCCCGAATGAGCGAAGATCGCGACCGATGTCAGTGATACTTGCCCACGAATGAGCGAAGGTCGCGGGCAATGTCAGCGTAGATCGCGCCCGAATGAGCGAAGGTCGCGCGGTATCTCGGCGAGCCCGCCCTCGAACATGCGAAGGTCGTCGGCAGTTCACGAGAAGTCGTGGACGATGCCGCCCCACATCGCGACCCATCGAGCAGAGCTTTGCCGCAATGCCGACCGACATCGTCCCGGATTCTGCTGCAATGCCCCGCGGTGACGTCACGGTCCTCGTGTTTCTCAGGCGCCCGTTGCTACCGCCGTCGTGGAATCCGGGGAGTGGCGGCGCTCGGTGATCGCCGAGACGTCCTCGGTTTCCAGGCCCATGCAAAACGTCGAGCCGCACGAAGGACAGTTCGTCAGCACGCCGAACTGACCGCGGGAGCCTTGCTGGCGGCCGATCGGCGTCAGCGACGTGTACGCATGCACTGCACCGCACGAGCATCGGAGGAATGGCATGGCGCGGGGACCGTTGCACCCGCACCGACCGCGCGGCAAGCAACAGCGAGAGCTGCAACTTTGAATGAAAGGGCGTGTGCGTGTCGCTCGCCCTCCCTCCCCTCACTGCGGCGCGACGCAGACCCCATGTTCGCAGATGCGGTTGCCCTTGCAGTCCACGTCTTTCGCGCACCCCGAGGTGCTCGGCGGTGATTCGACCGTCGTGCCGGTGGTCATGCGAGCAAGCTCGCGCGCGGCGGCGTCCGCCGCAGTCGTGTCGCCTGCTGCTCGCGCACTGCGCTCGAGGCGGTCCAGCGCGATCGACGCGATGAGCGGATCCGGCGTCCGCGTGGCCGTCGCGAAGGCTCGCTCGGCAGCCGCGTAGCTCGAGACGTCCCTCGTGGCGTCCGCCATCGAGAAAGCCCCGAGGAGGAAGGACGCGCGCGCCGCGTGGGGCGACGCCGGACGATCGGCGACGAGCGACGCCGCGACACGACGCGCGTTCGCAACGTCTCCGGTCCGGGCGTACTCCCAGGCCAGAAACCAGCGCGCCTCATCGAGCAGCGGGTACTGCGCGCTGGCAGGGTCGTCGACCAGCGCCCGATAGTTCGCGATGGCAGCCTGTCGCGCCCGCCCGATCATCGAGCGGCGCACCCTCGCCTTTGCGGCGTCGTAACGATCGCGCGCGTCTTGCTCCTCGTTCGAGGCAGCTTCCGCGAGCTCGACTTCGTCCTCCGCGAGGCGTCGCAGGAGCAAGGGTCTGTCCCGTGCGACGGGAGCAGTGACCTGCAGGAGCGCCTCGAGCTGCCGGATCTCCACCACGAGCAGCGACGACGCGCGCGGGCCTCGGCGTGTCGCCCGTGGATCGAGCACGAGGATCTCGTCCGGCCCGAGCTGGAGAGACGTGAACGAAGGAGCCGCCGCCGGTGCGAGGTCCTCGACTGGGTCGCCAGACGACGACGACGGCGCGCTCACGGGCGGGGCTTCCTGTCCCGTGCCGCCGCAGGCTTCGAGCAGTCCTGCGACGATGCCTGCGAGAAACATCCGCGCCCAGCGCGAGGATCCATGCTCCATGGGTGCCAGTCGGCCGGCCCATGCTCTTGGCGTGCCCGACCTCAACCGGCGGTTTCCAGACGGCACGATGCCGCTCGCTCTTTGGGACCTCCTACATCGCCACGCGCAACGGAGCTTTCGTTGCGTCTTGCCACAGCGATGAATGATCCACGTGGCTGCAGACAGCGGACGGGGCCGGCATCGTTTCTGCTCTCCCCGCCGACATGCGACTCCCCATTCTCTTTTCCAGCGCGGCCCTGGCGGCCGCCATGGTCGGTGGTTGCACCACGGAGGTGTCGACACAACCGGGGTACGCGCCGCCGCCGCCGCCGCCCCCCGCCCCCGTCGCCGAGGCTCCGGCTCCCCCTCCGCCTCCCGCCGCGGAGGAGGACGACGTCGTCTACGACGCGCCGCCACCCGTGGTGAACATCGACGCCTACCCGAGCGTCGTGTACGGCGGCGCCACCGTCTACTACGTGGGCGGCATCTGGTACCGACGCGCGCCGAACGGGTGGGCGCGATATCGCGCAGAGCCGCCGGGGCTGGCGCGCGTGCGCATCGCCCACGCGCGCGACGCTCGCTGGGCGCGCGAGGGAGCGCCTCGCCCCGCCCCTCCTGGCGCCGCGCAGATGCAGCGTCGTCCCGCGCCCCCGGCCCGTGAGGTGCGGCCGTGAGCCCGCGCATCCGTGGTCTCGCCGTCCTCGCGTGCGTCGGCGTCATCGTCGGCTGCACCGCAAGCGCGAGCGTCGGCCCCGCGAACAGAACCCCCGACGAGGCGCCCGCCGGCTGCGGCAAGGACTCGTCGATCTCGTGCTCCGAGGGCACCGGCTGGTCGTGCGGCGCCGGCGACAACCCGGAGAACCAGCAGTCGAACCTGTCCTGCAGCATTCCGACGCCGGACGGTCCGAACGACGACTTCTGCTGCTTCGAGTGGACCTACGGCTCCACGTGCACACCCGACGATGCGCTGACGTCGGTGTGCCAGCCCGGCTCGTACGGGTACCGCTGCCAGGCCGGCGACAATCCCGCGTCGCTCGACTCGTCGCTCAACTGCAGCAGCCCCACGCCCGACGGCTCGGACGACGACTTCTGTTGCCAGTGAGCCTCAGCGCTCGACCTCGACCATGCGCATCTTGCCCGACGGCCCCGGAAGGATCGCGTCCACGTATTCGAGCGTGACCTTTCTTCCGCGCAGGTAGCGCTCCAGCGTCCGCATCTTGGGCTCAATCCGCTCCGCGGACCAGTCTCGCCCCTTCACGACCTGCAGCACGACGTCGCCGCCGAGCCGCTGGACGCAACGAACCTGGCGGGCCACCTCGGCGTCGACGTCCAGGAACAGCGGGGGAACGAGCATCCCCGGCACGGGGTTGCCCTCGCCATCGGTCATCGTCTCGGTGTGCCGGCCATCGACGTGCGCGAGCTTGCGCAGCCCGCGCCCGCACGGGCAAGGCCCCTCGGGCGCCATGCGGGCCAGATCACCGTTCGCGTAGCGGATGAGCGGCATGCCGTAGTTGTGCAGGTCGGTCACGAGCACCGCGCCCGACTCGCCGACCGGCACGGGCGAGCCCGAGCGCGTGACCTCCACGATCAGGTTCTCCTCCATGAGGTGCATCCCGTCGTGCGCCTCGCACTCGCACGCCATGAGCATCGTCTCCCTCGAGCCGTAGGTCTCGAAGACGTGCGGGCCGAAGGCGCGCGCGAGGACCGCGCGGTCGGAGGGAAGCACGGGCTCTGCACCGCAGAGCACGGGGATGTCGCCCCAGTCGCGCTGCGCGCGGTCGAGCACCCAGCGCGCGAACTGGGCGCACGACTGCGTGTAGCAGACGACGAACGAAGGGCGCTGCCGCCGGAGGATCGCGAGGGTGTCGCGGCGCGCCTCCTCGTCCTGACGGATCGAGTCGACGTAGATCTCGCGCTTGAGCGCGCGATCGACGCGCACCTTGAGCCCGCGCGCGCCGGGCGGCAGCTCGTGCAGCCGCGCCCAGAAGTGCAACGTGGGCAGGCCCGGCCGGTAGCCGGCCCACGCGTAGCTCCGCAGCTTCACGGCTTGCCGCCAGCACTCGCTCTCGCGCGAATACTCGAAGCGAAGCGGGGCGCCAGTCGAACCGCTCGTGGCTTTCTTCAGGTTCGTCGGCGCGAGCTGCGGGTCCACGAGATCGGCGTAGCGCTCGCGGATCGTGTCGCGCGTCAGCACCGGAAGCGCGGCGAGGTCCTCACGTCGCTTCACGTCGCGCGGGTCGAACCCGAGACGGTGGAACGTGTCGCGCCAGTAGGGAATGCGGACGCCGGCGTGCGTGAGCAGGGCGCGCAGCGCCGCGAGCTGAAGACGCTCGACCTCCTCGGGCGGGGCCCACTGCGACTGTTCGAGCCACGCGAGGTGGCACAGGGTCGTGCGACCCCGCGCGACGCGTTCCCAGGCAGGCCAGAGCACGCCGGCATAGAGGCGCGCGTACGCGCGTGCCGCGAGTCGCGGGGCTGGCGGGCGCGACAGCGAGGGAGTCGGGGCGCGCTCGCTCGTGGGGCGGGACTGCGGGGGCTGTGTGGGGATCGGCGGCGCGAGAACGGGGGTCGGCGTGGCCACGATGCGGTGCTCAGCAACGCGCGTGCCCCAGCCATTTCCCCTGTCCGCAGTGGCAGGCCATCGCGCCTCACCTGGTGACGCGGGCCGTCGATGGCGCGTTCGATGGCTTCGACGTTGGCGGTCAGCGCCGACGGACCGCGTCCCACCGTCAACCCCGCACGCAAGCGCGCCACGGGGACGGTGAGGGCGTCCAGCAGCTCGCGCTGGGCACCGGCGCGCCGCGCAGTCAGGTTCTCGGGTTGATCATCGACGAGCAAGAGACTCACGGGCTCGACGGTCGACGGCATGCGCGCGCACCGCTTTGCCCTCGGCTGCCCTCAGCGCGCGGCGAGCCCACGCGCTCCGTATTCGAAGTGGTCCTCGCTGCGGGCCGCCAGGTTGACCCGATAGGACTTGCGGCCGGATAGCAGCGTGATGTGCCCGTCCTCGCGCAACGTGGCGCCAGCAGGCAGCAGCGTCGCGGGCTGCACGAGGACCGTGCCCCACATCACGTACCGGGCGTGCCCTCCCTCGGGCGGTCCGGCGACCCCCTGCACGGGCTGGCGCGTGTGTCGTTCGACGAGCGCGGTCGCGGCGTCCTCCGCGACGCGCGGCTGCACGTCCACCCAGACATGGAGCTGCGCGCACTCCGCCGGCCCGCCCTGCGGCGGCATCACGTAGCACGACTTGGTGCCGCCTACGGTGTATCGCGTGAAGAGTGCGTTGTCCCCGGGGCGCGACGCGACGATCCAGGTCGCGCCCTCCGCGGTGGGCCGCCCCACCACGTCACCGATCAAGAGCTGCGCGCGTGAGCGGACCAGCGCATCAAGCGCCTGAGGCGAGAAGGTGCGCCCGACCGTCGCCTCCATGCCGGGAGAAGCGAGAGCTCGCACGGCGCGCGATGCGGCGTCGATCCCGCTCACCGCTTCCAGCGTCCCTTCCGAATCGAAGACGAGGTGGATGAGCGCGTCCGGCTTGCCGGATACCACCGTGCGCCCGTCGTGTTCGAAGGAGACGCCGACCAGGCGCTCGTCGACGACCGTCGTGTCGTTCTGAGACGGGTGCATCGAGACGTCCCATCGCAGCTCGCTCTGGTTGCGATCGGCCACCCTGGTTCGCGCGATGGTGGCCTCGAAGCTCCGCTGGACGGTCCACGAGAACGTCGTGGTGCCCTGCGGTGGCGTGAAGATGAAGCTCGCCGGTCCCTGCCCGCCTTGCATCTCGGCCGCGCCCGGTGCGGGCGGCCGCTGCGCGACGGTCGCGCCGCAAGCCGTGACGCCGAGGACCAGCGCAACCTGGAGCGAATGACGCCAGAGCCACTGCATCTCGAGACCCCCTCCTGGGGACTCGTGGGGCGAAAGCCTCCGACGGCAAGTGGAGCCACGCCGCGCAGCTATGCCGTCGGGGGAATGCCGAAGGCCTCGAAGCTGCGTGGATCGCAGAAGTGGTGGAACTCCGCGACGCGGCCGTCCCTGAACCGGACGACGTGCAGCGCGTGAAGCCGGCCCTCCACGTAGAAGACGAGGGCCGGCTGGCCGTTCGCGCCTGGCGCACGGACGATGTGGTGGGTCTTGGCGCGCAGGATGGTGAACGGACGCACCTCGGCGAACGCCGCGACCGTGCCCTTGCCCTTCAGCCACGTGGGCGACGGCGGCATCGACGCGACGATGTCGTCGTGCAAGAGCGCCACGAACGCCGTGAGGTCGAGCGACTCCCACGCGCGCAGGTATCGCCCGAGCAGCTCCTCGTTCTCTTCAGACGTCGCGTTCACCACGACCGTGCTCTCGTCGCCGCCGACACGCTCGCGAAGCGCCGTTCGCGCCCGGTGCAGGGTGCTGTTCGCGGCCGAGACGCTCATCCCGAGCGCCTCCGCCGCCTCGTCCGCGGGCATCCCAAGCACGTCGCGCAGCAGGAGCACGGCCCGCTGCTGCGCGGAGAGACACTGGATGGCGGCGACGAAGGCGAGGGCGACGCTCTCCTTCACCTCGTAGGCGGCGCCGGGATCGCGCGACACGCCATTCATCCACCCTTCGGGGCACGGCTCGAGCCAGGTCGCCTCCGGGCTCGCTGGTACCGGTGGCGCGTTCGGGTCGGTGGCCGGCGGCACCACGTCGAAGGGCATCGGCCGCTGCTTGCGTCCCTTCAGCTCGTCGAGGCACGCGTTGGTCGCGATGCGATAGA
>DASVWO010000099.1:0-4104 GCA_036393165.1 Polyangiaceae bacterium | reverse complement strand
TGCTCGACAACGCGCGCATCCGCGAGCTCGCGGGGCGCCCCATGCGAACCACCCGGCGCGCGCGCCGCTGGCTCGAGCTGATCTAGAGGCCCGCACGATGGCGCTCGATCTCGTCGACATCCAGGGACTCGCGTTCTACGCGTACGGCGAGCACCCGTTCGCGGCGTACCTGCACGTGAACCTCGCGCCGCACGACCCGCGCACCGGCGCGTGGGTGCGCGAGATGGCGCGCCACGTGCGGCGCGCGCACAACGCGATCGACCGCGGCTTCCGCGAGCGGGCGCGGGAGACGGTGCACGTGGCCTTCACGTGCGCGGGCCTGCGGGCGCTCGGGCTGACGCAGGAGGAGCTGGTCGCGTTCCCGCGTGAGTTCGTGCACGGGATGAACCACGGCCTGCGCGCCAAGGTGCTCGGCGACACGCCGGCGAAGTGGAGCTTCGGCGGCCCCGAGCACCCGGTGATTCACGCGATCGTGCTCCTGTATGCGCGCTCGAGCGACGAGCGCGACGCGCTCGTGGGCGAGCACCAGCACCTCATCGCGGCGGCGGGCGCACGCGTCGTTCACCGCGACGACGCCCACATCCTCGACAAGACCCACGAGCACTTCGGCTTCCACGACGGCATCTCCGAGCCGCACATCGGCGACGGCCCGCGCACCAAGGACGTGAGCCCCCAGGCCTCCCTCGCGCCCGGCGAGCTGCTCGTCGGCCAGCGCGACGAGTACGGGCAGACGAACCCTGCGCCCGTCCTCCGCGGCTTCGACGTCGGCACCAACGGCACCTTCGTCGTCTACCGGAAACTCGAGCAACGCGTGCACGCCTTCTGGCGCGCCATGCGCGAGCGCGCGCGCCCGCGTCCGCGCGAGACACCGGAGCAAGCGGCCGTGCGCCTGGCGGCGGCCCTGGTCGGCCGCTGGCCGGGCGGCGCCCCGCTGGTCGACCACCCCGACGGCGATCCAGGCATCGAGACCTCGACCAACGACTTTCTCTACGCCGAGAAGGACCCGCACGGCACGCGCTGCCCCGTCGGCTCCCACGCGCGCCGCGCCTACCCGCGCGACATGCTCCCCCCGGCGCAGCAGGACTCGCTCACCGAGACGTCGCGCCATCGCCTCTTCCGCCGCGGCCGCCCTTACGGTCCGCCCGTCCCCAAGCTCCCCTGGCTGCTGACGGACGCCGACGCCGACGACGACGTCGAGTGCAAGCGCGGCCTCGTGTTCATCGCCCTGTGCGGCAGCCTGCGTCGCCAGTTCGAGTTCATCCAGCAAACGTGGGTGCTCAGCACCAAGTTCGCCGGCCTGCGCGACGAGCGCGATCCCATGATCGGCGGCGGCGGCCGCTTCACCCTGCAGGCCGACCCCGTTCGCCGCTGCCTCGTCGACCTCCCGGCCTTCGTCGACATGCGCGGTGGCGCCTACTTCTTCATGCCCGGCCTGCGCGCCCTCGAGTGGCTCGGAACGCTCTAGCTAGCCGCCGTCCTGCATCTGGCCCGGCGGGCAGCGCTGGCCGATGCACGCGGCGACTTCGCCCATGCAGGCCTGGAGCAGGCAGTTGATGTTGAACATGCCCTGGCACATGCCGCCGGGGAACAGTTGCTGGATGAAGCAGTTGACCGCCTGGTCCACGAGGTAGCCGGCGCTCGGGCAGCCCTCGGCCGTGCAGTCGCCGACGCACGTGAGGCTGATCATGGGCGGCTGCTGCATGATGTTGAAGCACTTGAGCGCGCACTGCAGCTCCTGCGAGCAGTCGATGACCGCGCACTGCCCGCAGTCCTGCACGCAGTTGACGCATGTCTCGTAAGGCGCTTCGCACTTGCCGTTGCCGCAGAAGTCGCAGACCCCGCAGTCCTGCGGGCAGCTCGCGCACGTCTCGTTGCCCTGACACAGGCCGTCGCCGCAGCCGGGGCACTTGCCGCAGTCCTTCTCGCACGAGTAGCAAGTCTCGTTCGGCGGGGTGCACGTGCCGTCGCCGCAGCCGGGGCAAACGCCGCAGTCGACCGCGCAGTTCTGGCAGTTCTCCTCCGGCATGTTGCACTTGCCGTCGCCGCAGGTCCCCATGCACACGCCGCAGTCCTGCGGGCAGTTGAAGCAGGTCTCGCCGTTGTCGCAGGTCTTGTCGCCGCAGCCCGGGCACACGCCGCAGTCGAGCGCGCACGTCATGCACGTCTCGCCGTTGTCACACGATCCGTTGCCGCAGCTGTTGGGAGGTGCGCCCTCCGGCTCGGGACCGCCCTCGCCGTAGGTGCCGCCCAGATCGTCCAGCGGTGTGCGCGAGCCGCATCCCGCAGAGACGACGGCGACGAACACACCGATACCCAGTGCCAAAGAAAGCCCCGCGATTCGCACGGCGTGCAGCCTAGCATTGTCTGCGTCGTTTGAACCCGCTGGGTCGAAACGACACACCGCGCCCGGGCGGCGGATTGCGCGGGATCAAGGGCCTCCGTGTGGTCCGAGGCTTGCTGATGCGGCGTCCCATGACCATCTCGAAAGCATTCGGAGCCTCGGTCTGCGGGGCCGTCGCGGGCCTGGCCCTCGTCGCGTGCGGCGGGTCGAAGCCGCCGGTCAGCACCCCCACGGCGAGCGCCACGCCCGCCAGCACCGGGCCTTCCACCCAGAGCAGCACCGGACCGTCGTCGGCCTCCAACGTGAGCATCTCGGACGAGATCCGCACCAAGTGCGGCATCCCCGACGCCGACGCGTACTTCACCTTCGACTCGTCGCACCTCACGACGCACGACCGCACGCCGCTCGACCTCGTCGTCAAGTGCTTCACCAGCGGCCCGCTGGCCGGCCACAGCGTGAAGCTCGTCGGCCGCGCCGACCCGCGCGGCGAGAGCGACTACAACATCACGCTCGGGCAGTCTCGCGCCGACGCCGTCGGCGTCTACCTCGACACGCGCGGCATGTCGAAGGGCAAGACGCTCACGACTTCGCGCGGCGCGATGGATGCGACCGGCGCCGACGAGAACGGCTGGCAGCGCGACCGCCGCGTCGACGTGATGCTCGGGGACTGAGGGCGAGAAACGGGACGCGCCCCCATGTGCCGCGTGATCGTCGCCGAAGACGACCCCGAGATGCGGCGCCTCGTCGTCGAGGCGCTGCGCAAGGACGGACACCAGGTGACCGAGGCGGCCGACGGGGGACGGCTCCTCGTGCACATCGCAGAGGCATTCGACCGCGATCCCTCGCTGTCGCTCGTCGACGTGATCGTCAGCGACGTGCGCATGCCCATCTGCACCGGCCTCGAGCTGCTCGAGCGCCTGGCCGACGCGCGCTGGCGCGTGCCGATGATCCTCATGACCGCGTTCGGCGACGAGGATACGCGCCGGCGCGCCGAGCGACTCGGGGCGATACTCTTCGACAAGCCGCTGAGCCTCGACGCGCTGCGCGCCGCCGTGAACCGTCTCGGCGGCGGGACCTCAGTCCCCGCCGCCACCCGCTAGCCCGAGCTTCTCGAGCTTGCGATAGAGGCGCTTGCGATCGTAGCCGAGCACGCGAGCGGCGGCGGTCTTGTTGCCCTGGACCGCCTCCATGACGCGCTGGATGTAGCGGCGCTCGACCTCCTCCATCGGCACGAGCTCCGTGGGGTCGTCGCTCGCGACGAGGACGTGGCTGCGCTGGTAGTCGCGCACCTTCTCGGGCAGGTCGTCGACGGCGATGTGGTCGTAGCGCGTGAGGGCGACGGCGCGCTCGACGCAGTTCTGCAGCTCGCGCACGTTGCCGGGCCACGCGTACGCGAGCATCTTCTCGGCGGCCGCCGGCGAGATGCCCCTGACGTCCTTGCGGGCGCGCGCGGCGTAGCGCGTGACGAACTGCTGCGCGAGGAGCAGCACGTCGCCGCCGCGCGCGCGCAGCGGGGGGAGGGGGATCTGCACCACGTTGATGCGGAAGTAGAGGTCCTCGCGGAAGCGGCGCTCCTCGATGGCCTCCTCGAGGTCGCGATTGGTGGCCGCCACGACGCGCACGTCGACGGGGACCTCCTGCGTCGCCCCGACGGGCCGCACGGCGCGCTCCTGCAAGGCGCGGAGGATCTTCGGCTGCAGCGAGAGCGGCATGTCGCCGATCTCGTCGAGGAACAGCGTTCCGCCGGATGCCTCCAGAAAGAG
>DASVWO010000098.1:0-2488 GCA_036393165.1 Polyangiaceae bacterium | reverse complement strand
CCCCAGGCGCAGATCGTCGAGCACGTCCTCGAGCTCGTGCGACAGCCCGGCCATGCGCGTCGCGCCGAACAGGCCCGAGAGCCCCTTGAGCGTGTGCACGGCGCGAAAGACGTCGTTGATGAGCTCCGCCTCGGGCTGTCCCTTCTTCAGGGCCTCGTCCAGGATCAGGAGGTCGCGCCCCAGCCCGTCGATGAGCTCCTGCGCCTCGCTGAAGAACTCGTCGCGGGCCTTGTCGCCCCCTTCGCCGCGACCGCCGCCTCCCTCGACCATGGCCGCGTCCTACGGCCCGCCCGCCGGCGGCTCGCTCGGCCCGGCGGCCTCGCGCGTCGCAGCCAGGAGCCGCTCGCACGCGGCCCGAAGCTGCTCGGGGGTGAACGGCTTGGGCAGGTACGCGTTCGCCCCGAGCGCGAGCCCCCGCTCGACGTCCTGCTCGGCCCGCAGGCTGGAGATGATGACGAGCGGCGTGCCGCGGTGGTGCTCCGACTTGCGGATGAAGCGGATGAGCTCCAGCCCGTTGATGTCGGTCATGTTGATGTCGGTGACGATGAGGTCCCACGGGCCGCGCGGAAGCAGCCGCATGGCGTCGAAGCCGCAGCTCGCTTCGACCACCTCGCAGCCCCCCTGCGGACCCGCGAACTCGGGCGACTCGAGCACCGCGCGCACGAACGCGCGCGCCGAGACCGAGTCTTCGACGACCAAGACACGCCGCACGAGCACAAGTCTACACGGAAACGAGCTACGGTTCCTCCATGCCTTCCGGCGCAGGCCTCGCCGCCGCTCTCGTCATCGGCAACGAGATCCTCAGCGGCAAGATCGACGAGGCCAACGTGGCCGTGCTCGCGCGCACGCTGCGGGGGCTCGGGATCGTGCTGCGGCGCGTGGTCGTCGTCATGGATGACGTCGAGACGATCGCGCGCGAGGTGCGCGAGCTCTCGGCGGCGCACGACTGGGTGTTCACCAGCGGCGGGGTCGGCCCAACGCACGATGACGTGACCGTCGAGGCGGTCGCGAAGGCGTTCGGTGTTCGGGTGGTGAGCTCGCCGGAGATGGAGGCGATGCTCCGCGAGCACTACGGCCCGCGCTGCACGGAGGGGCACCTGCGCATGGCGCTGGTGCCCGAAGGGTCGGCGCTCGAGGTGACGCGCGAAATCACGTGGCCGACCATTCGCCTGCGCAACACGTGGCTCTTGCCGGGCATCCCGGAGGTGTTCCGGATGAAGCTCCCCGTGGTGGTCGCCCGGATCGCGGCCGAAGGCGCGCGACCCGCGTTCGTGTCGCACGCCGTGTACACGAAGATGGACGAAGGGAATCTCAAGCCGCTGCTCGATCAGGTCGTCGCCCGGTTCCCCGACATCGAGGTCGGCTCGTACCCGAAGTGGCTCGACCCGGCGTACAAGACGAAGCTCACGTTCGACGGCCGCGACGAGGCGCGCGTGCTCGCTGCACGCGACGCCTTCGTCGCGCTCCTTCCGCCCGGGGAGCCGCAGAAATCCGACTGATGGCCGCCGGAGACCGGCGTCAGGAAGCGGAGGTCGTGTCCTTGCGCAGCTTGAGCTGCAGTTCGTGCAGCGACTGCGCAACCTTCTCCAGCGTCTTGGCGCTGGTCTCGAGCGCGCGCTTGCCCTGGCCGACGCCGAACTCGGCCCACGTCAGGCCGATATCGAACAGGGTGTCGACGAGCGTCGTCGCCTTCTTCTCGTCGGCGGGCTGGGCCTCGGCTCCGGGCGCGTTGGTTTCGGGGGCGTTCTCGTGGATCATGGCGCACACTCCTCTCCTCGCACCCCAGCGGGGTGCATCATGAACGTCACCGATGGGGCCGGGGGCCCATCGGACAAACGAGACAGTCGGGGCCGGGGCCCCTTCGGCGCGCCGCCTCAGGGCGGCGGCAGGCACTCGTTGCAGACGAAGACGCGCGCTCCGTCGAGCGGCTCTCCGATCCCGAGGTGGGCACGCGAGCCGCGCGCGAGCGGTCGCTCGCACTTGGCGCACGTCGAGGACACCGCGAGCGTCACCTCCTGGAAAGCAACGATGCCCTCGAGCGGGTCGTGCTCCAGGCGCTTCTTCAGCTTCTCGCGCTCCTTCTCGAGGTGTCTGGCCGCGCGCTTGAGGCGCTCCTCGACGTTCTCGGTGGCGGCGTCGGCAACCGAGAGCGCGTCCTCGAGGATGGTACGGACCAGATTCGACACGGGCACGCGCAGGTTCTCGGCGAAGCGCTTGAGCTCGCGCTCCAGCACGGCGGGTACGCGCGTGTGAAGCACCCGCTCCTTCTTGCCGTCGCGCGCATCGACGGAGGCGTCGTCGGCTCCCGGGAGAGGCTCGTCCGTGTTTTGTGTCACGTCGTGATACGTACGACCGGATGTATCACGCGTCAAGGGCACCCCAACCTTCGAGCCAAGAAACGGGGCCCCCCTGCAGGCCTGGGGCGGCCCCATCGAAGAAACGTGGCTGCGTGGCGCGAGCCGTTGCATCCGACAACCCAGGGTAGTTA
>DASVWO010000097.1:0-2311 GCA_036393165.1 Polyangiaceae bacterium | reverse complement strand
CGGGAGCAGCCACCGTGCGATCCACCGTCCGACCCGCCGGACGAAGATCCCGAGGAACGACCATGCCGAAATGGGGCAGTCGTTCGCTTCGTGATGGGCGTCGGCATAGCCCCTCGTCTGTGAGTCGCTGGTAACGGCTCGTCGAGTACAAGGCCGGCTGCGTGGCGAACTGTTCATGCGACGCCGGATGACCTGACCGGGGCGAGACCCGTCTAGGGCCACCCAGGCTTCGCCGAAGTGTGAGGCGACGGGCTGCCGCCTGCGCCGCGATCCGGATCGAGGAAGTCGGCCAGGGCCATGTCGTCCTTGCACTGCTGGTCCTGATGCGCCTTGCACTCGGCGGCCGCCTGCTCGCGAAGCTGGGCGACGCGGAGCCGCAGCGAGTCCGGATCGTCCCAGCCGCCGAGCTCCTTCGCGACCTTCCCGTGCTCCAGATGCGCCGGCGGGTGGTAGCGGTTCTCGATGTCCCAGGGCCACAGCGACGTCCCACGGGCGAACAGCAGCGCCATGCCCACCGCCACGGTGGCAGTCGGAAAGAGCACAGCGAGCTTCGCATAGCGAAGCGCCTCCGCGTAGCGCTCGCGTGTCTTGCCCAGGATCTTGTGCCCCTGCTTCGGCGGCAGCCCCTCTTGACGCGCCGCCTCGCTCGGGCCCTCCCCCGTGCGCGTCGCGTCCACCATGTCGTCGGCGTTCGGATGGCGCTTCATCCGCTGGTACACGTCGAGCGCCTTCTTCTGATCGAGCGGATCCATGCCGCCCACGCTCCGCGCCGGAGCGACCGAGTGCGCGTCGGCCGCGAGCTTGATCATCCCCTCCTTGCGCGTCTTCTCCTTCTCGCGCCAATTGAGCCCGAAGTTGCGCGCCGTGTTGCGCGCGAGCCCCTTCCAGCGCTTCGTCTCCTCGCCGAGGATCTCCCCGTTCTTGGCCTTGCGACGCCCGCTGATGAGCGTGAGCATCCGGACCTCGTCGACGAGGTTCTCCAACTCGTGGTCGGGGATGCCGACCTCTCGCAGCACGGCGCGAATCACGCGCGTGATCGCTTCGTCGAAGAGGATCTCCTCGCCTGGCGCGGGAGGCAGCGCCTCCGCGGACTCCGGAGCCGCCTCCTCAGCCTTGTCGCTCGACGAATCCTCGTCGACCGACGACGACGGATCGTCCTCCGGCTCGTCGTCGAACGCCAACGCCGGACCGCTCGGCAGCTCCTCCCCCTGGGCCATGGCGCGCGTGTTCTACCTACAGATGGGCTGCCGCGCCAGTCCACCCGGGGCGCAAATGGCGGACGTAGGCGAGCCACGCGGCGTCGGCGTCAGCCGGGGTCCAGCCCACGGTGCGCGTGAAAGACGTGAGCCCGCTCGCGTCATCCCCGCTTGCCGCAGCGCGGCGCCAGTCGTCGAAGAGGGCCCACAGCTTCCCTTGCCCATCGAGCCACTGACAGACGAACCGGGCCATCCCGTAGTGCAGCCCCTGCGCCGTCGCGTCGCGGCGCGAATCGAAGGCGTCGTCGCTCATGTCGAACAGGCTCTCGAGGTGCACCTGCGGCCCGAGCTCCGGCGACTCGATGGCGTCCCGGAGCTGCGTGTAGCGCCAGTCCGTCTCCCCGTGGATGCTCCCGTCACGCGGATCGTAGATGGGCTGCTCGAAGAGCGACGCGATCCCCTCGTCGAGCCACTCGGGCGCGGCTCGGTCGGCTCCGTCGCCTCCGAACCAGCGCTGGATGAACGGATGCACGATCTCGTGCGTCAGCGTCCCCCACCCCGTCGTGCCGTCCATGAGGATCTCCCGCGAGGGGCGCTGGTAGTAGCCGTAGAGCGGCCGATCGCCCGGCTTGTGCGGCTCCGGGTCGATGCCGAAGCGTTGCTTCGAGAACGCCACGTACGCGGGATGGGTGGAGAAGACGTAGACCGTCACGGCGCGGTCGGGCGGCCCCGGGAACGCGCGCGTGAGCAGCGCGTGCACAGCACGATGGACCTGGGAGCGCCCGGCGTCGAACGCGGAGCCATGGTCGGCATCCACGAGTACGAAGGCGTCCCCCTCCACGACCACGCGCGTGCGCTGCCCGAACCTCGCACGGGCGACATCGGTGCGAAGCGCGACGTCGGAGGAGAGATCGTAAGGAGGTGCGGGAGCAGCGGGCGGCGGAGCGGGAGCAGAGACGGGCGCCGCAGGAGCAGACGACGTGGGCCCCGGCGGCATCGCGCTCGTCACCGCGACCGACGGCGATCGGTCGCAGGAGCACACGAGGATCAACAAGGGAGCGATGTGCCTGGGACCCATGAGGGATGCGCTCCGGACGCGGGTCCGTACCACGATG
>DASVWO010000096.1:0-6787 GCA_036393165.1 Polyangiaceae bacterium | reverse complement strand
GCCGCGCGAATCCCCGCCGCCGCCCGAAGCCATCGCGCGCATCAAGCAGGCGCTCGTCGCCGACTACCCGTCGTACGACTACGACGTGTTCCTCGACATCGGCCTGCCTGCCGAGTGGGAACGGCAGGCCCGGCTCACGCGATGACCCCCGGATGGGGCCGGGGCCCCATCCGACAGACCTGTCAGTTGCAGGTGTGCGTCGAGCAGGCGCTGTACTGGCTGCCACAGTTGGTGGCCACGCACGTCATGCAGTCGGCGCCCGTCGTCGTGGCGCACTGGGTCGGGCAGCTGTTGTTGAGGCACTCGAGCAGCGGGAAGAGCGGAGTCGCCGCGGTGGTGCAGCTCCCGACCATGCACTTCTGGACGCAGGGCGAGGCGTCGACCGGGCCGGAGCCGCCGCTGCCGCTCGAAGAAGGGCAGTTCTTCATGCACGTCAGGGTGTCGTTGCAGTTCGTGCCGCTCGCGCCGGCCGTCCCGAACATGTCGGGCCCCGGGCTCGCGTAGCCGTAGTTCGCGATCTCGCCCATGTCCGGGTAGTAGGCGGCGACGAACATGCACATCTCGTTCGTCGCGGCGCTCGGGCCCTGGAAGTACTCCTGCGTGCCCGCCGAGTTGTCGTAGTCGCAGTGGAAGCGGATCTTCGATCCCGCCTTGATGGGCATCGTCATGTCCTGGATGGGCGGGCTCGACCAGCTGGCCGACGAGTAGAACGGCTCGGTGGCCATCCCGCTCGGTGTGTCGAGGTACGCGCCGTAGCCGACGCCACGCGCGTGGTAGTGCGAGGACGCGTAGAGCATCGTGATGTCTTGCGGGATGGGCACGCGCATCTGGGCGGTGGCCTTCGCACCCGGCGGCACGTCGATGAACGGGTCGTAGAGGAAGAGGATGCCCGCGTTGTGGACGATGTCCGTCCCCGAATCGATCGTCAGCTTCACGTCGACGTGCGCGTCCAGCGAGCTCGCCGTCGCGTTGATGTAGTGCACCTGGAAGAGCAGCACCTGGTTGGCCGTCGTCGCCAGGCCCACGCCGGCAGGGAAGGTCTGGTTTCCGGTCGGCGTCTGCCCTCCGTAGACCACGCCGCGCACGTGGCTCATGAAGGAGCCCGAGCCCTCGTAGCAGTCCTGCACCTGGTTGCCGCCCGCCGGGATGGACGTGAGGTCGGTCGAGTAGATGAGCAGGTGGTGGCTGCCGGCCGTGTACGTGTGCTCGCCCGAGACCATCCAGCCGGTGACGTTCGGCAGCGTCACGTACTGGCACTCGAAGATCTCCTTTCCGGCGCCGACCGTGGTGTCCATCTTGTACTCGACGGTCTGCAGCTTGGCGCCGGCCGGCTCGTTCGACGACGTGCCCCCCGGCGACGTCGTGGAAGAAGAGGAGGAGCAACCGGCTGCGGCGAGCAGCGCTCCGAAGACGATGACGGGGACGATGCGCATTCGGGGGGCCCTTTCGGTCCGTTGAATCTAGTTCAGTTGCAGGCGTGAGCCATACAGGACTGGGCTTGAGACGCACATTTTGCCTGCAGGCAGGTGGAGCAGCCGGAGCCGGTGGCCCCGGTCCCGCACTCGGTCGAACAGCTGGAACGGACGCACTCGACGACTGGCACTAGGGGCGCCGAGGCGCTCGGGCAACTCTGCACGATGCACTTCTGCTCGCATTCCGACACCCCGCCGCCACCCAGGCGCCCGAAGGTGATCGACCCGCATGCCTCCAGGCACGTGAGTGTGTCCCCGCAGGAAACGCTCCCCGTGCCGAACATGTCCGGCCCGGAGAGGCAGTAGTCGGCGATCTGGGTCATCTCCGGGTAGTAGGTGCCGATGAACATGCACATCTCGTTCGTCAGCGCGCTCTGGCCCTGGAAGTACTCGGCGGTGCCGCTCGAATTGTCGTAGTCGCACTCGAACCGCAGGTGCGATCCGGCGGGGAGCGTCATGGACATCTGCTGGTTGGGCGGGCTCGACCAGCTGTTGGACGTGTAGAAGGGCTTGGGCGCCATCTCGGTGGCCGACGGATCGAGGTAAGCGCCGTAGCCCACGCCGCGCGCGTGGTAGTGCGACGACGCATAGACCAGGGTCACCTGGTCGGGGATGAGGCAGCGCATCGTCGCCTTCGCCGTGGCGCCCGCGGGCACGTCGATGAACGGGTCGTAGAAGAAGAAGATGCCGGCCTTCGTGATGATGTCGTCGCCGGTATCGAGCGAGAGCTGCACGTGCACCTTGGCGTCGAGCGCGGCCGCGGTCGCGTTGATGTAATGGACCTGGAACAGGAGCACCTGCTTCGGCGAGGTGGAGATCCCGACGCCCTGGGGCAGCGTCTCGCTGCCGTTCGGCACCTGTCCGGCGTAGAGCACGCCGCGGGCGTGGCTCATGATGTTCGTGCTGCCCGTGCCCTCGTAGCAGTCCTGCACCTGGTCGCCCCCGGCCGGGATGCTCGTCAGGTCGGTCGTGTAGAGGAGAAGGTGGTGGCTGCCCGGCGTGTACTGGTGCTGGCCGGAGACCATGAAGGCCTGCACGTCGGGCAGGGTCACGAACTGGCACTTGAAGAGCTCCTGGCCCGCGCCGACGGACACGTTCATGTCGAACGACGCGGTCGTGAGGTTCGCCGCATTGGCGCCCCCGTCGCCGGACGTGGAGGAAGAGGAAGAGGACGACGACGAGCAGCCGGCGGCGAGAGCCGCGGCCAGGGCGAGGGTCGCGAAGCGCATGGTGGGGCGGAGCCTCCTGCGGAGGCATCCTGCCCGTCGAGTGTTGCAGAACGATGGAGGCGCGTCCGTCCCACATCCCCCGCGTGGCCCCGGCCGGTAAGCTGAGGGCTGAAACCATGTCCGGTGAACCCCCCCGCGTCCGCCTCCTCGTCGTGGAGGACGATGCATCGACGGCGGCGGGGATCGTGCGGGGACTGAAGGCCGCAGGGTTCGACGTGGACCTCTCGACCGACGGCGGGGATGCGGCGCGCCGGGTCGTGTCGGAGCGGCACGACCTCGTGGTGCTCGATCTCAACTTGCCGGGGATGGGGGGCTTCGACGTGCTGGAGACGGTTCGCCACCGGGCGCGCTGCCCGATCCTCGTGCTCACCGCGCGCACGGACCTGCCGGACCGGCTGCGGGCCTTCGAGCTCGGCGCCGCCGACTACCTGGCGAAGCCCTTCTGGATCGAGGAGCTCGTCGCGCGCATCCGCTCGCGGCTGCGCATGGCGGAGGAGGCGCCCAAGCGGGTCGTGCGCTGGGCGTGCGTGATGCTGGATCTCGACGCCCGCACCGCCGAGGTGGAGGGCAAGCCGGTGACGCTCACGCCGACCGAGATCGCGATCCTCACGTTCCTCGTGGAGCGCAGGGGCAGGGCCATTTCGCGCAGCGTGCTCGCCGAGCAGGCGCTCGCCTCGCTGGACGATCCCGATGCGCGCACGGTGGACTCCCACGTGGCGCGGCTGCGGCGCAAGCTCGGGAGCGGGGCAGGGGCGATCGTCACGGTGTGGGGCATCGGCTACCGCTTCGAGCCCTCGCCGGGAGAGAGCGCGTGAGGCTGCGACGGCCGCTCGCCAAGCGCGTGATCCTCGCGGCGGTGCTGTGCGGCATCGTGGGCTTCGTGTCGTCTCGCTTCGCGTGGCGCGCGGTGACGTGGGCGGCCATCGTTCGCTTCCACGAGCCTCTCGCGGACTACACGTGGGAGGCGCACGAGAAGATGCGCTGCGAGGCATCGCCGGCGACATGGTCGATCCCTCTGGCGCACGGAGCGCACGCCTACGCGTACGATCCCGCGACGCTCTCTTCCCTCAATCCCGAGGCGCCGCCTCTCCGGCGCGATCTCTGGGCGCAGGTGGAGCGAGGTCCGGCGCGCGTGGCGATCGGTGCGCGCGGCCTGTCGCTCGCTTCGGGAGGCGCGCTCGTGCATCGCACCGGGGACGCCGGTCCCTGTGCCGTCGTGCAGACCGTGTGGCCCGAGCAGCCGCTCCAGGCCGACGTGCTCGCCTGGTTCCCGATGGGCATCCTGTTCGCCGCGGCGGCCGCGGCCGGTCTCGGCTTCTTCCTCATCGTGCGGCCTCTCGAGCGGGTCGAGCGTCACCGTCAGGAGCTCCAGCGTCACCTCGGGGACGTGGCCCACGATCTCAAGACGCCGATTGCCTCGCTGCACCTGGCGCTCGAGCAGGCCGTGGACGGCAACCGCGACGCGGAGGTGGGCGCGCTCCTTTCTCGCGCCCTCGGCGACACGGTGTACCTGGCCGCCCTCACGTCGAACCTGCGCATGGCGAGCGAGATGCGCGAAGGATGGAACCCGGGAACGACCGGAGCGCAGGCGGACCTCGGCGAGATCGTCGAGCGGGTCGTGGACCGCGCGCGGTTCTTTGCGAAGCGAAGGGGCATCGACGTGCAGTGTGCACGGCCAGACGGCCCGACGAAGGTCGATTGCGATCCGGTGGCGGCCGAGCAGGCGCTCTCGAACGTCGTGCAGAACGCCGTCACGTACGGAGAGTCGGGCGGGCACGTCGCCGTCGTCCTCGAGCGGCGCGACGGTCGCTTCTCGCTCGTCGTCAGCGACGACGGCCCCGGCGTTCCTCCTTCCGAGATCCCGCGCCTCGGGGAGCGCACCTTCCGCAGCGACGAGGCCCGTCAGAGAGACCCGCGCGGCAGCGGCCTGGGCCTCGCGATCACCAGCGAGGTGTGCACGCGCTGCGGGTGGGCGCTCTCCTTCGGGCGCGAAGAGCCCCGCGGCCTCCGCGTCAGCATCACGGGAGCTTGTCGCTGAGGTACTTGCTCCGCGCGCGCTCGACGGCGGCGCCGTTGTCATGCTGGTCGGGATGGAAGGAGCGCCGGTAGTAGGCGCGGTAGAGCGGAGAGGCCCTGCGGAGCAGGCCGCGCCGGCCGACCAGCCGGTTCAACCCCTCGGCCCAGGCACGCCCGTCGAGCAGGTGGCCGGTCCTCTTCATCATGACGACCATGCGCAGCGTGCTGAGCGAGCAGAAGAGCACCGTGATGAATGCCATCATGCGGCGACGGAGAGGCTCGTCGTCGACGCACTCGCGGTACACGTCGAACGCGACCGACCGGTGCTCGATCTCCTCGATCGCGTGCCATTTCCAGAACGCCGCGATGCTCGGGTGCGAGTGCTCGAGGAAGTCGCCGTCTTCGAGGACCGCGCTCGCGAGCAGCGCCGTCATGTGCTCGAGCGCCACCGTCCGGGCGAGGTTCGCCTCGGGCGAGCCGTGCTTCCGCAGACCCTTGAGCCGGGCCTCGACGAACCGCTCGATGCTCCCCACGTCGAACCCACGCGCGTCGAGGAATCGGTTGAAGGCGATGTGCTCCTTCGTGTGGTTGGCCTCCTGACCGATGAAGCCGCGGATGCGCTCCTTCAGATCGGGATCGGTCACCTGGTTCGCATAATGACGAACGCTGTCGATGAAGAAGCGCTCGCCCGGCGGGAACACCGCCGAGAGGCCTGCCATCAGCGACGTGATCATCGGGTTGCCGTCCGCCCACGCCTCGGGAATGTCAGGCCCGAAGTCGAAGTCCATGCGGCGCACGGGGATGGCGGTCTGGAGCATCCGAACCTCCGTTGGCCAGGATGATGGGTCCCGAGTGTTGCGGAACGATGGAGGCCCGTCAGAGGAGCTTGTCGATGATGCGGTCGAGCGCGTCGAGGTTGGCGTAGGGGATGGCGATCTCGCCCTTGTTGCCGTGGTCGCGCACCTGCACCTTGGTGCCGAGCGCGCGCGTCAGGCGCTCCTCGAGATCGCGGATGCCCGGGCTCGCCGTCCCCTTGCCGTTGGCCTGAGCGCCCTTGCCGCCGCGCGAGGCGACCTTCTGACGCACCAGCGTCTCGGTCGCCCGCACGCTCAGGCCCTGGCGGATCACCTTCTCGGCCAGGTCCTCGATCAGCGTGGACTCCCCCGCGCCCAGGAGCGCGCGCCCGTGACCCTCGGTGAGCTCCCCGACGACGACCTTGTTGCGCACGCGCGGAGGGAGCTTGAGGAGGCGCATCCCGTTCGCGATCGTCGTCCGGTCCTTGCCGAGCCTCTCGGCGAGCGCTTCCTGCGTGTACCCGTGCTCGCGCACCAGGCGATCGAACGCCTCGGCGAGCTCGATGGGGTTGAGGTCCTCGCGCTGCACGTTCTCGATGAGCGCCAGCTCGAAGGCGTCCTTGGCGCTCACGTCCTTCACGACGACGAGCGCCTCGCGGATCCCCGCGCGCTGCAGGGCGCGCGACCGTCGCTCGCCGGCGACCAGCTCGAACTTGTCGCCCGCTCCCGCTGCGCGCCGCACGACGAGCGGCTCGACCAGCCCGTGCTCGCGGATGCTCTGCGCCAGCTCCTCGAGCTTCTGCGGGTCGAAGTGTTGCCGCGGCTGCCCCTTCTGCGGAACGATCTTCTCGAGGGGACACGTGAAGACGTTGCGGTCCCCGTAGCTCGGCGTGGGCGCGGTCGCGGGAAGGAGCGCGTCGAGTCCGCGCCCGAGCGCCCTTCGCTTCGGCTCGCTCGCGCTCATCGTGCTGCCCTCTGCATGCGCGGCGGCTGCGCCTCGCGGTCGGCTTTGGCCATCATCTCGCGGGCGAGCGAGAGGTATCCCTGGGCGCCCTTGCTCTGCACGTCGTAGAGGAGGGCGGGCTTGCCGTGCGACGGCGCCTCGCTCAGGCGCACGTTGCGGGGGATGATCGCGTCGAAGACGAAGAAGTGCTTGCGCACTTCCTCGGCGACCTGGTGCGCCAGGTTGTTTCTCGGATCCCACATGGTGAGGACGATTCCCTCGACCTCGAGCCGCGGGTTCATTCCGTTGCGAACGCGGTCGATGGTCGCCATG
>DASVWO010000095.1:0-3859 GCA_036393165.1 Polyangiaceae bacterium | reverse complement strand
GTTGGCCATTTGCTCGATGAGGTAGTGGTCCTGCAGAAGGATGGGACCGTCGCATCCGACCGTAAGGGAGTACTCGTCGCTAGGTACCGGGATGCCTGCGTCGGTCGTCGTCGGCGGGGGGGGCTTCCTGTGATTCGGCATGACACTCCTCGGAGCTCTGCGGGGTGATCCGCGCGCTACGCGCGGCGATGCCGACGGACGCAACCGCCGTACCGCCGCACACGCCCTACCTACCCGCGGACGAGCACGACGTGTTGCAGAGCCGGTGCCGGCGCGCCCTACGAGAAGGCCGCGGGAACGCCGATTGCCGTCATCGACGCTCATGCCGCATCGAGAGTGGGAGCTGCCCGAGGCGGAGCGCGAGCAACGCGAGGGCCCGACGTCTGGAGGGTCCGACGGATCCTGCCTCGACTGCGCCTGCGCGTAGTGTCGGCGCCCCACGCGCGTCAGCACGGATGAAAGGAGACTGAGCCCATGGCCGCCCGAGCCACCGCACACGCTCCTGTGCAGCGTTCGTCCTGCGAGCAGCACCAGCATGTCGCATCGACGACGGCGCTCCCCGCGTCGCACCCCGAGGGGACCAAGTGGACGTGCCCGATGCACCCGCAGATCGTCCGTCACGCCCCCGAGAACTGCCCCATCTGCGGCATGGCGCTCGAGCCGATGGTGCCGACCGCCGGAGCGGAGGAAAACCCGGAGCTACGCGACATGACGCGCCGACTCTGGATCGCGGCGGCGCTGTCGGCCCCGGTCGTGGTCGTCGCAATGGGAGAGGTCTTCGCGCCGGGTGCGCGCAATGCCCTGGAGCTCGCGCTGGCCACGCCGGTATGCCTCTGGGCCGCCCGGCCGTTCTACGTGCGCGCCGCTTCGTCGCTCCGCCACGGCCACACGAACATGTTCACCCTCATCGGGCTCGGCGTCGCCGTCGCGTATGGCTACAGCCCGGTCGCGACGCTGGCCCCCGGCGCGTTCCCCGCGGCCGTGCGCGACGCGACGGGGCACGTCGGGGTGTACTACGAGGCCGCTGCAGTGATCGTGACGCTGGTGCTGCTCGGGCAGGTGCTCGAGCTGCGGGCGCGCAGCCGCACGGGTAAGGCGCTCGCGGACCTGCTCGGGATGGCGCCGAAGACGGCCCGGCGCATCGCGTCCGACGGCAGCGAGGAAGACATTCCTCTCGAGACCGTGCAGCAGGCCGACAGGCTACGCATTCGTCCCGGCGAGAAGGTGCCCGTGGACGGCGTGGTGCTGGAGGGGTCGAGCTCCGTGGACGAGTCGATGGTCTCGGGCGAGCCCATCCCGGTGGAGAAGACACCGGGCTCGCAGGTGGTCGGCGCCACAGTCAACGGCACTGGCTCGCTCGTCATGCGCGCCGAGAAGGTGGGGGCCGACACACTGCTCGCGCGCATCGTCGCGATGATCTCGGAGGCGCAGCGCAGCCGCGCGCCGATCCAGAAGGTCGCCGACGTGGTGGCCGGCTACTTCGTCCCGGCGGTCGTCGCCGTCGCGGCGATGACGTTCGTCGTCTGGGCGCTCGTCGGTCCGAGCCCACGTCTTGCTCACGCGATCATCAACGCCGTCGCGGTCCTCATCGTAGCGTGCCCGTGCGCGCTCGGGCTCGCCACCCCGATCTCCATCATGGTGGCCATGGGTCGCGGGGCGACGGCCGGCGTGCTGTTCAGGAACGCCGAGGCCATCGAGGTGATGCGCGCGGTGGACACCCTCGTCGTCGACAAGACGGGCACGCTCACCGAAGGAAAGCCGCGCCTGGTCTTGGTGGTCGCCGCCCCGGGGCACGACGAGGTTCGTCTTCTGCGTCTCGCCGCCAGCCTGGAGCGCGGGAGCGAGCATCCGCTGGCCGCCGCGATCGTGCAGGGCGCGACCGAGCGCGGAGTGAAGCCAGGGCAAGCGACCGGATTCGAATCGCGCACCGGCAAGGGCGTCATCGGGCAGGTGGAGGGCGCGCGTGTCGCGCTCGGGAACCTGGTGCTGATGGCCGACGTCGATGTCGACGCATCGCCGCTGACCTCGAGAGCGGAAGCGCTCCGAGCTCAAGGCGACACGGTCATGTACGCCGCCATCGACGATGCGGCGGCGGGCCTGCTCGGCGTCGCCGACCCCATCAAGTCGACGTCGTTGGAAGCCATCCGCGGGCTTCACGCCGACGGCGTCCGCGTGGCGATGGTGACGGGCGATAGCCGGGCGACTGCGGAAGCGGTGGGCAGCAAGCTGGGGATCGACGAAATCGTCGCCGAGGTGCTGCCGGATCAGAAGGTGGACGCCGTGAAGCGCTTGCAATCCGAGGGTCGCACTGTGGCGATGGCGGGCGATGGTATCAACGATGCGCCTGCGCTCGCGCAAGCGCACGTCGGGATCGCCATGGGCACGGGGACCGATGTCGCCATGGAGAGCGCTGGCGTGACGCTGGTGAAAGGAGACCTCCGAGGCATCCTGCGCGCGCGCCGACTGAGCCACGCGACCATGCGCAACATCCGCCAGAACCTCTTCTTCGCCTACGTCTACAACGCCGCGGGCGTCCCCGTCGCCGCGGGCATCCTTTACCCGGTCTTCGGTTTGCTCCTCAGCCCGATGATCGCCGCAGCCGCGATGAGCCTGAGTTCCGTCTCGGTAGTCGCCAATGCGCTCCGACTGCGCGGCGCCCGCCTTTGAGGTGAAGGGCGGGGCCGC
Organism: Polyangiaceae bacterium; assembly: GCA_036393165.1. Taxonomy (GTDB): domain Bacteria; phylum Myxococcota_A; class Polyangia; order Polyangiales; family Polyangiaceae; genus Palsa-1150. The sequence goes on along the minus strand of DASVWO010000095.1, from coordinate 1,174 downwards.
GGATGGCTTCCATCGAATTTCCACGCCGTGCAAGCCGGCACTGGAAACGTCAGCGGACGAACCATTCGGCCCGCCGAGCTGCTCCACGACCGCAGGGTGATGTGGTGTGGATCGTGCTCGCAGCGTCGTCGTGGTCGACGGGCTTCTCGATCCGAAGCGTGATCCCGAGCGCTTCCGGACTTCGTCGCTCGGGGAGCCCACTGTCCGTTCACCGCTCCGCTTGTCGAATATGCGCGGGGACTTCGTGCCCCACTACGTGTCCGAGAGAGAGAGGGTGCTCCACAGAGTAGAGTTCGACACGGACGTGCCTCTGGAAGGGACTGCCGCGCTGGAGAAAGCTGGGCCTCGAGAAATCATCTACTTCGACCCACGCCACGCGCGCGCCGGGATCGTGACTGCGGGCGGGGTGTGCCCCGGCATCAACAATGTCATTCGATCGCTCGTGCTCACATTGGAGCACCAGTACCAGGTCCCGACGGTGCTCGGGTTCCGGTTCGGGTTCGCGGGGCTCGATCCCAGCGCCGGCGCCGGCGAGCCGCTCGCTCTCGGTCCCGAGCAGGTGCAGCACGCGCACTCCCTCGGTGGGACCATGCTCGGCACGTCGCGAGGCCCTCACGATGTTGCAGTCATGGTGGATACGCTCGCCACTTACGGAATCGACATGCTCTTCACGATCGGCGGTGACGGCACGATGCGCGCCGCCCACGCCATAGCCGGAGAAGTCACAAGAAGAGGAGCGAAGATCTCCGTCATCGGCGTGCCGAAAACCATCGACAACGACATACCGTTCGTCGACAAGACGTTCGGCTTCGAGACGGCAGTCGAGATGGCGCACCTCGCAATCGACGCCTCACACAGCGAAGCGCTTTCCGCGGCCAACGGCATCGGCCTCGTGAAGCTCATGGGACGCGAGGCCGGATTCATCGCGGCCACCGCCACGCTCGCGAGCCATGACGTGAACCTGTGCCTCGTGCCCGAGGTGCCGTTCCGGCTCGAGGGCACCAACGGCGTGCTCGCGTACCTCGAGCAACGACTGGCGCGCCGAGGTCATGCCGTGATCGTCGTCGGCGAGGGGTGCGCCCAGGAGCTCATGGCCGGGCCCGACCTCGCGCCGCGCGATGCATCCGGGAATCTGCGATTCACCGCGTTCGAGCTGGATGTCGGCGAGCACCTG
>DASVWO010000094.1:0-10961 GCA_036393165.1 Polyangiaceae bacterium | reverse complement strand
CTTGCTCCAGTGCAGGCCGGCGATGGAGGAGCGGAAGACGCGCTTCTCGTCAGAAGACAGACTGCGCGGCGCCACGGAGTCGAAGAACTCGTCGGCCTCGCGGATGCGCTTGTCGAACACGACGTCGTGATCGGCGAACGGGTGCATCCGCGGCCGGTCGGTGTAGCGGAGGCGCACGGTCGCCTTCTGCCCGGGCTCGAGCGAGAGCGAGTAGCGCGCGCCCACCTTGGTGCCGCGCGCGGCGGGGTTCACTGCGTCGCGGCGCCGGCGCACGACGGCCTCGTGGAAGGCGTCCTTGGTGTAGGGAGACCGCGCCGGAGCCTTCCAGAGGCGCTGCGCGTCCGACTCGTTGTCGGTGAAGAGCAACTCCTGCGCGCCCTCGACGTAGAGGAAGAAGCGCCCCAGGTGCTCCTGCGACGTCTCGACGACGTGCACGTCGCCGAAGGGCTCGAGCGCGAACATCTCGGGGCGCGGCGAGTCGGGCGTCCACGCCCACGTGTTGCGAAACCATAGCTGCGGCAGGACGACCAGCGGCGCCGCCTCGGGCCCGCGGTTCTGCGCCGTGATGCGCACCAGGACGTCGTTCGCGTCGTCCTTCGCGTACTCGACGCGCACGTCGAAGTAGCGGTCGCCGTCGAAGACGCCGGTGTCGAGGATCTCCGGCTCGCGGTCGTGCTTGCCGGCGGCGCTCGACCGCCGGCGCAGCTCCTCGTACGGGAAGGCGCGCTGCGGGTACTTGTAGAGGGCGCGCGCGTAGCTCGTCGTCGGCGTCGCGTCCTCGTACCAGTAGAGCTCCTTCACGTCCTCGCCGTGGTTGCCCTCCTTGCCGGAGAGGCCGAAGAGCCGCTCCTTGAGGATCGAGTCCGCCCCGTTCCAGAGCGCCACCGAGAAGCAGACGAGCCCGCGGTTGTCGCACATGCCGAGGAGGCCGTCGTCGCCCCAGCGGTACGCGCGCAGGTGCGCGTGGTCGAACGGGAAGTAGTCCCAGGCTTCTCCGTCGGCCGAGTAGTCCTCGCGCACCGTGCCCCATTGCCGCTCGGGCAGATAGGGACCCCACCGCCTCCACTTGCACGCCGGGTCGCGCGCTTCCTCGAGGCGGCGATGCTCGGCCGTGGTCCGGAGCGACATGGGGACGGCCAGGATACGCGAATGCTAACGTCGGTGGTCGTGCCGGGCACCGTGCCGCCTTCCCGCCGCCAGACGGTTCCGGCCCTCGCCGGGCAGGCCACGACTGGGATCCCCGTCCGCTACCCGGCCGTGGGGACAGTGCTGCGCTCGCTGCTCGGCGAGTACCAGGTGCGCGAGGTCATCGGCTCGGGCGAGTTCGGGGCCGTCTACGGCTGCGTCGGGCCATTCGACCAGACCTACGCGGTCAAGATGTTCCGCCCGGCCAACCGCCCGTACCACGAGGTGCAGGCCGACTGGGCGCGCGAGGTGCAGCGGCTCCTGTCGCTGCGGCATCCGAACGTCGTCTACATCTTCGACGCGTTCGAGCACGACTCGCTCTTCTACCTCGCGCTCGAGCGCTGCGATCACACGCTCCGCGAGATGCTCGGGCTGCCCATGCAGGAGGGCCTCGTCATCGAGCTGGCGCGGCAGCTCCTCGCCGCCGTCCAGTTCCTGCACGACAACGACGTGGTGCACGACGACCTTCACCCCGGCAACGTGCTCATCGTCGACGGGCGCGACCGGCCGGACGTGAAGATCAGCGACTTCGGGCTGAGCACCGAGCTGCGCGGCCTTCCCGCCATCCGCCCGAACGTCGTGCACCACGCCATCATGGCGCCCGAGATCATCGCCACCGGCTACACGGGCAAGCAGTCGGACATCTACCAGATCGGGCTTTTGCTCTACTGGATGCTCACCGGCGAGAGCGCGATCCCCACGGGCGTGCCGTACCCGGAGCTCGTGCGCTGCGTCGCCGAGGGCGTCCCCCGCCACCGCGCGGAGCTGATCGGCACGCCCCTCGGCGCGCTGGTGGCCAAGATGCTCCGTCGCCGCGAGCAGTTCCGCTACGCGTCGGCGCGCGAAGTCTGGGCGGAGCTGCGCGAGCTCCCCGCCTGGCAAGGCCGGGCCCTTTTCCCCCTGCGCTGACCTGCTACCATCGCTGTCGCCGTGCCGGGGGACAGGGTCCAGACAGCGCGGGCGGTCCGCGCAGCGCTCGGAGCATTCTTCGAGCACGCGTGCGTGCCGGTCATCGTCGTCGACGGCGAGGGGCGCTTCGTCTCCGCCAACGACGCGGCCGTGGCGCAGTACGGGTGGTCGCTCGACGAGCTGCTCGGGATGCGCATCCACGACTTCATGGCCGCGCCGCGGCCGGAGCTCGCGAAGGACCTGCAGACCGCGATGTGCGGCGACCCGGCCACGTTGCAGAGGCGCGCCCATCGCCGCAAGGACGGCAGCGTGGTGTGGGTCGTGCCCCGCGCGGGCCCGGTGGACGTGATGGGCGAGCGCTACATCGTCTCGGCGCTGCAGGACGTGACCGAGCTGGTGGCGGCGGAGCGGCGCGCACACGTCGAGCACGAGCAGGTGGAGCTCGTGTGGCAAGGGGCGGTGGAGCACTTCGACCAGAGCTTCGCCCTGCTCGACGGAGATCGACGCGTGGTGCGCGTCAACCGCACGCTGGCGAAGTGGCTGCGCCTCGATGAGGGGCAGATCCTCGGCCGGCGCTGCGACGAGCTGTTCCTCAAGCGCTGCACGCGCCAGCCATGCCCGCACGCCATGGCCATCAGCGAGAGCCGCACGACGGTCGACGAGTTCGTCTCCTCGCGCGGGCGCCCGATCCGGCTCGAGGTGTGGCCGGCACCCGCGAACGACCTGGGCGTCGCCTGCATCCACGTCGCGCACGACCTGACCGAGGAGTGGTCGCGCCGCTCGCGCCTCGCCGCCACCGAGCGGCTGGCGAGCCTCGGTCGCGTGACGGCGGGCGTTGCGCACGAGGTGAACAACCCGGCGGCGTTCGTGTCGCTGGCCCTGCCGATGGCGCGCGAGCGCGTGGCCCAGGGGCGGCTCGCCGAGGCGACGACGCTGCTCGACGAGGCGACGAGCGCGATGACCCAGATCAACGAGGTCATGCGCGACCTCGGGGGCGTCGTGCGCGAGCGGCCGCGGGCCGCGGTGGACCTCGCGCTGGTGGCGGACGGGGCGCTTCGCATCGGGGCCATCGAGGCGCGGGCGCGTGCCCACGTCGTCCGGTCCTTCGAGGACGGCGTCGTCGCGATCGTGCGGGCGCCGCGCCTGGCGCAGGTGATCCTCAACCTCGTGCTCAACGCGGCGCAGGCGATCCCCGAGGGTGACCGTGAGCGCCACACGATCGAGGTGCGCGTGCGCCACGCGGACGATCACGCCGTCGTCGAGGTGGCCGACACGGGTCCGGGCGTTCCGGAAGACATCGGCGAGCGGATCTTCGAGCCGTTCTTCACGACGCGCGGGGCCACGGGCGGGAGCGGCCTCGGGCTCTGGCTCTCGCGCACCATCGTGGAGGAGGAGGGCGGAACGCTGACGTGGCGAAACCGCGCCGCTCGAGATGGCGGCGGCGCCGTGTTCACCGTGTCGCTCCCGCTGCAGCCCGCACGAGCGATCGCAGCGAACGCCGAGTGAACCTTACTGGGGGCCCGGCGGCGGGATCTGGAAGTTGTCCCAGGCGGGCGTGTGGTTGTTCTCGCTCGACGGCTGGTTCCAGAGATAGAGCGCGTGGTACGTCGTGACCTTGCCGGCGCCGTCGACCACGACGGGCGTGACGTAGAGCTGCGGGTTGCCGCCGGGGTCGCGGATCGAGCTGAACACGATCCAGTAGAAGGTGCGGCCGTCGGTCGTCGTCTGCGCCTGCGGCGACCACTTGGGCCAGCTGTTGGTCACGCCGGGGCTCGTCTTGCTCGAGCACGCGGGCGGGTCGTTCGCCGACAGGCGTGTCGCCGTGCCGCCGGCGCTCGGCACGACGTAGAGCTCGTCCTGCGCGTTGTTGTACATGCTCCCCGACGTGGATTGATCGAAGGCGATCCACTTGTCGTCCGGCGAGTACGCCGGGTAGTAGTTGCGCATTCCGTTGCTGCTCGCGCCCGCGAGCGCCGTGGCCGTGCCGCCGGCCTTGTTGTTGTACGGGACCGTCCAGATGTCCGCGGGCCCGTCGTCGAGCCGGCCGTCGACCTGCGCGTTGGTCGAGACGTACGCGATCGTCTTGCCGTCGTGGCTCCAGCTCGGCGCGCCCGCGTAGTTCGAGTCGCCGTTGCGCGCGATCGTCCCGGACGCGGGCGCGTTCTGCGCCTCCAGATCGATCCACGTGAGCTCGGGACTGTGGTTGTCGCCAGGGGCGTAGCCGGCCACCTCGATGCGATCGCCGGCAGCCCAGTGCGCGGTCGAGAACGTGTGGATGCCCAGGGCGGACGACTCCACGGCCGCCTTCCCCGCGGCGCCGAGCCACGGGGGAACCTGGCCCGTCATGTTCTGACGGATGTCGGCGAAGCCGTTCCCCCAGTTCGTGTCGCTCGTGGAGAACGACGCGTAGTCGCCGTCGGGCGTGGCGTTGTGACAGCCGAGGCACGTCGTCGGGGACTCCTGCACCTGGCTGGGCGTGAGCACCGGCGTGACCGACTCGTCGCCGACGGCGAAGCCCTTGAGAGCGGTCGTCCCCGGGCTCGGGATGATGCTCCAGTAGACGATGGTCCCCGGCGCGGCGACCGGCGCGATGCCGAGAGCGCCCTTCGACCCGAGAGCCTCCCCCGTGAGCGAGCCGCCGGAGTAGACGCCGCCGCGCACCGAGACGGTCATCGGCTGGTCCGCCGAGTCGGCGCTCAGCGAGCCCCACATCGCCTTCGGCATCGTCCACTGCGTCTGCGTCGTGTAGACGACGAGATCGTTCGACTGGTTGGCGACGTGGAGGCGCAGCTCGAACAGGTTCTCGCCGTTCGCCGCGATCCACGAGAAGCGCGGGCGCAGCCAGTTCTTGGGATACAGCGAGCCCACCTCCGGCTCGATGAGGCACGGCCCGCCCGACTGCGCGCCCTGCGACGGCCCGCCGAAGAGCTGGCCCGCGTTGGGGGGCGCCGCGGCGCCGGCGTCCGGCATGTCGAGGATGGGCTGCGGCGGGAAGTCGCCGTACACCAGGTACCCGTCGCCGCCCTCGGCGCAGAAGAGACACGGACCGCCCTCGCCCCCGGTGTCGCCACCGCCCTCGGATCCGGGCTGCGTCCCGTCGTCTCCGCCGTCGACGAACTGGGAATCGTGCGACGAGCTGCCGCACGACGCGGCCAGTGCGGCGAGCACCGACGGAGCGAGAGGAAGGAAGAGGGCCCACAGCGAGCGGGGGAGACGCGCGCGGTTCACGGCGCACAGCGTGACCCGCCCGGCGCGCTCAGTAAAGCGCTCGCCGTCGGAAGGCCGCAGCCTGTAGCCTGGCGGCCGAGGGTCCACGATGTTCGTCGAGATGCGACCGGGAGGCGGCGGCAGCTACCACGGCGGAGGGGGTGGAGGCGGAGGCGGCGGGAGCTTCGGGGGAGGCGGAAGCCTGGGCGGTGCCGGCAGCTATCACGGCGGCGGCGGAGGCAGCCTGAGCCCCGGCGGCGCGCTGGCGATCCTCATCCTCTTCGGCGTCATCTTCGGGCTCGTGTGGCTGCAGCGTCGCCGCCAGCGCTTCGGGCCGCGCACCGACCAGTACGACCCCATGGCCGGCGCGCGTCCGTCGGCGCCGCTCGACGTGCTGCGCGCGCGCGATCCCGCGCTCACCGAGCAGAGCATCGTCGACCACGTGCGGCCGATGGCCGACATGCTGCGCCAGGCCTGGTGCGGCGGCGACATGCGCCCGGCGCGCCCGTTCGTGAGCGACGGCGTCTACTCGCGCTTCCAGGTGCAGCTCGCCCTCATGCGCCAGGAGAACCGACGCAACGTGATGGGCGATGCGTCCGTCCTCCACACGTCCATCGAAGCGGTGCAGGACGCGAATCCTCTCGACGTGGTGCACGTGCGCATGACGGCGCAGGCGCGCGACACCGAGGTCCCGTGGACCGCGCGCGACGACGAGATCCAGGCGGCGCTCGCGCGCACGCAGGTCGCTCCGTACACCGAGATATGGTCCCTCGTGCGGCGTGCGGGGGCGCAGACCAAGCCGCAGGGATTCGCCGTCGGGCGCGCGTGCCCGGGGTGCGGGGCGCCGCTCGACCCCGGCGAGGTGATCAAGTGCCGCTACTGCGGCGCGCTCGTGTGCTCGGGAGAGCACGACTGGGTGCTCGCCGAGATCACGCAGCTCGAGGAGTGGCGGCCGCGCATGGGTCCACCCCCGGGCGTCGACGCGCTCCGCGCGCGCGACCCAGGCGTCGCCGCCGAGGTGCTCGAGGACCGCGCGTCGTACCTGTTCTGGAAGTGGGTCGAGGCGGCGCGCGCGAACACGCCGGTGCCTCTGCGCAAGGCGGCGACGCCGGCGTTCATCGCATCGGGCGGACGAGCCGAGTGGGCGCGCGGTGCGAGCGACGTCTCCGTGGGCGGCGCAGACGTCGCGCGCTGCGTGGTGGCGGCGCAGGACGGGTACGACCACGTCGACGTGCTCGTCCGCTGGTCGGCGCGCTTCGGTGGATCGAGCGACTACACGCCGTCGCAGTGCGTGATCCGGATGGCGCGCCGGTCGGGCGTGCAATCGCGGCCGTCGATGACGGCGCTCGTGTGCCAGGCGTGCGGGGCGCCGGTCGCCGACAGCGATTCCACGAAGTGCCAGGCGTGCGGCGCGGAGCTCGCGGCGGGGGATCAGGCCTGGATCCTCGAGGCGGTGCTCTCGCCCGGCGAGGCCGGGGTGTGACGCGCGTGTAACGCCCGACGCGTGCACGCGGCTTGCTAGCGTGAGAGGCGTGCGGATCGGGATGGCTTCGGCCCTGGTGCTCGGCGCGATGGTGCTCGGGTGCAGCAGCTCCGGGGCGATCCCCGACGGAGCGTGCACCGCTTCGGACCCGTCGTGCGTGGGCGGCGGCGCGACCGACGCGGGGCACGACTCCGCGAGCCCGCCCGACGGCGGCGGTGGCGCCAGCAGCAGCGGCGGCGACGCGGCCGACGCATCCTGCCCGTTGATGGTGGACGACGCGGGCCTCACCCACGGCTGCGGCCATGGAGCCATGGGCCCCGGCGATCGCGACGACGGAGGCGACTCGGGCCCGCCTCCGCCGCCGGACGCGTCGCGCGATGCGAGCGACCTGCCTCTCGGGGCACCCTGCTGGGACAACGCGCAGTGCGCGTCCGGGATCTGCTTCGACTACGTCGTCAAGGGCACCTTCTGCACGAAGCAGTGCACGAGCGACGCCGACTGTCCGTCGCCCACGTTCATGGGCTGCAACGCGATGGGCGTCTGCCGGATCCCCGGCTGAAGCTCGTGAGCGAGTAGCCATCGCTTGCGCTCGAGACCGCCTCCGTAGCCGTGGAGCGCGCCGTCGGACGCGATGACGCGGTGGCACGGGATGGCGATGACGATCGGGTTGGCGCCGTTGGCGGCGCCGACGGCGCGCACGGCGCGCGGGGCGCCGACGGCCGATGCGACCGCGGCGTAGGAGCGCGTCTGGCCTGCGGGGATCGTACGAAGCGCGTCCCAGACGCGCCGCTGGAACGCGGTGCCCGCGGGATCGACGGCGAGCGCGTCGAGCGCCGCGACGTCGCCGGCGAAGTACGCATCGATGGCGCCGGCCACGTGCACCGGGACACCGCGCGCGACGCGCGGGTCGGCGAAGCGCACGGCGAGCCGCGCGAAGAGCGGGCTCCATGCGTCCTCGAAGGCGAGGGCGACGAGCGCGCCGTCGCTGCGCACCGCGGACCGGAGCGTGCCGAGGGGAGATTCGTGGGTCGCGGTCCAGAGAGTCTCTTTCATCGTCGTGCCTCCATGTTCCAGAGATGCATCGCCGCGTACGCGCGCCACGGGCTCCACGCGTCGGACGCGTGCTCGAAGCGCCGCAGCACGGCGTCGCCGCGCGGGAACGCGTCCGGATCGCGCAGCGCGCGCATCGCGACGTAGCCGGTCGTCCACGCGCCGACGCCCGCGAGCAGCGCGAAGCGATCGGCATCCTCGAGCACGCCCTCGCCACGCGCCACCGCGCGCGCGAGCCCGCGGATCGCCTCGGCGCGCGCCCGCGGCATGCCGATCGTGGCGACGTCCGCCTCGGCGAGCGCGGCCGGCTCGGGGAAGAGATGCGTCAGCCCGTCGCCGCCGCCCGCGACGGCGCGCCCGAAACGCGCGACGAGACGGCCCGCGAGCGTCGAAGCGGCGCGCACGCTCACCTGCTGCCCGAGGATGGCGCGCACGGCGATCTCGAACGCGTCCCACGCGCCGGGCACGCGCAGCCCTGGGCTCGCGCGGACCGACGCGCCGACCACCCGGTCGCGGGCCAGATGCGCGTCGATGCGCGCGGGGTCCGCGTCGAGATCGAACAGCGCGCGCATCCGCGCGACGAGCGCGAAGAGATCGACGCCGCCGACGCCCCGGATCGTCGCGAGCAGGTGCGACCCCGCGGGCGGCCTCCGCACGGTGACGATGCCGGGGCCCTCCCCCTTCACACCGGACGAGACGACGCGCGCGTACGTCCCATCCTCGACGCGCTCGACCCCGGGGATGGCGCGCGGCGCGAGGAACGCGAGCAGCTCGTCGAATGCGAGCGGCTCGCGGTACGGAAGCCGGAGCACGATGGCGTCGCCCTCGTCGCCTGCCATCGCCCGCGCCGTCTTCGCCCTGCTTCGCGCCCGGAGCTCGGTCGGCGTCGCGTCGAGCGCGTCGCGCACCGCCTCGTTGAACCGGCGCACGCTCGCGAACCCCGCCGCGTGCGCCACCTCCGTCATCGGCAGCGCCGTCTCCTCGACCAGCTTGCGTGCGAAGTGCACGCGCTGCGTGTGCGCCACCTCGAGCGGCGACGCGCCCAGGTGCTTCTCGAACAGCCGCCGCAGGTGCCGCGCCGTCACGCCGAGCCGCTCGGCGAGCGGATCGACGCCCGCCTCGTCGAGCGCCCCCTGCGCGATGAGCCGGAGCGCGCGCGTCACCGTCGCCGGCGTCCCGAGCGCAGCCGGCGTCCCGGGCGCCGCATCCGGACGGCAGCGCAGGCACGGCCGCAGCCCGTCCGCCTGAGCCGCCGCCGTGCACGGGTAAAAGCGCACGTTCTCGCGCCGCGGCATCCGCGCCGGGCACCCGGGCCGGCAGTAGATGCCCGTCGTCCGCACCCCGATGACGAACTGCCCCTCGAAGCGACGGTCGCGGCTGACCATCGCGCGGTACATCCGGTCGGAATCGAGGCTGAAGTCGAGGGGCGCAGCCATCCACGGAGGACTTACCTCGGCGCGCCCGCGGCGGCTGGCGACTTTCGGACCTCGAGTCACCGCCCCAGCTCGACGTCGAACGAGTACACGAACGTCGTCTTGTCGCCCCCGGGGCACCCGCCGCCCGCGAAGCGCGGGAAGGTCGCCGCGATCTTCCCGACGCACGCCGCGAACGCCGACGCGACGCCCGGATCCACCTCGCCCTCCGGCTCGCTCGTCTCGACGCCGGAGCGTCCCTCCTCGGGCACCGCGGTGACGACCAGATCGACGAACGGCGGCGCCGTCATGCGCGACGCGCACGTGCAGACGCGCTGATGCGCCGACTCGAGCCCCGGGTCGATGGCTCGGCTCATCGCGCCGAGCACGATGGGCTCACGCCGCACGTCGTTGCCGCACACGACGAGCACGCGCGCATCGCCCGCCGGCACGTCCTCGAGCGCCCACGACTGGCGGCACGCGTTGGGCGATCGCTGCGCTTCGCCACGCTCGCCGCCCGCCGGTGCAGTCTCGCCCGACGACGCCGCCGCCGGCCCCGACGGCGCGGACACGTAGGCGCCTGCGCCTGGAGCACCGCAGGCGAGCAGACCCATCGCGAGCCACGCCGGCCTCATGGACACCGAGACTAGCCGGATCGATCCCTGCACGCGTCACGCGCCAATGCAGACCACGCCGCGCCGTCGCATTCTCGCGTCCGCCATCCTCGCGTCGCTCGCGACGCTGCTCCACGCCGCGAGCGCTCGCGCCCAGACACCCGCGCCGCCCGAGGCGCAGCCGCAGCTCCACCCGCACATGCACGTGGACGTCACGTCCACGAAGGCGCCGACGCTCCTCGAGGAGCGCGTCTTCGTCGAGGAGTCCGAGGGCGAGGCGTTCCTCCTGCCGACGCACTCGCGCACCGGGCGCTGGGAGCAGGTGTGCATCGCTCCCTGCAGCGTGGACCTCGACCGGTATGCGGCGTATCGCATCGGCTCTCTCGGCGGCGTCCCGGGCACGCACAACTTCACCCTGCCCCAGGGCACGGACGCCACGACGCTGCAGGTGCAAGCGGGCGACCGCCTCTGGCATCGCTTCGGGGGGACGCTCACGGGTGCGGGTATCGCAGCGCTCGTGGTGGGTGTGTCCCTGGTCGCCGCCGAGCACCTGTTCTCGGACGAAGACGAGGCCCGAAACGCCGGATTCATCACGGGTGGCGCAGGGATCCTGGTGCTCGGCGTGGGCATCGCCCTGTCGCTCGCCACCTCCACCCACGTTTACTCCAGTGGAACGAAAGTGGCGGGGGAGGGGCCCCGCCACAGCCACGAGAGCGGGATCGTCGCTCTTACGCCGAGCGGGCTCGTCTTCTGAAGGCGCTGTAGCTGGATCGCGGATATAGTGGACGTGTGGCGGGGTCTGCGCACGCCGGCGCGAGGACGATCGGGCGATACTCCATCTTCGGGGAGATCGCTTCGGGCGGGATGGCCACCGTGCACTACGGGCGCCTGGTGGGCCCGGTGGGATTCTCGCGCACCGTCGCCATCAAGCGCCTGCACGCGCAGTACGCGAAGGATCCAGACTTCGTCTCGATGTTCCTCGACGAAGCTCGACTCGCGGCGCGCATCCGGCATCCCAACGTCGTTCCGACGCTCGACGTCGTGCAGACCGACGAGGAGATGTTCCTCGTCATGGAGTACGTGCAGGGCGAGTCGCTCGCG
>DASVWO010000093.1:0-23185 GCA_036393165.1 Polyangiaceae bacterium | reverse complement strand
CTCTTGGCGGCTTGCGGAGGAGGGGAGGCGCTCCAGGCGGTGCAGAAGCAGCCGCCGGCGATGGCGATCGCGACGCCCGGCGAGCCGCTGACGCCGCTCTCGGGCGACGGCATCGGGTCCACGATCGCGCTGGCGCGCGTGGGCGATCGCAAGCTCGCGATCGTCGCGGACGCCGACGCGCACGCCGTGAGGCTGCTCGACACGCGCACGGAGGAGGAGCTCCCGGTGATCGAGCTTGGCGGCGAGCCGACCCAGCTGGTCGTCGCGCGCGATGGTCGCGTGTTCGTCGGCATCCGCGACGGCGCCGAGGTGGACGTGCTCGAGCAAGTGCCGGGGGAGCGTCCGAGCCTTCACGTGACCGGACGCATCGCGACCGCCGAGGAGCCCGTGGGGCTCGCCCTCGCGCCGGACGGTCGCACGCTGCTCGTCGCGTGCGCCTGGGGCCGCGAGGTCGACGCGTTCGAGACGCGCACGCTGAACCGCCTCTTCCGCGCACCGGTCGCCCGCGAGCCGCGCGCCATCGCGACGAGCGCCGACGGTCGGCAAGCGTACGTGTCGCACGCGAGCGCGTCGGTCCTCAGCGTCGTGGACCTCATGTCGCCGGATCACGGCGTGGAGCCCGTGCGCCTCGAGCAGGCCGACACGATGACCGGCCGCGACGGCCGCCTCGCCTGGCGCCAGGGATACGCCCTCGCGCGCGCCGAGATCGGCGTCATCGAGCCCGGCGTCACCGCCAACACGGGCGACACGACGGTGCGCACCGAGACGTACGGCGGCGTCGGCGAGGACACGCTGCCCGCCGAGCAGTTCGACGTCGCCGTCGTCGGCGGCAGCAACCAGTCGCCCGACGGGCTGCGCACCGTGCCGACGCTCGCCTTCACGCAGTGCCTGCTCCCGCGCGCCGCCGCCTACGACGCCGCCGGCGAGTGGCTCCTCGTCGCGTGCGAAGGGACCGACATGGTGTGGCGCGTCGACGTGCGCGCCGGCAAGAACGCCGGCGGCTTCGCGGTGTGGAAGACGGGCGCCGAGCCGACGGGCGTCGCCATCGACGCCGAGCGCCGCGCCGCCTTCGTGTGGTCGCAGGGCTCGCGCACCGTGACGAGCTTCGTCATCGACGCGGCCCATCCGAACACGCTGGAGAAGGACGACCAGGGTCTCGAGCGCACGGTCGCTCTCGGCCCGCGCGTCGAGGCGAGCGATCCCGTGGAGCTCGGACGCAGGCTGTTCCACACGACGGGCGACACCCGCATCTCCATGGACGGTCGCGCGTGCGCGAGCTGCCATCCCGACGGGCGCGACGACGGCCTGGTCTGGGCCACGCCCGATGGACCCCGGCAGACGCCCACGCTCGCCGGCCGCCTCGCCGGCACGGCGCCCTACGGCTGGAACGGCTCGCGCAAGACGGTGAAGCAGCACGTGACGAACACCCTGCGGCGCCTCGGCGGCACGGGGCTCGACGGAGCGTCGATGGACGCCCTCGTCGCGTACTGCATGAAGATGCAGGCGGCGCCGCACGCGACGCTCGCCTTCGCCGTGACCGACCCGCTCGTCGCCGAGGGACGCGACATCTTCGAGTCCTCCGCCACCGGCTGCGCCTCTTGCCACATGAGCGACGGCACCTTCACCGACGGCAACCGTCACGACGTCAAGAGCCGCTCGTCCTCCGACCCGCGCCGCAGCTTCGACACCCCGTCGCTCCGTTTCGTCGGCGGCACCGGTCCGTACTTCCACGACGGCCGCTACCCGACGCTGCGATCCCTCCTCCTCGCCAGCGACGGAAAGATGGGACATACCGCGCAGCTGTCTCCGCACGAGCTGGAGGCCCTCGAGGCGTACCTGGAGACGCTCTGAGAGGGAGGGTGGTGGGACTGGATTAATTCTCCGTCTCCGGAACCACCGGCGGGTGGACGAAGTGGTCGCGCATCGTACCTTTGCGCGACCGTGCGTCTGTCCAGCCGCCTCTTCGCCGCCTCCTCCTTCTCCTGTGTCGTCGCCCTCGTCATCCACGGATGCGCGGGCGGCAACTCCTCGAACGACGGGTTCGCGCCGACCGACTCCGGAGGTGGCGACGGCACCGCGAGCAGCAGCAGCGGGGGAAGCAGCGGTAGCAGCAGCGGCCTCGGAAGCAGCAGCAGCGGCGGGAGCAGCGGCAGCAGCAGCGGCGGCCCGAGCGACGCCTCGCAGGACTCGACCGGCCTCCCGCCCGACGCGCAGGCGTGCGTGCACAACGACGACTGCACGGGGCCGAACCTCTGCACGAGCGGCTACGCCTGCCAGGGCGGCCTCTGCATCCCCACCGGCAAGCCGCAGAACTGCGACGACGGCGTCCCGTGCACCGACGACTCGTGCGACGCGCAGAAGAACGCGTGCGTCCACACGCCGAACGACGCGAACTGCCCCAACGGCGAGTACTGCGACGGCACGAAGAACTGCGTGCAGATGCTGCCCTGCACGTCGGGCAGCTCGGTGTGCGATCGCCTGAACACCAACGCGTGCGACGGCCTGTGGACCTGCGACGGGACCAAGATGTACTGCGTGCAGGGCGCGCCGCCTTGCGCGACGGTCACGAACGCGATGACCTCGTGCACGCCTGGCGGCGACGGCGGGGCGGGTGACAGCGGCGCGGGGCTCGTCACGTGCTCCTGGACGTGCGACACGGGCTTCGTCCACATCGTGTGGAACAACGGCGTGCCGACGCAGGTGACGAGCTTCGGCCCGCCGCCGCCGAGCGGCGGGTGCGAGTGCCAGCAGTCCTCGCCGACCGACAAGCCCGACCTCGGCTTCGTCGACTCGAACTGCGACGGCATCGACGGCACCATCGCGAACGCGATCTTCGTCGACACCGTGACCGGCGCAGACACGAACGCCGGCACCATCAGCAGCCCGATGAAGACGATCGGCGCGGCCGTCATCACCGCCTCGGGCTCGTCGCCGCCCAAGGACGTCTACGTGTCCAAGGGCATCTACGGCGAGAAGGTCGACATGGTGACCGGCGTCAGCATCTACGGCGGATACGACGCGGCCAACCAGTGGCAGCGGTCGAAGGCGAACGTCACCACCATCGCGAGCCCGAGCGCCGTCGGGATCCTGGCGAACGGCCTCGGCGCGGCGCAGGACATCCAGCTCTTCACCGTCTCCTCGAGCTCCGCGCAGGGCCAGTCGGCCATGGGCGACGGCAACACCAGCGTCGGCATCCTGGTCGTGGACTCGTCGGTGGGCGTGACCATCGCGGGATGCAGCATCACCGCCGGCAACGGATCCGACGGAGCAGGCGGAGCGACGGGAGGGACCGGCAACACGGGAGCGCCGGGATCGCCGGGCATCGGCCAGTCTCTCGGCCTGGGCGGTCCGGGCTGCGGCGGGGCCAACGGCGGCACGGGAGGCGAGGGCGCGAGCGCCGGGGTCAACGCCGGATCGCAGGGCAATCCAGGGACGCAGATCTCGGGCGGCGGCACCGGCGCCGCCGCGGGTGGCCCTGGACCCGCGGGCACGTGCTCCATCACGACCGCGAACCCCGGAGGTCCAGGCGGTTCGGCGACGAACCCGGGCGGTATCGGCGCGCCCGGCACCAACGGCAACGCGGGCGCGAGCATCGGGACGTTCGACTCGAGCGGCAACTACCTCCCGCCGGGCGGCGGGACGGGCGGCAACGGCACGCCCGGAGGAGGCGGCGGCGGAGGCGGAGGAGGTGGCGGCAGCGCGCACGCCAACAGCGCGTTCCCCAACTTCTGCACCGACTGCAACGCCGGCACGAGTGGCGGTGGGGGAGGAGGCGGTGGCGGAGGAGGCTGCGGAGGCAACCCGGGCGCCGCCGGACACGGTGGTGGCAGCAGCTTCGCCATCGCGGTCGTCTCGTCGAACGTGACCGTCGACCAGACGACGATGGTCACGGGTACGGGTGGCGGCGGCGGCAAGGGCGGCGACGGAGGGCAGGGCGGAGCTGGTGGCGGTGCGGGCCTCGGCGGCTCCGGCTCGAGCAGCAGCACCACCTGCAGCTCGCAGACGGGCGGCTCGGGTGGCAACGGCTCGGCGGGCGGCCCCGGGGGTCGAGGAGGCGGCGCCTCGGGAGGCACCGGCGGTGCGTCCGTGTGCATCATCCATAAAGGCGGGACGCCGACGGTGACGGCGACGCAGTGCTCGAACGCCGGCGGCGGTCAGGGCGGCACGGGTGGCACCAACGGGCTGCAGACCGCGTCGAACGGCACCGCGGGTACGACGGCGGACGAGATCGCGTCGCAGTGAGGAGATGAGGCGCGCGATGGGTCGCACGGCGTGGGCAGGGCTCGTCGCCGCCGCGTGCCTGCTCGCGTGCGGGTCGAGCAAGTCGAACGAGGCCTTCGCGCCCGACGGAGGCGGCACGGGCTCGAGCAGCGGCGGTGGCGGAGGTGACTCGGGCACGCGCGACGCGGGCGCCGACGTGCCGACGCTCGTCACGTGCGGACACCCCGACTGCGACGGTGACGGCTACGCCGTGCCCGCCGACTGCAACGACGGCGATCCTCTGATCAATCCGGAGGCGTTCGACTTCCCGGGCGACAACATCGACGACGACTGCGACGGCAAGGTGGACGACCCGGTGCTCCACTGCGAGACGGTGCCGTCGCCCGCGCCGGGCACGCCGACCGACTTCGCGCGGGCCGCCGACCTCTGCGCGCAGAACAGCAAGACGAACGCGGGCACGGTCTTCGACCCGCTCGTGCACGCGGCGTGGGGCCAGGTGTCCGGGCTCGGCCCGGGGCAGACGCTCTGGACGTCGCAGACGAAACCCGAGCAGATCGCCATCGTCTCGAGCTTCGGCGGCGACATGCCGCGCTCCGGCCGCACGATGTTCGGGCTCGCCAACGGTCCGTGGGGCGCCGCCGATCCGCGGGCCTCGATGCCGCTCGACCCGACGGGCTTCCACATCAACGATGGATGCGCCGCCATCCCGCTCATGGGCCAGGACTGCGCCTCGCTCACCAACGGCGCCGCCGCGGGCGGCGTCAACGTGCAGGACTGGGCCGAGCTCGCGCTCGACGTGAAGATCCCGAGCAACGTGCAGACCGTCGACTTCGACTTCTCCTTCTTCTCCTCCGAGTTCAACCAGTGGTGGGACTCGGCCGCGAACGACGCCTTCTTCGTCCTCGTGACGAGCAAGGCGCTGCAGGGGCAGAACGTCGCCAAGGACGCGAGCGGCCTGGCCGTCACCATCAACAGCGCCTTCTTCAACCTCTGCCCCGCGCCTCCCGGGCCCGCCGGGCTCTCGATGGACAAGTCGGCGGCGATCCAGGCGTGCGTCGGAACCGCCGGCGACGCGAGCCAGATGATCTACGGCACGCTCGCCGGCACCGGGTACGACGGCGCCGCCGTGAGCGCGAACGACACGGCAATCGCCCAGAATGGCAGCGAGTACATCTACGGCGGGGGCACCGGCTGGCTCACCGCGAAGTTCCCGGTCACGCGCGGCGAGACCCTCCAGATGCGCATCGTCCTGATGGACACCTTCGACGGCCTGAAGGACTCGGCGCTGCTCTTCGACGCGCTACGCTGGGAAAAAGCGATGGAAATGGGCGGGGTCGGCCGACCGCAGCCCAACCAGTGATTCCGCAGTAGCATCGAGGTCACCATGAGCTTCGAGCCCCGTTTCGCGACCCTCGCCGACATCTACGACCACAGCATCTCGACGTACGCGTCGCGTGAGCTGTTCGGCACGAAGAAGGGCACCCGCTGGGTGTGGACCACGTACCGCGAGTTCGGCTCGATGGTCGACCGCGTGCGCGGCGGCCTCGCCTCGCTCGGCATCAAGCGGGGGGACGCGGTGGCCTGCGTGGCGAACAACCGGGTCGAGTGGGCGGTCGCCGCCTACGCCTGCTACGGGCTCGGCGCCGCGTTCGTGCCGATGTACGAGGCGCAGAACCCCAAGGAGTGGGAGTTCATCGTGCGCGACTGCGAGGCGAAGGCACTCTTCGTCGCGAACGACGCGCTGCTCGGCAAGGCCAAGCACCTGCTCGACGCCGTGCCTTCGATGAAGAACCTCATCCTCATCGACGGCACGACCAACGGCGACGGGCGCATCACGAGTTACCAGGCGCTGCTCGGCTCCACCGGGAAGGCCGAGGCGATCAAGCCGAAGCCCGAGGACACGGCGGCGCTCATCTACACGAGCGGCACGACGGGCAACCCCAAGGGCGTCATCCTCACGCACAACAACATCGCGTCCAACGTGAGCGCCGTGCACGAGGTCTTCCCGATGGAGGTGGCCGACCGGTCGCTCTCGTTCCTCCCGTGGGCGCACTCCTTCGGGCAGACGTGCGAGCTGCACGCGCTCTTCTCGTGCGGCGCGTCGATGGGGCTCTGCGAGAGCGTCGACAAGATCATCGACAACCTGGCCGAGGTGCGTCCCACGCTCCTCTTCAGCGTGCCGCGCATCTTCAACCGCATCTACACGGCGGTGCAGGCGCAGATCGCGAGCAAGCCGGTGCCGGTGCAGGAGATGGTGAAGGCCGCCCTCAAGGTCACGGCGAAGGAACGACGCGGCGAGCGCCTCAAGCTGCACGAGCTGGCGCTGCTGGAGCTCGTCGACAAGGTGGTCTTCGAGAAGGTGCGGGCGCGCTTCGGCGGCCGCCTCAAGTACGCCTTCTCGGGCGGCGCGGCGCTGTCGCGCGAGGTCGCCGAGTTCATCGACTCGCTCGGCATCGTCGTCTACGAGGGCTACGGCCTCACCGAGACGAGCCCCATCGCGACGGCCAACGTGCCGGGCGCGCGCAAGATCGGCAGCGTCGGCCGGCCCTTCCCCGGCATCCGCGTGGAGATCGACCGGACGGGCTCCGAGAAGAAGCCCGCCGAGAACGGCAAGCCCGCGCGCGTCGAGGGCGAGATCGTCGTCTACGGCCCCAACGTGATGAAGGGGTACCTCAAGCGCCCCGAGGAGAACGCCGCGGTCTTCACGAAGGACGGCGGGTTCAAGACGGGCGACATGGGCTTCGTCGACCCGCAGGGGTTCGTCTTCATCACGGGGCGCATCAAGGAGCAGTACAAGCTCGAGAACGGCAAGTACGTCGTGCCGACGCCGCTCGAGGAGCAGCTCAAGCTCAGCCCCTACATCGCGAACGCGATGGTCTACGGCGACAACCGGCCGTTCAACGTGGCGCTCGTCGTCGCGAACATCGGCGCCGTGCAGAAGTGGGCGGGCGAGCAGCACCTCACGCTGCCGGCGGACCCGGAGGCGATCGTCAAGGACGACCGCGTCGTGCGCCTCTTCCGCGGCGAGATCGAGAAGTACGCGAAGCAGTTCAAGGGATTCGAGTCGATCCAGGACTTCGCGCTCATCAAGGACGACTTCACGACGGACAACGGGATGCTGACGCCGAGCCTGAAGCTCAAGCGCCGCAAGGTCGTCGAGGTCTACGGGCCGACGATCGACGCGCTCTACACGAAGCGCGGCGAGTCGGGCCGCAAGGCGTCACTGAACGTCGTCCAGGGCCAGCAGTAGATCGCCGACCATCCGTCCGCGCGCGTCCACCGCGTCCGGGCGGGTGACGATGGCCAGGGTGCTGCCGATGGCATCCGCGTGCTCGCGCGTCGACGCCAGGCGATCGAGCAGCGCGAGGAAGCGCACGGCCATCACGTCGTCCTCGAACGGCTTGCGGCGCACGGCGAAGGCGCCGACGGCATTCGGATCGGGCGTCGACGCGTAGAAGCCGCCGGCCTGCGCGTCGTAGAGCGCACGCATCATGAACGCGGCGATGCCCTTCGCCGCCTCCAGGGTCGGCGCGTCGTGCGTCGCCTGGTAGAGGCGGAGCAGGCCCCATCCGAAGGCCGCGTTGTCGGCGAGATAGAGCACCTTGCCCTCGTCCTCGGGCTTCGTGCCGTGTGTGATCCCGCCGGGCAGCGCGTCGCTCGCGTGCGTCGCCAGGATCCTCGCAACCGCCCGCTTCGGCGATGCGAGCACCGTCGCGTCGCCGCTCGCCTCGTAGAGCGTGACGTACGCGGCGATCGCGAGCCCGTTCTCGCGCCCGTACTCGTGCGTGTCGACGCGCGGGATGCCGAGCGCGCGCCGCTCGGCGTCGCTCTTGGCGTAGTACGCGCCGCCCGCCATGAACGGCTTGCTCGGGTCGTGCGCGTTGAGGTCGGCGTCCATCGTCGTCTCGAAGCCGCCCTCGGGCGACGTCATGAAGCCGTCGACGAAATTGCGCACCATCAGCGCGGTGCTCAGCCACCTGGAATCGTGCGTGAGCGCGTAGGCCTGCGCGTAGTTCGCGATGGCCCCCGCCTGCACCGTCATCAGCTTCTCGTAGTGCGGGTGCTGCCAGTCGCCGTCGGTCGAGTACTGGCAGACGCCGCTCCAGACCGGGTCGATGATCCCGCGCTGCTGCGCCAGCGTGAAGAGCGCCCGATCGCGCTGGTGAACGAGGGCCCACGCGTTGTCCCACGCGACGGGCGCCTTCTGCTTGATGCCCCACCCGCCCTGAGGCGCGTCCCAGTACTCGTCGAGCTGCTTCTGCACGCGCGCCGCGGCGTCGGCCCTTTGCCCCGGCGTGAGGGGAAGGGCGGGGCCGGCGTCCTTCGCCGCATCGACGCCCGTGGCGCTCTTCGCGGCTTCACCGTCGACGACGCCCTGGAGGATCTCGAGGAACTTCTCCGGCGGGAGATAGCCCTTGTACTTGCCGATCTCGGCGCCGTCGGCCGTCATGAGCACCGTCGCGGGCCAGCCCCAGTCGACGTAGCGCTCCTCGAAGTCGGGCCGCGAGTCGACGTCGACCTTCACCGCGATGAACCTCGCGTCGAGGAGCTTGCGCACCTCGGGGTCGTGGTACGTCGTCGCCTCCATCACGTGGCACCAGTGGCACCACTCGGCGCTGCCATCGATGACGACGAACCGGTGCTCCGCCTTCGCCTTGGCGAACATGGCGGCGTCGAGGGTCGCCCACGCCAGAGCTTCCTTCGGCGCCGCCGAGGGGCCCTCCTCGGCTTCCGCAGAGGGGGCAGGAGCCCCCGAACCGCCCGCCGCCGTTGCCGGCGGGGCGTGCGCCGCCGGGGCACAAGACAAGGTGACCTGCCCGCCCAGAGCCGCAAGGACGGTGGAAATCAGCAGCGGCAGCGGTCTCCTCATGGCCCGAGATGCTACGTCGGGCGCCCGCGGATGGTTCCAGATCAAGCTCCGCGCAAAAAAAGCTGGCGCTTTGCCCCCGCTTTGTTCCATCTTCCGCCCCGATTTCCGGAGGGATCTCCTGATGCGCAATGCCGGTCTTGCCCTCGCCCTCGTGGCGAGCGCCCAGCTCACACTCCTTTCCAGCCCCGCCTTCGCGCAGGACGACAGCTCGAAGGCCGCGGCCCAGGCGCCGTCCGAGACGAGCACAGAGAGCACGTCGAGCAGCTCGTCGGGTCAGGACGCCAAGCAGAAGGAGAAGACCGGCTGGATCGTCCTCGCCGCCGGCGGCGTCGGCTTCGTCACGGGTGTCGTGTTCGACATCGTCGGCGGCTTCGCCAAGTCGGTCGAGTCCGACGGCCAGTCGATCTCCAACGACCGCCCCGCGTGGGTGTTCGCGGGCACCACGCTGATCGTCGCGGGCCTCGCGGCCGGCGTCTACGGCGGCTCGATGATCATCTCGGCGCGCAAGGGCACCGATCAGACGAACACGCCTCCCCCCAAGGACGACGCGTCGACGGACTCGGTGACCAAGGCCGCCCAGGCCCGCGCCGCGAGCGCGCCCTCGTTCGTCGTCCCGCTCCTCAGCGGCAAGTTCTGAGAGCCGTCCAGCGTCAGCTCGTACAGAGCAGGCGCCGCCAGTCGAGCATGCGCACCTCGCGCGGGCTCGCGCGGTACTCGATCGTCCGGCGCGAGCCGCACGCGTCACCGCCGATCTGCAGCGGCACGTCGCGCGAGAACGTCATGCGCACGTGCGTGGCGAGCCAGTCGTGCATGCCGGGCAGAGGGTGCGTGCCTTTCCACAGACGCGGGATGGTCGCGACCGCGCCGACCGCGCCGCGCGCGTAGACGCGCACGTTGAAGAAGCCGGGCATGCGCTCGGCGAACGGGAACGCCTTGAAGCGGTACCCGAACTCGGGGCACGTGCCGGCCGAGGCGGTGCCGGACGGCCCGTCGTAGAGGACCATGCCGCGCACCTCGCCGTCGATGCGCCGCGGGTGGCCGCTCGGGTCGATCGCGTAGACCTCGGAGCCGAGGTTCTCGATGATGACGTGCGGGTTGCCGAAGATGGCCACCTTCGGCGCGGTGCGGAAGAGCGTCGCCGAGAGGTACCCGTAGACGCTCTTCGAGATGTGGCGCCCCGGCCCCTTGGACGCGTCGAGCTGGCGCTTGTAGTCGTCGAGGATCATCGCGTCCCACCCCGAGCCCGCGAAGTGAGCGAGGGTCCCCTCGACGTCGACGAGATCGCAGCGGCGCGTCGGCAGGAACGATCGCGACGGCGCCATCAGGTCGAGGCACACGTGGAGCTTCGGCGAGCCGAGCGCGTGCGCCCACCCGTTGCCGGTGCCGAGCGGCAGGACGCCCATCGTCGGGAGCGGCTCGTTCTGGGGCGTGACGCGGGCGAGCGCGTTGACGAGCGCCACGGCGGTCCCGTCGCCCCCGGCGGCGAGGACCAGGCGAGGCGAGGGGAGCGTGCGCAGCCACGTGTCGATCTCGTGGGCCGACTTGGTGAGGCGCACGCTCGCGCCGGGCAGCGCGCGCGAGATCTGAACCGCGACGCGGCGCCCGCCTCGCTTCGCGTTGGCGTTCACCAGGATCGCGATGCCGGACCCCGGCGGTCCCGCCAGGCTGGGCGCCGGCCACACGGATGCGGGCGCCGGCTCCACGGCCGTCAAAGGGCGCTCTCCATCACGCGGCGGACCTCGCTCATGAGCGCGTCGCGTCCGTCCTTGCCCTGCGTGTAGGGACGCGGGTCGATCTTCGCATGAATCGTGACGCGGACGTCGGCCCCGGCCGACGACCGCAGCCCCTTGGCGGGCAGCGCGTTGCGGGTGCCGCTCAGCGTCACGGGCAGTATGGGCAGCTTCGCTTCGAGCGCCAGATAGAACGCGCCCTTCTTGAATGGCAGCAGGTGCCCGGTCTTGCTCCGAGTGCCCTCGGGCGCGATCCAGACGTGCGTTCCGCTCGCGAGCAGCGCCTGCGCCCGCTCCAGGCTCCGGATCGCCGCGTTGCGGTTGCTCCGGTCGATCGAGATGAACCCGCCGGCGGCGAGCGCCTTGCCGAAGATGGGCACCCGGAAAAGCTCTTCCTTGGTGATCATCCTCACGTTGGGGCCGATGACCTGAAAGAGCACCGGGATGTCGTACAGCGACTGGTGGTTGCTCATCACGAGGTACGTCTCGTGGGGGAGCATGTGCTCCCTGCCGGTCACGTGCAGGCGGATCCCGGCGTTGCGCACGATGTTGGCCGACCAGCGGTCCAGCCGGACGTCGCACATCTCCTTCGTGACGCGCCCGGCGAGCGCCTCCAGCATCGTCGGAAAGCTGATCGCCAGCGTCTCGTAGATGTTGCGCAGCGACAGCGAGAGCGACTTCTCGCCGAGGGGCATCCTGGCAGGCTGAGGTAGCACGGACGGCTCTTCCACCGGCCCTTGCTATCGGACCATGGCATCCGTAGCATGGCAAAGCCGAAACCAGCGATTTCCTCACGGGAATCGCGTGTTTTGGCGCGCAGCGGTGGAGCTTCTGTCGCTAGGGAGAGGGATGAGCGCCAAGACGATCAAGAGCGCCCTCGGGCTGCTGCAGGACGATCCGGACCTCGGCGAAGCCTGGGAGTCGCTCGCGGAAGCCGTCAGCAAGTCGAACATGAACGCCGACGAGCTGCGCAAGCTGCTCGAGGCCGCACGCCGCGCGCACGACGCGAGGCGGGAGTTCGACGCCGTTGCGCGGCTGCTGGCCATCGAGGCGCAGGCCGCCGAGGGGACCGATCGCGAAGCGGAGCTCGTCGCCGAATGGGCACGCACGCTCGACGAGGACCTGCTCGACGACGCGGGCGCGCGCCGCGCGTTCGAGAAGCTGTCGAAGCTGCGGCCCGGCGATGCGACCGCCGAGGAGGCGCTCGAGCGCTCCGAGGCGAAGCGCAGCAAGTGGCGTGATCTGGTCGAGCGCTACGTGCAGGAGGCGCAAGGTGCGGGCGACGCGGCGTTCCGCTGCTCGCTGCTCGTGAGCGCCGCCGAGGTCACCTACCGCTTCGGCAGCGAGAAGGATCGCAAGCGCGTCGAGCCGATGCTGCAGGACGCCCTGGAGCTCGATGGCAAGAACCGCCGCGGGCAGCTCCTCCTCGAACGGATCCTGCGCGCCGACGAGCGATGGAACGACCTCGTGAGGGTGCTCGCGCGCTTCGCCGCCGAGTCCACGCAGAAGGACGAGAAGGTCGCCGCGCTGCTGCGCCTCGCCCGCGTCCAGCGCAAGAAGCTGAACGCGCCGGAGAAGGCCGCCGGGACGTACGAGAGCGTTCTCGACCTCGTGCCCGGGCACCAGGAGGCGACGAGCTTCCTCGCCGACCACTTCACGTCGCACGAGATGTGGGAGCACCTCGTGGCGCTCTACGAGGGGCAGCTCTCGGCCGGATCGCTCCGTGGCAAGGAGGAGGAGTTCGGCGCGGTCCTGCAGATCGCGATGGTGCACTGGCGCATGCGCAAGAAGCCGGAGGCGGCGGAACCCTGGTTCGAGCGGCTGCGCAAGCTCGAGCCGGCGCACCCGGGGATGCTCGGGTTCTTCCGCGAGTGGCTCACGGCGCGCGGAGAGACGGCGCGCCTCGCCGGGGTGCTCACCGAGGCGCAGCGCGCGCTGCCCGAGGGCAAGGAGCGCACGGGCATCGCGAGCGAGATCGCCAAGCTGGCCGAGGAGGGCGCGAACGCCCAGAAGGCCATCGAGCAGTGGCGCGCGCTGCTTCGGCAGGACGCGGGGAACAAGGACGCGCGTGATGCGCTCAAGCGCCTGTACCGGCAGACCGCCGGGTGGAACGCGCTGACCGATCTGCTCCGCCAGGAGCTCGACAGGCTCGCGCAGGACGACGTGCAGGGCCGTCTCGCCGTGCTCCGCGACATCGCTGCGGTGTACCGCGACAACGTGAAGAGCGATTCGGCGCTCGTCACGGTGCTCTCGCAGATCGTGCAGCTCGACGGAACGGACCTCGCGGCGGTGCGGGAGCTCGTGCGCGTGTACGAGGCGCTGCAGCGGTGGCGCGACCTGCTGACGATGCAGGCGCGGCAGGCGGACCTCGAGAAGGAAGCCACCGTGAAGGTGGAGCTGTGGAGGGCCATCGCACGCCGGTGGCTCGATCAGTTCTCGAACGTGCAGAACGCCGTCGAGGCCTTCGAGAGGCTGCGCGCGATCGAGCCGGGAGACGCCGAGGCGATCGGGCGTCTGAAGGAGCTGTACGTCAAGCGGCGCGCCTACAAGCCGCTCTTCGACCTGCTCGCGCAGCAGGCGGAGTCTCTCCCGGAGGGCGCGGAGCGACGCGAGGCGTGGCTCGAGATGGCGAAGCTCGCCGCCGAGCGGCTCGACATGGGGCCGCAGGCGGTGGCGCTGTACAAGAAGGTGCTCGACGAAGACCCGTCGGCTGCGGGCGCGCTCGATGCGCTCGAGAAGCAGGCGGAGCGCGACAAGGACTTCGCGACGGTCGCCGAGGTGCTCGAGCGGCGGGTGGCGGTGGCGCCCGACGAGGCGACGCGCCTCGCGGTGCTGCAGAAGGCCGGCGCGGTCTACTCCGATCGCCTGCACGACCACGCCAAGGCGAGCAGCGCGTGGAAGCGCGTGCTGGCGATCCAGCCGGGGCACGCCAAGGCGCTCCGCGTGCTCCGCGACAGCTACGTGGCCGCCGGCGACTACGACGGCCTGACGGAGCTCTACGGCCAGAGCAAGGACTGGGAGGGCCTCGTCGAGGTGCTCTCGGGCGCCGCCGACAAGGCGAGCGATCCGCAGCTCAAGATCGAACTCAGCTTCCGATGCGCGCGCATCTACGAGGAGCAGATCGGCGCCCCCGATCGCGCCTTCCGCGCCTACGAGCGCGTCCTCTCGGTGCGCACGAACGACGCGCGCGCCGCCGGGGCGCTCGTGCCGCTCTACGAGAAGGACGAGAAGTGGGGAAGGTTGCCGGCGCTCTACGAGGTGCTCCTCGGGCATGCCCAGGGCGTCGAGGAGCAGCTGGCCCTTCTGCAGAAGCTCGTGCACGTCAGCGGGCACCAGCTCCAGGAGCGCGGTTCGGCGCTCGCCTGGGCGCGCAAGGCCTACGAGCTGGCGCCCACGCACGAGGGAACGCTCGACGGGTTCGAGCGCGCCTCGCGCAGCGCCGGCCAGTGGAACGGCTTCGTCGAGGCGGTCAACGAGCGCCTCTCTGCGTTCGGGTCGGCCGAGGAGGGGACGCGCGCCGGCAAGAAAAAGAAGAAGAAGGAGCGCCAGAACGGCGAGAACGGCAGGCGCGAGGAAGTGCGCGTCCTGCGCGCGAGGCTCGCCGAGGTCTACGCGCGCGAGATGGGGCGAGTCGACGAAGCGGTGGCGACCTACAAGGCGCTCGTCGAGGAGGACGACAGCGACGAGCTCGCGGTGCAGACGCTCGATCGCATCCTTCGCGAGTCCGACCGCCGCGACGACCTGCGGTGGCTCTTCGACCTGCGCGCGTCGCGGGCGAACACCGCCCACAAGCTGGAGCTGCTCGGCGAGTGGGCCATCCTCGAGGAAGAGGCGTTCGGCTCGCCGGAGCGCGCGGTGGGGATCTACCGGCGCTTGCTGGAGATCGTGCCGCACCACGGGGGAGCCCTTCGGGCCCTGGCGCGCCTGCTCCGCGCCCAGGGAGACGCGGCGGGCGCCGTCGAGGCGCTGTCGCTCGATCGCGACCAGCGCGAGGGCGCCGAGCGTGCGGCGCGCGAGATCGAGATCGCGCGGCTGCTGGTGGACCCGCTGCACAAGCACGTCGAGGCGCTGGCCGCGTGCGAGCGTGCGCTCGAGCTGTCGCCCAACGACGGGCGAGCCATCGAGGTGATCGAGCAGCTCCTGCCGCAGCCCGAGACACGCGCGCGCGCCGCGGCCCTCCTCGAGCGAGCCTACGACCAGACGGGCGCCGCGCGGCGACAGGCCGAAGTGCTCGAGGTGCTCATCGCCACGACGGCGGCGCGCGACGACCGCATCGCCCTCTACGCGCGCCTCGCCGAGGTGCACGAAGGCAAGCTGGCGGACGCCCGTTCGGCGTTCGACGTCGTCGCCCGCGCCGCCGGCGAGTTCCCCTCGGAGCTCCATCTCTGGGACCGTCTCGCCGCGCTCGCGGGGCGCACGAACCGCGCGCACGACCTCGTGAGCGCCATCGTCGCCGTCGTGCCGCCGGACGGGCCGAGCAACCTGCCCGAGGGCGCGGAGCTCGATCTGGCCGAGCGCGCCGCGACGCTCTTCGACGAGAAGCTCGGCGACGTGGACCGTGCGCGCCCGTATCTCGAGCGCATGCTCGCGCGCCAGCCGTCCAACGAGCGGGCCTTCCAGCGCCTGAAGCAGATCCTGACGACGCGCGAGCAATGGCGCGAGCTCGGGGAGCTCTACGAGCGCGTCGTGTCGGCCACGCCGGACGCGACGCGCCGCGCGGAGCTGCTGGCCGAGGTGGCGCTCGTCGCCGAGGAGATCACCGGCGACCGTCCGCGGGCCATCGCGTACTACGAGCGCATCCTCGAGCTCGACCCAGTGCACGAGCAGGCGATCCGGTCGCTCGACACGCTCTACGCGACCGAGCAGCGGTGGGACCGGCTGGCGACGCTCCTCGAGCGGCGGCTGCAAGGCGCCGTGGGAGACGAGAAGCTGGATCTCGAGCAGCGCCTCGGGACGCTGCTCTTCACGCACATCGGCGACGCGGCGTCGGCGCTCACGTACCTGGAGCAGGTGCTTCGCGAGCGGCCGTCGGCGGTCGAAGCGCGCATGCTCGTCGAGAAGATCCTCGACGTCGCGGAGCTGCGCTCTCGCGCGGCCATCGTGCTCGAAGCCGTGTACACGGAGCGTGACGAGGTGCCCGACCTCGTGCGCGTCCTCGAGATTCACCTCGAGTTCGCGACGCAGGGCGACGAGCGGCGCGACCTGCTCCGGCGCGTCGCCGAGCTGCGGGACGAGAGGTTGCGCGACGACGCGGGTGCCCTCGAGGCATTCGCGCGCCTGCTGCCGCTCGACCCGGAGGACGCGCGGGCGCGCCAGAGGACGCTCGAGATCGCCCGCCGGCTCGGGGCGCACGAGCGCGCCGCGGGCGTGCTCACGGCCACCGCGGCGGCGGCGACGGCGCCGATGCAGCGCGCGGAGATCCTCATGGACCTGGCGCGCATCTACGAGTCGCAGCTGGACGACTCCCGGCGCGCCGACGCCGTGTATCGGCAGGTTCTGCAGCTCGCGCCCGACGACGCGACCATCGCCCTGCCGGCGTGCCGGTCGCTCGAGCGCATCTACGCGACGTCGGGGGACAACCGGCAACTCGCCGAGATCCTCCGCATCGAAGTGGGACTCGAGGACGACGGGGCGGCGCGTCGCGAGCTTCGCGGACGACTCGCCGACCTCTGCGAGGGCTTGCTCGACGATCCGCGTGGGGCCATCGAGGCGTGGCGCGCACGGCTGGACGACGATCCGGCCGACGCGCAGGCGCTGGCGGCGCTCGACCGACTGTACGAGCGCACCCAGAGCTGGCGCGAGCTGGTCGAGGTGCTGCGCGCGCGCGAGCGGATGACCGACGAGAAGGGCGCGCGGCGGACGCTGCTCGTCCGCATCGCGACGACGCTCGCCGACCGGCTCACCGACGTGACCGACGCGATCCTCTCCTACCGCGCCGTGATCGACGACTTCGGCGCCGATCGCGCGTCGCTCGCCGCCCTGGCGACGCTCTACGAGCTGGCCGACCGGTGGCAAGACCTCGCCGAGACCCTGGAGACGGATCTGGGGCTCGCCGAGGCGCCCGCCGACAAGCTGACGATCCTCGCTCGCGTCGGAGAGGTGAGGCACCGGCGTCTGAACGACGTGCCCGGCGCCATCGAGGCGTACCGTCAGGCTCTCGCGATCGACCCCGGGCACGCCGCGTGCCGCACGGCGCTCGAGGCGTTCCTGGAGGATCCCACCGCGCGTCGCGAGGCGGGGAGCATTCTGCGGCCTCTCTACGAGGCCGACGGTCTTCACCAGAAGCTGCTGCGCGTCCTGGACATCGAGGCCGACAACGCCGATTCGATCTCGGACAAGCTCAACACGATCGCCCAGGCCGCGCAGGTGGCCGAAGGGCCCCTGGGAGACGCGGCCCTCGCGTTCTCGTACGCCGCGCGCGGTCTGCGCGAATCGGCCGCCGAGCCGGAGCTCCCGCGATGGATCGAGCGCGTCGAGCGGCTCGCGGTGGCCACGGGCAAGCACGCGGAGCTCGTGGAGCTGCTCCGCGCCGCGTCCGGCGAGATCCTCGACGGCGATCTGCAGCTCGAGGTCACGCTGCGCATCGCCGACGTCGCGCGCTCTCGTCTCGGGGACCTGGCTCTCGCGAGGGAGTACTACGTCAAGGCGCTCGATCTGCGCAGCGACGACGCGCGCGCCCTCGTGGCGCTCGAATCGCTCTACGAGGAGACCGGCGATCACGCCGCGCTGCTCGACATCGTGAAGCGCCGCGCCGACGCGGCGTCGAACGACCACGAACGCAAGCAGCTGCTCTTCAAGCAGGCGCGCCTCTGCGACGAGCGGCTCGGCGACGCGGCGGGAGCCATCGGCGTCTACGAGCAGATCCTCGAGCTGGCCATGGAGCCCGAGGCGATCGCGTCGCTCGAGCGCCTCTACGCGCAGGCGCAGCGCTGGGAGGACCTCGTCGGCCTCTACGAGAGGCAGATCGGCGCTCCCGGTGCGTCGGCCGAGCGCAGGGCGGCGCTGCACCACGCGCTCGGCACCGTGCTCGCCGAGCGGATGCAGGAGGCCGATCGCGCCTTCGAGCAGTACGCGGCGGCGCTCGAGATCGACTCCAAGCACCCGCAGACGGTGGCCTCGCTCGAGGCCATGATGAGCCGTGGCGAGCACGCGGCGACCGCCGCGGAGATGCTCGAACCGGTGTACCTCGCGCGGCTCGACTGGCGCCGCGTCATGACCACCCTCGAGGCGCGCCTCGCGGCGAGCCAGGACCCCGACGAGCGCCGGCAGCTTCTGCGCCGACTCGCCAAGATGCACGAGGAGCAGGCCGAGGACTACGGCGCCGCCCTCGAGACGACGGCCAAGCTGCTCTCGGAGGACCTGACCGACGAGACGACCTGGGCCGAGCTCGAACGCTTCGCGCGCGTCGCCAGCGCCGAGGGGCGGCTCGCCGAGATCTACGCGGGCGAGCTGGCGAAGATCACGTCCGACGAGACGGCCACCGCACGTCTCGCCAAGCGTACCGGGGAGCTCTACGAGGCGCAGCGCGACATCGATCGCGCCCTCGTCTTCTACCGGCGCGCCTACGCCTTCGATCCGGAGGCGAAGAACGGCACCTTCGAGGCAATCGACCGGCTGCTGCGCGATGCGGGGCGTCCCCGCGACCGCGTGCAGCTGTTCCGCGAGTCGCTCGATTACAAGAACGATCCGCAGGAGCGGCTCCAGGCGCTGCAGACCATCGCCGCGCTCGAGGAGGGAGAGCTCGGCGACGACGCGGCCGCCATCGAGACGTACAAGGCTGCGCTCGACGTCGAGGAGGGCGACCTCCACGCCCTCGAGGCTCTCGGGCGCCTCTACGCGCGCACCGAGCGGTGG
Organism: Polyangiaceae bacterium; assembly: GCA_036393165.1. Taxonomy (GTDB): domain Bacteria; phylum Myxococcota_A; class Polyangia; order Polyangiales; family Polyangiaceae; genus Palsa-1150. The sequence continues at coordinate 4,510 of DASVWO010000093.1, read as the reverse complement.
CGCGATCTCACCGACCTCACGCGGCGGCGCGCCGAGCAGAGCGCGCTGCCGGAGGACGAGGCGCGCTTCCGCATGGATCTCGCCAGGCTGCTCCTGGGCAAGCTGGGCGAGGCGCAGGCGGCCATCGACGAGTTGCAGGCGGTGGTGGACCTCGCGCCCCCCGCGGCGGCCGGGCCGGGAGCCGACGCGGTGCGCACCCTCGAGGGCCTGCTGCCGGTGCCCGAGCACAAGGCGCGCGTCGTCGACATCCTGCGGCCCATCTACGAGCGGGCCGACGACTGGCGCCACCTCATCGCGGTCAACGACGAGCGGCTGGGCCTCGCCCAGGACGCCGGCGAGCGCATCGGCATCCTGCGCGAGACGGCGAAGCTCTGGGAGGAGCGCGGCGGCGACAAGGGCCGCGCGTTCGACGCCATGCGCGCCGCGTGGACGCTGGACCCGGACGACGGGGACGCGCGCGAGCAGCTCGATCGGCTCGCGAGCGCCACCAAGCGCTGGGACGACCTGGCGGCCGCGTACGAGACCGCGCTCGACAAGACCGACGGCGTCGCGAAGCGCGAGCTCCTGGCGGCTCTCGCGCAGCTCCACGACAAGAAGCGCGACGACCCGCGGCAGTCGCTCGCCGCGTGGGACCGGCTCTTCACTCTCGACGAGACGGAGCTCGAGCCGCTCGAGCAGATGGACGCCCTGGCGACGCTGCTGAGCGACTGGCCGACCCTCGTGCGCGTCCTGACGCGCAAGGCGGAGCTCGTGCCGGACGACGAGACCCGCGCGAGCACCTGGCGGCGCGTGGGCGAGGCCCGGCGCGACATGCTCGACGACGTTGCCGGGGCGATCGACGCGTACGAGCGCGCTCTGGAGCTCGAGTCGTCGAGCGCCTTCACGATGGACTACCTCATCGCGCTCTACGAGCAGAAGAACGATGCGGCGCGGCTGGTGGACCTGTACCGGCGTCGCGTGGAGCTCTGCGGAGAGGACGACGCGGGGCTCAAGTTCCAGCTGCTGCTCGACGCCGCGACGCGCTTCGAGTCCGACCTGGAGGACCGGCGCGAGGCAATCGAGAGCCTCTCGCAGGCCCTCGTCGTACGCCCGGGCGACCACGAGGTGCTGCGGCGGCTCGACGCGCTCTTCACGCAGGAGCGCATGTGGCCGGAGCTGCTGGAGAACCTCAAGCTCCAGGCGGCTACGGCGGCGGACGACGACGCGCGGCGCGCGCTCAAGAAGCGCATCGCGGCGCTCTACGCCGTGGAGCTGCAGGACCCGCAGGCGGCCCTCGAGGCGTATCGCGGGGTGCTCGAGTCGGGGTTCGACGTCGAGGCGGCGTCGGCTATCCGGAGCATCGGCGAGGCGAACGACGAGCTGCGGACGGACGCGGCCGACGCGCTCGAGCCCGTGCTCCGCGCGGCGGGACGATACGAGGAGCTCGCCGCGATCCTCGAGCTGCGCCTGCGCGCGCAGAACGAGCCGTACGACCGCGCGCGGACCCTGCGTGCGCTCGCCGAGGTGGCCGAGAGCTCGCTCGCGGACGTCGAACGGGCGCAATCGGCGCTGCTCCGGGCGCTCACCGAGGAGCCGCAGGACGTCGCACTCCACGGGGACATCGAGCGACTGGCGGCGCGGGCGGGCACCGAAGGATGGAAGCGCTACGCCGACGCCCTGCAGGAGAGGGCGGGCTCCATCTTCGACGCGAACGTCGCGGCGGACCTCTGCGTACGCCTCGGGAAGACCGCCGAGGAGCGACTCGAGGATCCGGCGCGCGCAGCGAGGGCTTACGTCGCTGCGGCTGAGAGGACGGGCGACGATCCGAACGTCCTCGCTGCGCTCGACCGGCTCTTCGGGCGCCTGGGAGACAGCCGTGCCCTGGCCGACGTCCTCGAGCGGCGCATCGCCATCGAGGCGCAGGCCAAGGAGCAGGCCGACCTCCTGCACCGGCTGGCGAGCCTGCAGATCGGCGAGTTCCAGGAGAAGTCGCTCGGACTGGCGACGCTGCGCCAGGCGCTCGAGCGTGTCCCCGAGCACGCCGCGAGCCGCGAGGCGCTCGAGAAGCTGCTCGACGACAACGCGCTCTTCGACGACGCGTTCGATGCCCTCGAGTTCGTGCTGCGGGCGCTGAACGCGAACGAGGACCTCGCGAAGCTGTACGAACGGCGAATCGCGCGGGCGCAGACGGTGCGCGACCGCACGCGGGCGAGGCTCGATCTCGCCCGGGTGCTCGAGGAGCGCGTGGGAGACCGCGGGCGTGCGCAGCAGGCGGTGCAGGGCGCCGTCGCCGAGGATCCCTCGGACGAGGACACGCTGACCGAGCTGGCCCGCATCGCCGATGCGAACGGTGGATGGGCGGACGCGTCCGACGCGTTCGGTGCGGCGCTCGAATCGGTCGCGGACCTGCCGGCAGCGACGCGCGTCGAGCTCTGGGTGCGGCTCGCCGGCTGGCGCAAGGAGAAGCTCGACGACCGCCGTCGTGCCGAGGACGCGTTCGGCAAGGCGCTCGCCATCGACCCCGAGAACCTCGACGTGCTCCGTGCCCTCGAGGACATCCGACGCGCCCCGGGGCGCGAGCGAGAGCTCGTGCACACGCTGCGCGCGCGCGCTCGCCTCGAAGGCGACGTCGCCACGAAGCGCGAGCTGCTGCGCGAGGCCAAGGCGCTCGCCGAGGGCACCGTGGGCGACCTCGAGCTGGCCGAGGCGGTGTTGCGCGACCTCGTCGCCGAGGACGAGGGGGACGTGTGGGCGCTCGAGGAGCTCACGAAGCTCCGCGGGGCGGCCGGGGACGACGCCGAGGTCGTGCGGCTCCTGATGCTACGGGCGGAGCTCGTGTCCGACGGCGGCGAGGCCATCGCCCTGAAGCACGAGGCGGCGCGCGTACTGCTCGAACGAGTGAAGGACACCGCACGGGCCACGTCGCTCTACGAGGAGATCCTCGAGAGCGAACCCGGAGACGCAGCCGCGGCGAGAGCCCTCCGCGAGCTCTACTCGGGCGCGGGTCGCGACAAGGAGCTCGGGAAGCTGCTGTCGAAGCTCGTGGACGTCGCGACGAGCAAGGAGGAGCGCGCGGCGCTTCGCATGGACCTGGCGAAGCTCCAGAGCGAGCGCTTCCACGCGCCGGTGGACGCCATCGAAACGCTCCGCTCGGTGCTCGACGAGGACCCGGCGCATTCCGAGGCGGTGTTGAAGCTCTCGCAGCTCTACGAGCAGACGGGGCGAGACGCCGACCTGGCCGAGCTGCTCAAGGCGCAGCTCGACGGCGCGCGCGAGCGCGGCGACGCGGCAGCCGAGCTGTCGCTGCTCGTGCGCCTCGGCGAGGTCCAGGAGTCCCGCCTCGGCGACGTGACCGCGGCGCAGGAGGCCTACGAGCAGGTGCTCGAGCGCGAGCCGACGCACCGGCAGGCGCTCGAGGCCGTCGCGCGCATCAGCGAGAAGCGGGCGGACTGGGAGCGGGCCGCGGGAGCGCTCGGCTCCCTCGTCGATCTCGCATCCGACGCGAGCGGCGTCGCCTGGGCGCTGAGGCTCGCCGAGGCGCGCGAGAAGCTGGGCGACGTCCCGGGCGCCGAGCAGGCGCTCCAGCGCGGGCTGGCCCTGGAGCCGGGCAACGCGGGCCTGCGCGCGATGCTGCGTGTTCGCTACGAGAAGTCCGAGAAGTGGGCGGAGCTGGCCGACCTGCTCGTGGGCGACGCCGACCTCATCGCCGCCGCGCATCCGGACGCGAAGGTGGTCATGCCCGAGCCGGTCGCGGCGAAGACGTCGATCCCGCCGGGCCGCAGCCTGCCTCCCGCCGGGTCCCTGCCGCCGCCGCCGGTCGTCCCCGAGCCGGTCGCCGAGCAGCTCAAGCTGCTGCGGACGGCGGCCGACATCCACATGTCCAAGCGCAAGCAGCCCGAGGCTGCCATTCCGATCCTCGAGCGCGCCGCGGAGCTCGTCCCCCACGACCGCGACCTGCTCCTGCTCCTCTGCGACGCGTACGGCGCGGCGGAGCGCGGGCGCGAGGCCGCGAAGGTGCTCGAGCGGGTCATCGCGTCCTTCGGAAACAAGCGCACCAAGGAGCTGGCGCTCTACCACCACAGGCTCGCGCGGGCGCTCCGACAGCTGGGAGACAACGACGTGGCGCTGGCGCAGCTCGACATGGCGTTCAAGATCGACCCCGGCTCGGTCGGCGTGCTGCGCGACCTGGGGGTGCTCGCCCTGGAGACGAACGATCTGGATCGGGCGCAGAAGACCTTCCGCGCCTTGCTCCTCCAGCGGCTCGACGCGAACGCGGGTATCTCGAAGGGCGAGGTGTTCTACTACCTGGGCGAGATCAGCGCGAAGCAGGGCGACAAGGCGAAGGCCGTCCAGATGTTCGAGCGGGCCATCGAGAACGATCCGGCGCTCGCCGCGGCGCGGGCGAAGCTCTCGGAGCTCAAGGGTTGACGGCCCGCGCCGTCCTGGGCTGGCTCCTCGGCGTCCTGGCGCGCGTGTGGCTGGCGACGCTGCGCGTGCGCGTCGTGACCGACCCGTCGCTCGACGGGGTGGC
>DASVWO010000092.1:0-19980 GCA_036393165.1 Polyangiaceae bacterium | reverse complement strand
GTCGTCGATGCGGCGGCAGGCGAACCCGGCGTCTGCCGCGACGTGGACGCCATGAACGCCACGCCCACGCCGACGAGCACGATGGCGCCGACCCGCAACGGCAGCGAACTCTGAACGGGCCGCGAGCTGCGCACGTCGTCGTCGGCGGTGCCTGCCACGGTCGTGGACGCCGCGGTCGCGGCATCCCTCTCGGCCGCGGACGTCGCGGCAGCCACCGATGACGGCTCCGCGAACGGCCGTGCCGAGATGCCGGCCGCGTACCGGGAGAGCACGTCGTACGCGCTCACCAGCGAGCGCGGCCGGTGGTCCGGATTGCGTCGCAGCATCCTATCGACGAGGTCGGCCACGTCGGAGGGGACCTCCGGCGCCGCGACGCGCAGCGACGGGATCTCGTCGTGCGTGATGATGCGCAGGATCTGCCCGACGTTCTCGGCCTCGGTCGGCCGGCGCCCGCTGAGGCACTCGTGGAGGATGATGCCGATCGCCCAGACGTCGGCCCGCGGACCGATGGTCTTCTCGCCGAAGGCTTGCTCGGGAGACATGTAGAACGGCGTCCCGAGCAGCGCTCCCGTGTTGGTCAGGCCATGCGAGACACCGGGTTCGTCGTCGCCCGCGATCACCTTCGCGATGCCGAAGTCGAGCACCCGCACGGAGACGGCGCCGCCTTGTCGCACGAGAAAGATGTTGTCCGGCTTCAGGTCGCGATGCACGACGCCCGCAACGTGAGCGCTCCCCACCGCGCTGACCACCTGCAGCATGATGGGGGCGAGCTCCTCGATCGAGAGCTTGGGCGCGCGCTCCAGCAGGTCGCCGAGCGACTCTCCGTCGAGCAGATCCATGACCATCGCGGGGGCGCCGTTCTCCAGCTCGATGACGTCGTGGATCTCGATGATGTTCGGATGCTGCACGGCGGAAGCAGCCCGTGCCTCGCGGATGAAACGGTGCCGTACCCTGTCGTTTCCGGCCTTGTCGGCCCGGAGCATCTTGATCGCGACCGCTTTTCGCGTCACGGCGTGGCGGGCGGCCCAAACGACCCCCATGCCCCCTTCCCCGAGCTTGCGCTCGAGCACGAATCGGCCGCCGACGATGCTACCGGGGGCGAGCTCCACCAACCGGGGGATTAGACCGCGGCCGGCTCCGGTCAAGCAAGGCGCGACTGACACGCGTGTCAGCGGGATGTGACGCATTCCGCCAATTCCGCGGGGCGCGCACGCTCGCAGGACGGTTGACACGAGGTTCATTGCTGGACGAAAAGCGGTCGGTCCGATGCCGAGCCCCGTCAGCTTCTTCGACGTCGACGGCACGCTGGTCCGTACCAACCTGCTGCACCCGACCGTCTTCTATCTCGCCAACCAGAACAACCCGCTGACGAGCCTGGGCGCCGTCGCGCGCGCCGCGTTCGGCGCGCCGCGCATGGCGCTCGCCGAGATGCTCGACCGTCGGCGGTTCAACGAGCTCCTCTTCGCCGCGTACGCCGGCTGCTCGCAGGACCGGCTGCTCATCCTGGCGGACGAGGCGTTCGACACGGTGATCAAGCGCGCCATCTACCCGGGCGCGCGCGATCTCGTGCAGCGCTGCCGGGCCGAGGGGCACGAGGTGGTGCTCGTGTCGGGCGCGCTCGACTTCCTCATGGAGCGACTCGCGAAGCACCTGGGGGCCACGGCGCACATCTCCAACCGGCTCGAGATCAAGGACAACTACGCGACGGGCAAGCTGCTGCGGCCCATCGTCGCGGGGCCCGAGAAGGCGCGCCTCGTGCGCGAGTGGGCGCGCGACCGCGGCCACGACCTCGGCGACTGCTTCGGTTACTCGGACAGCTACTCGGACGTGCCGATGCTCTCGGTCGTGGGGCACCCGTGCGTCGTCAATCCAGACCTTCGCTTGCACAAGCTGGCGCGCACCTACGCGTGGCCGGTCATCACCCTGGGCGAGCGTTCGCGCGCCGCCCGGCTGCTGGAGCGACTCCCATGAGCATCACGTCGTATCCGCCTTCCGGCCCGTCGTCGGAGCTCGCGCCGCGCGCGCGCACCCGAGGCTCGCACCCGCTCGTCGTCACGCTCGACAAGAAGAGCGCGCCGCGCGCCGTCTTCTCGGGCGACCGGCTGCTCGAGGTGGACCTGCCAGCCGGCACGCGCTGCATCTACCCGCGGCCGCCGATGGCGACGCTCAAGGACGTGGACGCGGCCATCCGCTACGCGCTCAACCACCCGCTCGGCAGCGATCCGCTGCACGCGAAGTTGCGCCCCGGGATGAAGGTCGTCATCGCGATCGACGACATCTCGCTGCCGCTTCCGCCGATGCGCCGCCCCGACGTGCGCGAGCGTGTGCTCACCGTGGTGCTCGAGATGCTGGCCGACCACGGCGTGGAAGACATCGAGATCATCATCGCCACGAGCGTGCACCGCCGCATGACGGCCGAAGAGGTGCGCTGGATCGTCGGACCTCGCATCTTCAACGCCTACTGGCCCGACCGCCTCTACAACCACGACGCCGAGGACCCGAAGGGCATGAAGCTCGTCGGGACGACCGAGGCCGGCGAGGTCGTCGAGCTCAATCGGCGCGCCGTCGAGAGCGATCTCCTCATCTACGTGAACCTGAACCTCGTCCCGATGGACGGCGGGCACAAGTCTGTCGCAGTGGGCCTGTGCGGCTACAAGAGCCTCCGCGCGCACCACAACCCGAAGACGATGCGCGACTGCTGGTCGTACATGGACCCGGGCAAGAGCGCGCTCGCGACGAGCGTCGAGCGCATGGGGCAGCTCACCGAGAAGGCGCTGAACGTCTTCCACATCGAGACGACGATCGACAACCGGATGTTCGACCGGCCGCTCGAGTTCCTCCACAAGAACGAGGACGACTGGAGCGGCGCGGAGCGCGCGGCGTTCAAGGGGCTCTCCTTCACGCTGTCGAAGCTCCCGCAGGCGGCGCGCCAGGCCATCTTCCAGAAGGTGCCGAGCCCCTACGGCATGACCGGCGTCTTCGCCGGCGAGTGCGAGGCGGTGCACGCGAAGACGCTCGAGCGCTGCTACGCGCAGTACCTCGTGCCGGTGCAGGGCCAGGCCGACATCCTCGTGTCGGGCATCCCGTACATCAGCCCGTACAACGTCAACTCGTTCCTCAACCCGCTGCTCGTGCAGGTGATGGCGCAGGGGTACCTGTTCAACCTCTACAAGGGGCAGCCGCTCGTGCGGAAGGGCGGGACGATGATCGTCTTCCACCCCTGCACCGACCAGTTCGACAAGGAGCACCACGCTCCGTACATCGAGTTCGTCCACGACGTGCTCCCGCAGACGCGCGACGCCGTCGAGATGCACAAGAAGTTCGAGGAGAAGTTCGCGACGAACCCCGCGTACATCGAGATGTACCGCAAGGGGAACGCGTACCACCCCACGCACCCGTTCTTCATGTGGTACTGGGGCGAGGCCGGGCGGCAGCACCTCGGGCGCGTCATCGTCGTCGGCGCCGACAACGACTACGTGCCCAAGCTCCTCGGATACGAGACGGCGCGCACGTTCGCCGAGGCGCTGGCGATGGCCAGCGACGGGCGGCGCGATCCCGAGATCACGATGATGCACATTCCGCCGATCGTGATGGCGGACGTGACGGCCTGAATCGCGGAGGCAACATGGAGCGGCTCGACGTCACGCGCATCTTCGACGGGGCGCGCCTGGTTCTCCTCGGGGGGACCGGGTTTCTGGGCAAGGTGTTCTGGTCGACGCTGCTCGACCGCTACCCGGGCGTCGGGCGCATCTACCTGGTGGTGCGGCCGAAGAACGGGATGTCGCCGCAGGAGCGCTTCCGGAGCGACATCGCCGGGAGCGACGCCCTGGCGAGCGTGCGCGGCGCGCTCGAGGAGAAGGTCGAGCCGATCGACGGCGACATGGGGCGTCCCATGTGCGGCCTCGACGAGAACCTCGTGCGCGAGCTCCGCGGGACGATCGATGCGGTGGTGAACGTGGCCGGCGTGGTCGACTTCAACCCGCCGCTCGACGACGCGCTCGACGCGAACGCGTTCGGCGCGCAGAACCTCGTGGACCTCGCGCGGGCGCTCGGCGACGTGCCGGTGATGCACACCAGCACGTGTTACGTCGCAGGCAGCCGCAAAGGGCTGGTGCGTGAGGAGGACCCGCGGGTGCACCCATTCCCCCGGGCGGAGGAGCTCGGAGCGGACTTGTGGGACCCGGAGCGCGAGATCTCCGAGGGGCTCGACCTCATCGCGCAGGCCAAGCACCGGTGCGAGGACGCATTCCGGCAGAGTGAGTTCGCCGAGCGCGCGCGCAAGAATTTGCTGGCGCGCGGTGAGCCCGTGCACGGCGAGCCGTACGAGCGGGAGCTCGCGCGCGTGAAGCGCAAGTTCATCAGCGACCGGCTCGTGGAGGCGGGGCTCGACCGCGCTACGCACTGGGGCTGGCCCAACGTCTACACGTACACGAAGGCGATCGGCGAGCAAGTGGTCGCGCGCAGCGGCCTGGCGTTCACCATCGCGCGCCCCGCGTGCTGCGAGTCGACGCTGGCGTATCCGATGGCTGGCTACAACGAGGGCATCAACACCAGCGCGCCGCTGCTCTACATGATGATGAAGGGCCAGCAGCAGATCATGGCCCGGCACGTTCCGCTCGACTTCATCCCGACCGACTACGTGGTCGCCGGGATGATCATGGCGCTGGCGGAGCTGCTCGAGGGCACCGCGCAGCCCGTGTACCAATTCGGGGCCTCCGACCTGAACCCCTGCAGCGCGCAGCGGTTCGGTGAGCTTTGTGGTCTCTACAAGCGCAAGCACTACCAGCGCAAGGGCGGTGGCAATCCGATCCTCAACGCGCTGCAGGCGCGTCTCGAGCCGACGTTCATCGACCGCGCGCGCTTCGACCTCACGGGGCCGCCCGCCATCGCACGCGTGACGCGCGAGCTGGCGTCGCTCGTGGGGAAGACGTCACCGGTGCTTCGGCCGGCGGCCAGGGCGCTCGAGGGCGTCGCGAAGCGCGAGGAGAAGATCGGCGCGATCCAGGAGCTCTTCGAGCCGTTCTCGTCGATGCCGATGGGCCCCTACGACTGCTCCAACACACGCGCCGCGTACGCGCGCCTCTCCGAGGAGGACAAGGCGAGGCTGCCCTGGGCTCCGGAGACGATCGACTGGGCGGACTGGATGATGAACGTCCACATGCCCGCCATGGAGAAGCGCGTCTTCCCCGAGATGGACCGGCGGTTCTCGCGCACCGAGAAGCCGCTCGCGGCCCACGCGACGCTCTGGTCGCTCGTCGAGGAGATGGCCGAGCGGCACGACCTGGCGCTCGCGCTGCAGCGCATGACCGAGGAGGGCCTCACGCGCACGAGCTTCCGCGACGTGAAGCTGCGGGCCGAGTCGCTCGCGGCGAGGCTCGCGGCGCGCGGGGTGGGCAAGGGCGACCGCGTCGTCCTGTCGGCCCGCAACCACCCGGACTGGCCCGTCGCCTACTTCGGCATCTTGCGCGCCGGCGCGACCGCCATTCCGGTCGATCCCGCGCTCGACCCGGCGTCGTGGCGCAACGTGCTCGCCGAGAGCGAGGCGCGCGCCGTCGTCTGGGACGCCACGGTGAAGGCGCGCGACGAGATCGCGGACCCACCCGCGGCGTTCGACCTGCACGACGCGACCGAGGAGGACGCGAGCCTGGCGGCGCCCGCGGTGAGCATCGAGCCGGGCGACGTCGCGAGCCTCATCTACACGAGCGGCACGACGGGCAAGCCGAAGGGCGTGATGCTCACGCACGCCAACTTCACGTCGCTCGTGGCGGCGCTGGCGCCCATCTTCCCGCTGTCGCGGGGCGACGCGGTGCTCAGCGTCCTTCCGCTGCACCACACCTTCGAGTTCACGTGCGGCCTGCTGCTGCCGCTCTCGCGCGGGGCGCGCGTCGTGTACCTCGACGAGCTGTCGGGCGAGACGATCGCCGCGGGCCTGCAGGCGTCGCGCGCGACGGCGATGGTCGGCGTGCCGGCCCTCTGGCAGCTGCTCGAGCGGCGCATCCTGCAGCAGGTGGACGCGCGTGGCCCGCTCGCGCGCGCCGCGTTCGACGCCGCGACGGAGGTCAACCGCTGGCTCGCGTCCAACGTGGGCGTCGACGTCGGGCGCATCCTCTTCGGCGCCGTGCACGCGAAGATGGGCGGCCACGTGAAGTGGCTCATCTCGGGCGGCGCCGCGCTGCCGCGAGAGACGCTCGAGCGCTTCTCGGGGCTCGGGCTGCGGCTCACCGAGGGCTACGGCCTCACCGAGGCGGCGCCGGTGCTCACCGTCACGCGTCCCGGCAAGCGCCTCGAGGCGGGCGTCGGAAAGCCCGTGCCCGGCGTCGACCTGCGCATCGCGAACCCCGACGACCGCGGGATCGGCGAGGTCGTCGCCCGCGGCCCCAACGTGATGATCGGCTACACCGACGCCGACGCGACGACGCGCACCATCGACGCCGAGGGCTGGCTGCACACCGGCGACCTCGGGCGCATCGACCGCAAGGGCCGCCTCGAGATCGTCGGACGCCTCAAGGACGTCGTCATCTCGCCAACCGGCGAGAACGTGTACCCCGACGACGTCGAGAAGCGACTGGGCAAGATCGAGCACGTGTCCGAGGTCGCCGTCGTCGGAGTCGAGGTGCGGGGAAGCGAGCGTCTCGCGTGCCTTGCCGTCTCGGAGGGCGACCGCGACGGCGCGCGCGCGTCCCTCCGGCGCGCCATCGACGACCTGCCTCCCGGGCAGCGCCCGACCATCGTGCACCTGTACGACGCACCGCTGCCGCGCACGGCGACGCGCAAGGTCAAGCGCGAGGAGGTTCGGGCCATCCTCCGCCGGATGATCGCGGCGACCGCCCGCCCCGAGGACGGCGTGGAGGCGAGCCCCGTGCGCCTCGCCATCGCCGGCGTGAAGGGCATCCCCGTGGAAGAGGTGACGACCCACGCGTCGCTGCCGGGCGAGCTCGGGTTCGACTCGCTGCTCCTGACCGAGCTGCTCGAGGCGCTCGAGGCGCGCTACGGCGCCATCGATCCGCAGCGCCTGCAGGCCTGCGCGACCGTCGCCGACGTCGAGGAGCTCGTCCGTTCCTCCGACCGGCAACACGGTGCACGGGCGACTGCTCCAGTGCGCGAGCCCGCCGCGCCCATCGTGCTGCCCGAGCCGGTGCAGCAGGTCGGCAAGGCCTTCATCGGCAAGCTGCAGGACTTCTTCTACGGCGACGTCATGAAGCCGCGCGTCCTCGGGCGCGCGCACATCCCGCAGAACCGCAACGTGATCGTCGTCGCGAACCACGCGAGCCACCTCGACATGGGCTTCGTGCGCCACGCGCTCGGCAAGTACGGCGAGGACATCGTGTCGCTCGCGGCGCAGGACTACTTCTTCGAGAGCGGCATCAAGCGCGCCTTCTTCGAGAACCTGACGAACCTCCGCTCCATCGACCGCAAGGCCTCGCTGCGCCAGGCCATCCGGCAGGCGAGCGAGGTGCTCGACCAGGGCAAGACGGTGCTCGTCTTCCCGGAGGGAACGCGGAGCGGGACGGGGGAGATCCAGGACTTCAAGCCGCTCGTGGGCCACCTCGCCCTCGTGCACGGCGTCGACCTGCTGCCCGTGTTTCTGGGCGGCACGCACGCGTCGATGCCCAAGGGCGCGCCGGTTCCGACCAAGCGTGACATCGTCGCGCGCATCGGTCCCCCTCTCGTCGTGTCCGACCTGCGGCGGCTCACCGAGGGCATGTCGGCCGCCGACGCGGCCCGCGAGGTGGCGCGCATCGCGCGCGAGGCGGTGCTCGCGCTGTCCGAGGGCAAGGTGCTCGATCTGTCGAAGGCCGCGCGGCGCGAAGAGCTGGCGCCCGGGCGCGAGCATCCGCTGGTGAAGCTCTTCTCGGAGCTCGAGGCGAAGTTCAGCGCCGGCGAGGTCGAGAAGCCGGTCAGCTACTACGTGTCGCTCGGCAACGACGAGCTCGCGAAGTGGACGGTGCGCGTCGACGGCAACGCCTGCGAGGTGCGCCCCGGCAAGCCCGACGGCGGGCAGGCGGACTGCGTCCTCAAGACGAGCCCGGAGATCTTCGCCAAGATCGTGCGCGAGTCGTACGTCCCCAGCCCCGCGGACTTCCTGTCCGGGGCCATCAAGTCCAACGACGTGTCGCTGCTCATGACCTTCCAGAAGGTCTTCCGCCTGGACCAGCCGTCATGAGGATCCTCGTCACCGGCGCCACCGGCTTCCTGGGCTCTCACGTCGTTCACGCGCTCGAGTCGCGCGGGCACGAGGTCGTTCCCTTCGCGCGCGCGCTCGGCGGGGACGTGCTCGACTCGCGCAGCGTCGCCCGATCCGCCTCGGGCTGCCGCGCCGTTCTCCATTGCGCCGGTCGGGTCTCGCGCAAGCCCGAGGACGCGGAGGCCCTCTACGATCTGCACGTTCGCGGCACCAAGGCCGTGCTCGACGCATGTGCAGACGTCGGCGTCGAGCGCGCGGTCGTGGCGTCGTCGAGCGGCACCGTCGCCGTGAGCGACGACCCGGAACACGTCGGGCGCGAGGAAGACGCTGCGCCCATCGGCATCGTCTCGCGCTGGCCGTACTACCGGGCGAAGCTCTTCGCCGAGCGCGCGGCCCTCGAGCGCAATCGCCTCGGGTTCGAGGTCGTCTCGGTCAACCCGAGTCTGCTGCTCGGTCCCGGCGACGAGCGCGGCTCCTCGACCGAGGATGTCCGGACGTTCCTGGAAGGCGCGGTCCCCGCAGTGCCCGCGGGTGGGCTCTCCTTCGTCGACGTGCGCGACGCGGCCGAGGCGATGGTCCTCGCGCTCGAAGGCGGCAGGGCAGGGGAGCGCTACCTCGTCGGCGCGTGCAACCTCACCGTGCGCGACTTCTTCGCGCGCCTCTCTCGCATCTCGGGCGTTCCGGCGCCGTGGCTGCCGATGCCGCGCTCGCGCGAGGTCGCCCGCATCGGCGCGCGCGCGATGGAGCGGCTCGCGTCCCGCATCGGGATCGCCCCGCGCGTCGACGCCTCCAGCGTCGAGATGGCCCAGTGCTTCTGGTACGTCGACGCGAGCAAGGCCGAGCGCGACCTCGGATGGAAGGCCCGGGATCCCAACGTGACGCTGCACGACACGGTCGCAGACCTGCGTACGCGGGGGGTCGTTTGGCCGAGGGATGATTCAGCGTCCGGCGACGTGTACGCTGGGTGACGTGCAGATCGACGCGGGTACGTTCTTCATCCTCGCCTTCACCCTCGGCGCCGGCGGAGTCGGCGGGTACTACGCCTCCGAGCGGCACCTCATCCATCCGGCCCCGCCGCCGCCGGCCCCGCCCCCGCCGCCGACGGTGTCCGCGGCGACCCTGGCTCCTCCGCCGCCTCCTCCGAAGCCGGCCCCGACGTGCGACGACATGGTCGGCTCGCCGGCCGCGTGTCCTCCGCCCGTGTGGCCGGCCGAGGAAGGGATGCCCGGCTGCGGCACGCTCCCCGTGAAGCGCTGCGAGGACTTCAAGCAGGCGATGAAGCCCCGCGTCGCCGAGCGAGCCGTCGCGTGCATCAACGCGCTCACCCCGCCGCAGCGCTGCGACCCGAACCGGCTCGAGCTTTGCGGCCACGAGGCCCTGATGGCCGCCTGCTCCATCGACGAGCCGCCTCCGGAAGCCGATGCGGCGCCCGACGAGGTCGCGACGCACTGCACCGCCATTCTCCACGGCTGCGAGGGCGTGACGCCCGGCCCCACGACGCGCGACTGCCGCAGCACCCTGGCCGGCATGAGCATCCTGGGGCGCGACCGCATGGTCGCGTGCATGAAGACCCACTGCACCGACAAGGGCCTGCTCTTCTGCGAGGCACAGATCGACGTCAAATGAGGTCGAGCCCAACCTGGGCGGTGAGAGGTTCGCCCACATCGAGTTGCCGATTTCCGCGCGTTCAGCGATGCTGAGACTCAGCATGGGCAGCGTTTCACCCAAGGCGGACGAGGGCTCCCTCCCCAACATCCCGGTGGAGGATGAGGAGGACATGACGAGCATCATGTCCGCCGAGCAGCGGAAGGCCCTGCAGCAAGCCGCGAAGACCGAGAAGGAGTCCGCGACCCTCGAGCGGGACACGGCGAAGCCGCCGCCGTCCGATGCGCGGCCCGTGTCGATCCCGCGCGCCGCCGGCGTCCCGGCCGAGGCCCGCGCAAAAGAAGAACCGCGCACCGTGCCGCCCGCGAAGCGGGAGCCCGAGGTTCAGGCGCCGGCCGCCGCCTCGGGGGCCAGCGCCGGGTGGGCGACGTGGGAGCTCGTCGGCTTCGTGCTGCTCGCGGCGGCGATCGTCGCGGCCCTGCGCATGTGATCGCGGCGAGCTAGACGAGCCGCAGCTTCGGCCGCACCGACGGCGGCGACTTGGACGGCGGGGGCGCGTCCGCCTCGGCGTTCGCCCATTTCACCAGCGACTCGGCGATGGCCCGCGCGGCGCCGGGCAGGTCGAAGTCCGCGTCGACGAGGCTGCACACGAGCCCTCCGTCGTCCGCCTGCACCTGATAGGCCGTCGTCCCGCCGGTCTCGTGGACGTGGATGTGCCACGGCCTCTTGGGAAGCCGCGAGAGGCGCTGCGGGTCGGTGAAGAACTCGTGCTCGGCCATGCGTGGGGACCGTTTCCGGCATAGCCGCAGTGCGCGCTATAAGGCCCGTCGATGCGTCTGCCGCCGGTGCCGCTGATGTTGCTCTGCGCCCTGGTCGGGTGCAAGCGCGGCTGCCGCTCGACAGAGGCGCCCGCGGAGGCGGGACCCGCCGCTTCGTCGTCGAGCGCCCCCGCCGTCCTCGAGCCCGGGGCGAGGCCCGGCGAGCCGGTGCCCGGCGAGTACGGCCGCTACTTCGTCGACATGCACCGGTTCTCGGCGGCCTTCCCGGCGTCCCCGGAGGTGAAGTGGCTCCAGAACGCGTCGACCGCGACGGAGGTCGTCGCGGCCGATCGGTCGGCATTCGCCGTCGTGTGCTCGCCGCCTGCGCACGACGGTCACGAGTTCGACCGCGCCAAGGCGCAGACGGTGGGCACGGGCACCTTCCTCTCGGACAGCCACCCGAGCTTCTACGGCACCGAGAGCTACGAGGTGCACGCCCGCATGACGGACGGCGTCGTCCGCGTCATGCGGTTCGTGAAGTACGCCGACCGCTTCTGCAACGCCGGCGTGGAGCTCGCCCCCGGAGTCGACGAGCAGGAGGGCGCGCGCTTCGTCGCCTCGTTCCGGCCCGAGCCCCCGCCGAGCCGGTAGCGCAACCAAGTAAGTGCCCGCACAGGCCGGGCCGGGGGGGCAGCCGCGAACCTGGCGGGCTACTCTCAGACTAAACGCGAGTACTAGAGTCCGTTACAGACCGAAAGTGCAGGTCGCCGGACGTCAGTTGTTCGG
Source organism: Polyangiaceae bacterium (assembly GCA_036393165.1). Lineage (GTDB taxonomy): Bacteria > Myxococcota_A > Polyangia > Polyangiales > Polyangiaceae > Palsa-1150. The sequence goes on along the minus strand of DASVWO010000092.1, from coordinate 8,646 downwards.
GTTCCCGCAGTAGATGACCACCCCGCAGCTCACCTGCGGGCCGGCGGGCAGGTTCAGGTTGCACTGCGGCGAGCAGCACGAGCCCTGGTAGACGACGTCGCCCGGGTTGCAGCACAGGCCCTGGGTGCACGTCTCGCTGGACCCGCAGCAGTCGAGGCGGTTGCCGCATCCGTCGTTGTGGTTGCAGCCGGTGTTGCCGAAGTCGGCGCACGTCTTCGGCGTGCACTGCACGCACTTGTCGCCCTGGCAGATCTCCCCGGCCTGACACTGCTGGCACTGCTGCTTCACGCCGCACCCGAGATCGACCGCGTTGCAGCCCGTCACCAGGCCCGCGTCGGCGGCGCCGGCGCACGTGAGCGGGGCGCAGCAGGAGCTCATCCAGCACACTTCGGGGTTGGCGCAGGGCGCGCAGACCTTCTGCACGCCGCAGCCGAGGTCCACGGGTCCGCAGCCCGTCACCATGCCGGCGTCCATCGCGTCGGCGCACGTGCTGGGCGTGCAGCATCCGCCGTCGTAGCACTGCTCGCCGCTGTTGCAGCTGCCGCAGCTCACCTTGGGCCCGCAGCCGTTGTTCACCTCGCCGCACGTGGTGCTGCCGCACGACGGCGGCGTGCACGACGTGCAGGTGCCGCCGGTGCACGTGGTCGTCCCCTGGCATCCGCCGCAGTTCACGTTGCCGCTTCCGCACGCGTTCGGGGTCTGCCCGCACTTGGAGCCGGCGCCGCCGTCGGCGGCGTCGCACTCGGGAGGCAGCGTGCCGCACACGCCGCCGTAGCACTGCTGGCCCATCGGGCACGTGCAAGAGATGGTCTTCCCGCAGCCGTCGCTGACGGTCCCGCAGAGGTTCGTGTTCTTGCTCGGGTTGCACGTGAGCGGCTGGCAGTTGGTGCCGCCGCCGTCGCTAGGCGGCTGCACGACGCACTGGTTCGCGACGCACGCCTGGCCCATGGGGCAACCGCCGCAGTTGATCGGCACGCCACACGGGTCGACGCCGATGTCGCCGCACTGCCCGTTGCACGAGGGCGTCGGCTGGCAGCTCTGGGAACCGCCCGAGCCGCTCGTGCACGTCTGGCCCTTCGCGCACGGCATGCCGCAGACGAGCGTCTGCCCGGTGCAGTCGGTGTAGCGACCGCACGTCACGTTCGACGGACAACCGGGCTTGCACACGCCGCCCTCGGTCTGTCCACCGTCGCCGGTCACGGCGCCGTCGCCGCCGGTGCCGTCGCCACGACCGCCGTCGCCCGGGCGCGCATCGACGTCACCGCCGCCCGGCCCGTCGTCGGACGCGGTTCCGTCGGTCGTTCCGTCGCCGCCCCCGTCCTCGTTCCCGGAGGTTGACTGCTCACTGCCGCAAGCGCCTAGCCACATGGCCGGCGCGCATCCCAGAGCGAGCGCCACCGCAACGGCGCGCAAACGGAGCAAGCTCATGTTACGCCCTCGGTAAAACTTTACAGTATGGCTGAGTCTCGGGCAAACCTCAAGCGCACGCATTCCGTCGCCGGCGCCGCAAGAGCGCCGCGGCGCCGACGAGGAAGAGCAGGAACCGTGAGGTCCCGGAGGCTCGCCGACGCCCGTGGCTCCCGGAATCCATGCTGCAGTCGCTGCTGGAGGACGAGTCGCTCGAGCCCGAGCAGCCGCCGCCCGAGTCCCCCGAAGAATCCGTCGACGAGCCGCTGCAGCCGCTGCTCGAATCCGAGCTGTTCGAATCGGTGCCGTCGCTGCTCGAGCTCGAGTCGCCGCCGCATCCGTCGCTCGAGTCCGAGGAATCGCCGCCGCATCCGTCGGTCGAATCGGCCGCCGCCGTCGCTGCTCCGGTGCCGAGATTGACCGCCGCGCCGCTGCTCGTTCCCTGACTCGGAGGCGTGCCCCCGCTGCCGCCGCCACCGTTGCCCTGCTCCGGCGGTGGAGGCGAGGGAACCGACGCCTCGCACGTCTGCGCGTAGCGGGCGGCGGTCAACACGGGCCCGATCCCCTCGGGCGAGCCGTCGGTGATCGACGCATCTTGCCCGAGCGTGCCCGGAGGGATCACCGTTCGTCCTCGGGCCAGCCACTTCTCGTTCTCGCTGCCGCCCGCGTCACCCGTCCCGAGCGCGACGGCGAGATCGTCCACGGTGCTCGCGCCGCCATCGCCGCCGTTCGCGAGAAGCGCGTCGTAGGCGGACGTCAGCGAAGGCACCGTCGAGCCATCGGGCAGCTTCGTCGGCGTCGACACGAGGGCGGCGCCGCTGGTCTCGAGCAGCCACTGCCCCGGATTCGCGTCGAGCATCGTGTCGCGCACCGACGCGTAGGTGGACGTTCCGTCGCTCCTCCAGAGGACGGCGGCCGGATCCACCGTGAGGTCCGCCTGCGCGCCGAACGCGGGACTCGAGGGGCGCAGCGAGAAGGCCGTGACCTGCACCGCGTTCGTCGCGCTCGTGAGCAGCGAGAGCGGAACCGCACCTGGCGCATCGTCGACGACGCGCACCGTCCGCGTGACGACGGTGCTCCCGACGTCGGTGAAGAGCATCGCGACCAGCTCGCTCCCCGAGCCGAGCACGGCGTCGATCGCCGGCGAGAGCTGCGGCGTTATCGAGAGGCCCCAGCTCGCCAGGGCCGCGTCGAGCGTCGGCCGGTCGGTCGCCGCGACGACTGCCCCTGGCGCGGTTGTCGCGGTGGGCGTGAAGCTCCCTTCCACCTCGGCGCCTCCGGGGAAGTCGCACGGCGGGGTCGCGTCCGGCGGTACGACGCGCGGCGCCGTCGCCGTTTCCAGGGCCTCGAACCAGGCATCCGGCGACAGCTCGAGGAGCGCACCGGGGCGTGCTGGAACGATCCACGCGAACGCAGTGGCGCTTCCTTGCACGGTGACCGACGCCCACCTCGCCGTCTGCGCGCCAGGCTCGTCGCCCTCGGCGACAGCGACGCGAAGGGCAACGGGCGAGGACGCGCCCGGCGGCGAGCTCACGATGGCACCCATCGCGTGCGCCTTCGACGCCGGCGCGAGCCAAGCAAGAATGACCGCGCCGCCGAGGGCGAGCGCGACGCGTGAAGCAAGTCGCACGCGCTGCACCTTCGCAAGCGTCATGCCCGCCATTAGGATTGGGCGCCCGATGCCCAAGGATCCGCCGCTCGTCGTCGTCAACCCGAGGTCCGGCGGCGGCCGTGCGGGCCGCATGTTCGCCGAGGTGAAGCAGGTCATCGAGCGCCGCCTCGGACCGGTGGACGTGACCATGACCGAGCGGCCCGGGCATGCGATCGATCTCGCGCGCGACGCAGCGCGCGCGGGCGTCGCCCTCGTCATCGCGGTCGGCGGCGACGGCACGCTGCACGAGGTGGCCAACGGGGTCCTCGAGGCCACCGGCAGCCAGACCGCCGTGGGGTACGTCGGTCAGGGCACCGGCGGCGACTTCCGGCGCAGCCTCGCCATCGAGCACCGGCTGGACGCGTACGTCGAGGCCATCGCCAGCGGGCGGGAGACGCGCGTCGACGTGGGGCGGCTCACGTACCGCGCGCGCGACGGAGAGAAGCGCACCCGCCACTTCATCAACATCCTGTCGGCGGGAATGGGCGGCCTGGTCGATCGGTACGTGGCGGAGACCTCGAAGGCCCTCGGCGGCAAGGCCGCCTACTTCCTCGCGAGCGCGCGCGCCCTCGCGGCGTGCGAGCGCGGCAGGCTGCGGTGCGACGCGGCGCTCGGCGCGGATCGGCAGGAGCGTCGCGTCGACACCTTCATGATCGCCATCTGCAACGGGCGGTACTTCGGCAGCGGCATGCACGTGGCGCCGATGGCCAAGCTCGACGACGGGCGCTTCGAGGTCGTGTCGATGGACGCGCCGAGCAAGCTCGCGTTCATGACGTTCTCGCGCCGCATCTACGAGGGCAAGCACCTAACGGCGCCCGGGGTGCAGCACTTCGCGTGCGACCGCATCGCGATCGACATCGAGAACGAGGGGGCGCGCCGCGTCTTTCTGCTCGACGTGGACGGCGAGCCGCTCGGCGGCCTCCCGCTCGACGTCGAGCTGCTCCCGAAAGCGCTCACGCTCCGGGCTTGACGTCGCCGGCCACGCTCTCTTCGACCGGCAGGCGGCGCGCGAGCGTCGTGGGTGGCGGCGCAAACCCGTAGCGCATGAGCATCGCGATCGACGCGCCCTTCTCGACGCTCGGAAACGCCGAGCGCACGCCCGAGACGGCGGCCTCGACGCGCTCGCGATCCGGCATGGCCGACCCCTCGATCCCCAGGACGTTGTCGAGCACCTGGACGGCGCTCATCGGGTGCGCCACGAAACCCTTGCGCGTGAGGGCCAGCCAGGCTCGCAGCATGGCGCGCCCCACGGCCACGTCGAGCACGGGTCGCGAGCCGTCGGGCCGCGTGAAGATGCACACGCCGGAGGCGCTCTCGACGAGGCGCCGCGCGCGCGCGCCCATCTTCTGCGCCGCGCCGGTCGCGGCCAGACGCTCCGCGGAGGTGTGCCGGAGCTGATCGAGGGTGATGCGATCGCCGGCAGAGAGCTCCAGGCTCCCCACGGCCAGTCCGTTCGTCACCTCCTCGCGGTCGCGGACGTCGAACCGGATGGACTGGAGGGCGACCTCACGCAGTCGCGGGTTCGCGTAGAAGAGGGTCTCGGCCTGCTCGAGGAGAGGCCCCATCACGCGCACGCGCTCGCGACCGAACCAGTGCGTGCGCACGCCGTCGAGCGGTGGCGTCGCCTCGACCAGCCACCCGTAGGTTGCGTCGTCGATGGCGCGCCCGTCGTAGAGGCGCCGGTTCGTCGCGCGGCGCATCAGCGCCTTGTCCGGCTCGACGGTGCGCTTCGCGTCGGACACGGTCAGCTTCAGGAGGGGCTGGTGATCGGCGGGCATCTCGATCCGCACCGTCACGCCCATGCGGGCCGCGCGAAGGAGCGCGCACTCGAGGGCCGCGCCCACGGCGATGTGGGCCATCCCGACGAAGTACCGGGGCTCGCGCTCCTGATCGACGAGGAAGGAGATGGTCTCGCCCTCGACGTGGAAGCGCCACGGCTGGGTGTTCCCCCACGACGGCGCGATGCGCGCGGCGTCCAGGATTCGCTCGACGTGGGGGAGTAGCGGGCTCGTGCTCACCGAACCCCACTCTACTCGATCAGTGTCGCCGCGCTTCGGCCTCGTTGACCCGGAGCGGCCGCCCGTCGATCAGCGCCCCGTTAAGCTTCTGCATCGCGGCCACCGCCTGCGCCGAGGAGCCCATGGTCACGAAGGCGAAGCCCCGCGGCCGCCCGCTGTACCGGTCGACGATGACGTGCACGTCGGTCACCTCGCCGAACGGCGCGAACGTGTCGCGCAGAGCCTCCGGGGTCGTTTCGAGCGAGAGATTGCCCACGAACAATCGTGCGCTCATCACCCCGATCACCGTACCGTCCGCTTCGATGCCGGCAATCTCAGGCAGGTCGATTATGCCGCAGCGCGCGCTGCGCCCAGGACGCGCTCGACGTCGGTCGGCTCGAGCGTTTCGCTCTCGAGCAGCGCGGTCACCAGACGGTCGAGCACCGCTCGCTTGTCTCCGACGAGTCGCTTCGCCGCCTCCAGCGCTTCCGACAGGAGGTGCCGCGCCTCGTCCTCGATGAGGTGCGCCGTCTCGTCGCTGAGCCCCGTCTCGGTGGCGAGCTTCTGCCCCAGGAACGGGTGCTCCACCCGCTGCTCGTGGAACATGGGCCCGACGCGTTCGCTCATGCCGTAGTGGGCCACCATGCGGAAGGCGAAGTCGGTCGCCTGCTTGAGGTCGTGCTCCGAGCCGGTCGACGTCTCGCCGAAGACGACGGTCTCGGCGGCGTAGCCGCCCATGAGCACGCGCAGCTTCGCGTCGAGCTCCGGCCGCGTGATGATGTGCCGGTCCTGCGTCGCCCACTGCTGCGTCGCGCCGAGCGACATGCCGCGCGGCAGGATCGAGATGCGCCGGACCGGTTCGGTGTGCGGCGTGAAGTGGGCGACGATGGCGTGCCCCGCCTCGTGCGTCGCCACGCGCCGGCGTTCGCCCGGGTCGAGCAGCGCCTCGCGCGGATCGCCGAGCACGATCTTGTCCATCGCCGCCGAGAAGTCGCGCTGCGCAAGCGCATCGGCGCCGCGGCGGACCGCGATGAGCGCCGCCTCGTTGCAGAGGTTCGCCAGGTCGGCGCCGCTGAAGCCGGGGGTGGCGCGCGCGAGGTCCTGGAGCGCGACGTCCGGCGCGAGCGGCTTCGTGCGCGTGTGCACGCGCAGGATGGCGAGGCGCGCATCGCACTCGGGGCGGTCGATGATGACGCGACGGTCGAAGCGACCCGGCCGCAGCAGCGCCGGATCGAGCACGTCCGGTCGGTTCGTCGCCGCGACGACGACCGTGTGATTGTTCGGCGTGAACCCGTCCATCTCGGAGAGCAGCTGGTTGAGCGTCTGCTCGCGCTCGTCGTTGCCGCCGCCGAGCCCCGCGCCTCGCGACCGGCCCACCGCGTCGATCTCGTCGATGAACACGATGGCCGGCGCCGCCGCCTTCGCCTCGTCGAAGAGCTCGCGCACGCGCGCCGCGCCCACGCCGACGAACAGCTGGATGAACTCCGAGCCGTTCACGTAGAAGAAGGGCACCTCGGCCTCGCCGGCGACCGCGCGCGCCAGGAGCGTCTTGCCCGTCCCGGGCGGGCCGACGAGCAGCACGCCGCGCGGGAGCTTGCCGCCGAGGCGCTGGAACCGCTCCGGCGTCCGCAGGAACTCGACGACTTCCTGCAGGTCACGCTTGGCGTTGCCGAGCCCGGCCACGTCGTCGAACCGGATGCGCACGTGGTCCTGGCGCTCGAACCTGTGCGGCCGCCCCTTGAGCACCGTCTGGAGCGGGCCGCCGACGCCGCTGCCCAGCGCCGCGCGCGTTCGTCGCGCGAACCAGAGCCACGCGCCGATGACGAGCACCCACGGCAGGAACGTCAGCACGAGCGGCCCCCACATCGAGGGCTGCTCCGCCTCCGCCTTCACGTCGACGCTCTTGTCGCGGAGGAGCGGCAGCAGGCTCGGGTCCTGCTGCGCCGGCAGCGTCGTGGCGAACTCGGTGACCGACTTGCCGTCGGTCTTCTCCGGCGCCTTGAGCGTGCCGGTGACGGTCTGTCCCTGGATCGTGACGCGCGCGACCTTGCCGTCCTCGACGTACGCGTAGAACTGCGAGTAGTCGATGGCAGGCAGGTTCGGCTTCCGGTCGGCGAACGCTTCCGAGAGAAGCAGGATTGCCACGAGGACGAGCGGGATCGCCCACCTGATCCATCCGAAAGTGCCGTCGGTCCCTGCGGTTTTTCGATCGCCGTCCGATTGAGCCATCCGGTCCGATCGCTAGCGCGAAGCGTGCCGGTTTCTTGTTTCGAGGCGGCCGTGCCAGCGCGCTCGCTCGGGTCGCGCCGCGACGGTTGAGCCGCTCGACAACTCATGAGTCGCACAATGTCCCAGCGATTGTTTCGGAAGAGCTTCTGCACAGCTGGACTCGAGCTTCTCCCCCTGGAAAGAAGAGGTCGCGCAGGGAGGCGTGAATCCAGTGAAGAAAGCGGCACTGACGTCACCGAGCACCGAGATGGCCGCGGACGAGGATTCGGTACGCGCGTACTACCGAAAGCTGGGACGCGTCGCGCTGCTGACGCGCGAGGGAGAAGTCGTCCTCGCTCAGCGCATCGAGGCCGCCGAGCACCGCATCGTGCGCGCGCTCGTCGCTTGCCCCATGGCCGTGCGTGAGCTCGCCGCGGTGGGCGAGGAGTTGCGCGAGGGCAAGGCGAAGGCGCGCGACGTCACGCGCAACCCGGCCGACGAGGAGGACGAGGCGGCGGCGCGCGACACGCTGCTCGCCCTCTTCAACCCCGTGCACGACCTGGCGCGCGCTCTACGCAAGCGGTTGCGGGCGCTCGCCGGCAAGAGAGCGAAGGTGTGCTCGGCGCTCGTCGAGATGCGCCTGACCCGCTCGGTGCTCGTCCGTGTCGTCGCGCGTCTGCGCGAGTCGAGCGACGAGGTCCGGGCGACGCGGACGACCCTCGCGCAGGTTCGCGCCGGCGAGCGCGACGCGGATCGCGCGAAGGCGGAGCTCATCGAGGCCAACCTGCGCCTCGTCGTCTCGATCGCGAAGAAGCACACCGGGCAAGGCCTGCAGCTCGCGGACCTGATCCAGGAGGGCAACATCGGCCTGATGCGCGCGGTCGACAAGTTCGACTACAAGCGCGGGTTCAAGTTCTCGACGTACGCGACGTGGTGGATCCGCCAGTCGATCACGCGCGCCATCGCCGATCAGGGGCGCACCATCCGCACGCCGGTGCACATGGTGGAGACGGGCAATCGCATCGCCTCGGCGCGCAGCCGCCTCGCGCAGCTCGTCGGACGCGAGCCGACGCTCGAGGAGCTGGCGCACGAGGTGGGGCTCCCCGTCGCGAAGGCGCAGATGGCCGTCATGGCGCGCCGCGAGCCGGTCAGTCTCGAGACGCCCGCCGGCGAGGACGGGAGCGCGCGCCTCGTCGACTTCGTCGCCGACACCGAGGGCGACGACGCGCTCGACTCGCTGCTGCGCAAGCGCTTCGTCGAGGGCACGCGCGACCTCCTCGCGACGCTCACCGCGCGCGAGGCCCAGGTCCTCCGCATGCGCTTCGGCCTCGACGGCGGCACCGAGCGCACGCTCGCCGAGATCGGCGCGTCGTTCGACCTGAC
>DASVWO010000091.1:0-7475 GCA_036393165.1 Polyangiaceae bacterium | reverse complement strand
CGAAGGAAGAGCCGAAGGACAGCTACTGAGCGCGGCCAGGTTCCGAAGAAGTGAGTTGCTGCTGGTGGCGCTGGCGGCGGCCGCGGCGGCGACGAGCAGTCCGCTGGCGAAGGTGGCGCACGGGCTCTCGTTTGCGCAGATCGGGGCTGGGAGGTGCGCCGTGGGTGCGATCGTGTTGCTCGCGATGGCGCCGCGGGCGACGTGGAGAGCCGTCGCGGGGCTCGATGCGCGCGGACGGATCGCGGTCATCGGGGGAGGGGTGCTGCTGGGGCTGCACTTCGCGCTTTTCCTGGGAGGGCTCCTGGCGACGTCGTTGCCTGCGGCGGCGGCGCTCGTGTCGCTCGAGCCGCTGGCGGTCGTGCTGGCGGCGTGGGTCGCGTTCGGGGCGCGACCCAATGCTCGGGAGCAGGTGGGGATCGCGCTGGCGACTGCGGGTGCGGCGGTCGTCGCGCGCGGAGCGGGGCAGGGGGAGCACACGCTGATCGGGGATGCGCTCGTGCTGGGGGCCGTCGCGGTCTACGGCGTGTACGTGGCGTTCGCGAGATGGATCGGAAGCGCCATGCCGACCACCTCGTACGCGGCGTGCGTGTTCGCCATCGCCGCGTGCACGCTCGCCGTCGCCGTGCCGTTCGCGCCCGGCGACGCGCGGATCGCTCCGAGCGGCGCGTCGTGGCTGGCCGTCCTGGCCCTAGGGCTCGTTCCTACGGCGGTGGGGCACACCCTTCTCCAGCGCGCGTCGCGTCGTGTCCCGGCGTCCATCGTCGCCCTCGTTTCCCCGGGGGAGACGCTCGGGTCCATCCTCATCGGTGCATCCATGGGCGCCTTGCCATCGACGGTCGAGTGGCTCGGCGCACTGCTGGTGGTCGTCGGGGCCAGCGTGGCGGTGCTGGGTGCACGCCCGTCGGGGCGGGACGCGAGAGCACCCTGATCGGATGAGGAAGGATGGTGGAGCCCTCCTTCATGCAAGGAGGCGGGGGTCTCCAAGCGTGGAGGAGGCCTTCTTCACGCCCGGTCTCGTTGCCTCAGGGTTCGTGCTTGGCGAGCTCGCGCAGCGTCGCGACGACGCCCGGGAGCTGGGGGACGCTGCCGTGCTCGAGGTTGTCGGCCAGGCCGATGCCCGGGACGTGGGCGCCCGCCAGAAGCTTCGGGGGGGCGAAGAGATCGTAGAAGAGCTCCTCGGCCGTCCTGCGCACCAGGTGCTCGCCGAAGTTGGTGATCTCGGTGTCCTCGTTGAGGAAGAGGACGCGGTTGGTCTTCTTCACCGACGCCTTGATCGCTTCCCAGTCGTACGGGTGGAGGCTGCGAAGGTCGATGACCTCGGTGTCGATGCCCTCGGCTGCCACCTGCTCGGCCGCCTGCAGGGCCACCGGCACCATGCGTCCGTACGTGACCACCGTGACGGTGCTCCCCGTCCGCGCCACGCGTGCCGTCCCGAGGGGGACGAAGAAGTCGCCCACCTCCGGCCACTCGGGTCGCCACTTGCTGCGATCGCCCAGCGGCGCGTCGATCATCTTCGACAGCGTGCGCGCGTCATCCGGCTCGCCGGGGATCTGCTCTCCCGGTCCTGCCTTCGCGCGAAGCAGCGCCTTGGGCGGCAGGTACATCACCGGGTTCGGATCGAGGATGGCCGACAGCATCAGCCCGTACGCGTCGAGCGGGTTGCTCGGCATCACGATCTTCCACCCCGGAAGACGCGTCGCCTGCCCGTCGAACGAGTGCGAGTGATAGAGGCTCCCGCGGATGCCGCTCCCCACGGGCGTCATCAGGACCATCGGGCAGTTGTAGTCCCCCGCCGACGACCAGCAGATGCCGCCCGCGAGCTTCATCAGGTCGATCGCGTTGAACGCGTAGTCGCAGAACTGGACCTCCGCGACCGGCCGCTGCCCCGCGAGCGCCAGCCCGATGGCCGTGCCCACGATGCCGCGCTCGTCGAGCGGCGAGTTCCACGCCGTGCGCAGCCCCTGGCTCTGCGTGAAGACGCCGCCGAGCGGCGGCCCCACGTCCTCGCCGAAGATGTCGGTCACCCCGTGCCGCTCCTCGCCCACGTGCAGGGCGAGCCGGATCGCCTGGACCAGCGTCGCCATCAGCTCGCCCCGTTGCCCTTCTGCGCGCCCTCGTGCACGAGGTCACGCTCCGAGAAGACGTGCTTCCAGATGTCCTCTTCCTTCGGCTGCGGCTCCTCGCGCACGCGCTTGCTCGCCTCGAGCAACTCCTGCGTGACGCGCGCCCGGAGCTCGTCCATCTGTGCCCGCGTGAGGATCTTCCGCTCCTCGAGCTTCTTCTCGAACATCGGCAGGCAGTCGTTCTCCTCGGTGATGAAGTTCGACCCGGTCGCCGACGAGTGCCCGTAGAGGCGCGAGACCATCGCCTCGAGGAGGAACGGCTTGCGCTCCGTGCGGACGTAGTCCATCGCCTTCTTGAGCTCGCGGTAGCACACCTCGGGATCGTTCCCGTCGATCACGGCCGTGCGGATCCCGAAGGCCTTGCCGCGGTCGGCGATGTGCTTCTCGCCGTGCTGCTCGCTCGCCGGCGTCGAGATGCCCCACTGGTTGTTCGCGACGATCATGAGGCACGGCAGCTCTGCCCCCGGGCGCGACACCCAGACGAGGCACGTCGGGAAGTCCCCCTCGGCCGTGCCGGCGTCGCCGCCCTGCACGATGGTGATCCCGCGTCCGCCGGCGCGCTTGTTCGCGAGGGCCGTCCCGGGCGCCATCGAGAACTGCACCTCGATGGGTGAGCTCACGGGCACGACGTTCCACTTGCGCATCGAGTAGTGATTGCAGAAGTTCCGCCCGCCCGAGTACGGGTCGGTCACGGTGTTCTTCATCTGCCGCAGCGCGTCCACGGGGTCGGCCCCCATCGCGAGCACGGTCGCGCTCGAGCGGTAGTGCAGGTGCAGGTAGTCGAACTGCGGGCCCTGCCCCTTGTGCACCAGCATGCCGAGCGGCGCGTTGAGCGCCTCTTCCCCGGGGCCGCCGATCCAGAAGTAGCCGTCGCCCTGCTTGTTCATCCGGATCATGCGCTCCTCGAGGCAGCGCGACCGGACCATGACGTCGTGGATGCGGACGAGCAGCTCGGGAGCGAGCGTGGGCTCGCCCTCGTGCTGCTCGCGAGGGATGACGGAGGTCACGCGTGCCTTTTAGCACGCTCGCGCGCACCTCTAGTGGGAGCGATGGTCGAGGTTTCGACTTACTGCGTCGGACCGGCCTCGAAGCCGCCGCCGGACCCGCCGGTGCAGCCGCAGCCGCCGTAGTCCTGCTGCCCGTCCTGGCAGTTCGGGTCGACGCCGCAGCCGCCGCAGAGGTTGTCGAAGCACCCGGGGCCGTCGGGAACGAGCACCACGTTGCCGCCGTCGGGCTCACCCACGCCGCCGCTGCCCGAGCCGCTGCTGTTCGAGCCGCCGTTGCTGCCGCCACCGTTGGTGCCGCCGCCACCGCTGCCCGAGCCGCTGTAGCAGCCGCCGTCGTACCCGGTCATGGGAGGAGGCGGAGGAGGCGGAGGCGGATTGCAGGTGCCGCCGTCGTTGTCGCCGCCGCCGCTGCTCGAGCCGCCGTTGCTCGATCCGCCGCCGCTGCTGCCCCAGCCGCCGCTGCCGCTGCTCGACGAGCCGCCGGAGCTGCTGCTGCCATTGCTTCCGCCGCCGGAGCTGCTCGTGCTGCCGCCGCTGGAGCCGCTGCCACCGCTGCTCGAGCTGGGGTGACACTGCGTCTGCATCGGCGGGTTGCACGAGGCGACCGAGAGGATCCAGTCGCGCAGATACTCGACGCGCGCGACGTAGATGTTGCCCGTCTGCACGCCGCGGCTCGAGACGACGCCGTAGATGGTGTTCGACGACGGGTCGATGACGGCGCCGCCCGTGTCGGTGTCGCCCTCGAAGCCGACGGGCTGCATCGTGTAGGAGAGCGGGAAGCCCATGTCGACGCCGGCCGTCACCGGCGAGGTGACCGCCTTGAACTGCGTCGCGTCGACCGAGCTCGCGCTGGACCGGCGGATGCGCGCCAGCTGCGTGCCGTCGTCGGCCACCGAGCTCGCGATGGTCGGGTACGTCGAGATGAAGAGGGGCCGGTCGAGGAGCAGCACGGCCACGTCGGAGTGCGCCGGGTGGCTCCAGCTCGACTCGAAGTCGCGCCACGTCGACCACCAGAGGGCGCCGTTCGCGCTCTGTCCGTCGGGCGTCTGCACGGCCCAGCCGTGCGCCGCCACGACGCAGTGTCCGGCGGTGAGCACCGCGGTGGGGCTCACGAGCGTGCCGCTGCACGAGCCGATGTGGTTTCCGTTCGCATCCTTCATGTCGAGCGTGACGCTCGCAGGGTTGCTCGACGGAGAGATGGAGGGGCCTTGCGGCCCGCTTCCGCAGGCGGCGAAACCACCGAGTCCAGCGACGATACCGACGACACCGACCAGCGCGCTGCGATTGATCATGGCGTCGCGAGCGAGTGCATGCGCGGGGCCAACGTCGAGCGACGCGAGACGATGCGCGGAGCCCCGTGGATCTCCGCGCAGCAGGTGGATCGTCGGCACGTGCGTGATGCGTCCTTTCGGCATCACTTGGATCTCCGAAGTCCCAGCATCTACGGGGAAAATCGATGCTCCGAGAGGAAATTGACAGCGCGCGCATACGGGTTCGCGTTCGCGGGTCCGTGCAGACTTCTTGCTTCAGAGGAGCATCGCCATGCGTGCCCTCCTGAAGCTCTCGCTCGCGTCTTCGCTCGCTGTCGCCCTGTGTGCGTGCAGCGGCGCCGACCCCAACCAGTTCCCCGCCGGCCCGAAGGATGCGGCTCCTCCGCCCCTCACCAACGGCGACGCGGGGAGCTTCAACAACGACGCCGGAACCTTCGGCAATACCCCTCCGGCGGTCACGTGCGACCCGCAGAGCGTGGGCGGGTACTCGCCGAAGTGGACGCCGCCCGAGGCGTGGAAGCAGAAGGCCTGCAGCGCCACGCAGATCTCGGGCTTCTACACGGCGTGCCTGACGCCGCCGATCTCGGCGCAGACGTGCGGCACCTTCGTGCAGGCGAACGGAAGCTGCGCGTCGTGCCTGCAGTCGCAGGACACCGACGCGAAGGCGGCGGCGATCGTGTGGCACGAGAACGAGGCGTACTGGACGGTCAACGTCGCCGGGTGCATCGCCAACGCGATGGGCGACCCGAGCGCCAGCGGATGCGGCGCGGCGTACTCGGCCGCCATCGCGTGCCGCCAGCAGTCGTGCAACGCGTGCTGGGCGGCCCAGGGGACGAGCGCGACGTTCCAGCAGTTCGCGACGTGCGAGCAGCAGGCAGGGTCGTCGACGTGCTCGTCGTTCGCGAGCGCGGTGCCGACCGCGTGCGGCGACCTGACGACGAGCGCCGCCGGCGTGTGCATGCCCCAGTCGGGGGCGACGGCGCAGGCGGCGTACATGCAGGTGGCGCCGCTCTTCTGCGGTCAGTAGCCTCCTGCGGGTGCGGCTCGCGGTCGTCCTCGTCCTGATGCTGGTCGCGGCTTGCACGGCGACGGCGAAGCGCGAGGCGGACACGCTCGCGTCGGCGGTCGAGGCCTATCGACGGACGGAGGGGCCGATGAAGCCCGCGCGGGCGAGGGCCGTCTCCGAAGTGACGTGCAGCGATGCCCGCGTGTGCGACGCGAAGGCCGACTGCGTGGCGGCCGTCGATGCGACGACGCACGCGCTGGCCCTCAAGGACGAGGTGGCCGCGAGGGTGGGGGACATCGAGCGTGGCGCGCTCGACCGCAGCTCGCCCGAAGCGCAGGCGCTTCCCGGCAAGCTCGACGAGGCCGAGAAGCTCCTCAAGGAGGGGAGGGACAGGATGCGGAGCTGCGACGAGAAGCTCGCCAATCTGCGGCTACAGGTCGGGGGGTGACGCAACTCGGGGCGCAAGCGGCCGACAAGTGGGTGTGGAAGAAGATCAAGAAGATCAGAAGATCAAAAGGTTTGGGGATGGGTCCGACAGGGTCATCGGGGCGCTGATCGAGGTGCACAGGGCGCTGGGCCCTGGGCTGCTCGAGGGGGCGTACGAAGCGTGCTTCTGTCGCGAGCTGCAGTTGAGGGGGCTATGGTTCGAGCGGCAGCGCCCGGTGGCGCTCGTCTACAAGGGCGTGACCGTCGATGACTGCGGTTTCCGCCTGGACGTGCTCGTCGAAGGCCGCATCCTGGTCGAGATTAAGGCCGTGGACGCCTTGCTCCCGGTCCACTCCGCCCAGCTGATGACCTACATGCGCCTGACAGAGGTGCCGGTCGGCCTCCTCGTCAACTTCAACGTCCCCTCCCTGCGCCGCGGCCTCAAGCGCCTCTACCTTCCACCCCCACCCCCTTCTTGATCTTTTGATCTTCTGATCTTCTTCCACAAACACGCGTCTCACCCTGGCGTCCCTTGCCAGCCCCCGCGTCTCACTCTGGCGCCCTCCGCCGAGCTTCCCCTGCGCCTCTGGCGCCGGTCTTCCGGCGTGCCCTGTGCTAAGCCCCGCCTTCACGCATGTTCGACGCGCTCGCCAAGGGCTTCAAGGCGGCGAGAAATCGCCTGGCAGGGCTGACGGAGCTGACCGAGCAGAACGTCGACTCGGCGCTGCGCGAGGTCCGGCTCTCGCTGCTCGAGGCCGACGTCGAGCTGGGCGTCGTGAAGGCATTCCTCGCCCGAGTGAAGGAGAAGGCGCTGGGCGAGGTCGTCCGTACGCGCACCAAGGGTGGCGACGGCGGGACGGTGAAGGTCGCGGCGAGCGACGTCTTCGTGAAGATCTGCCACGACGAGCTCATCGCCTTCATGAGCCCGGGCGAGGGCCCGCCGCTCCAGATGGCGTCCAAGGGCCAGACCACCGGCATCATGATGGTGGGTCTCCAGGGCTCGGGTAAGACGACGACCTGCGCGAAGCTCGCGCGCTGGCTGCAGAAGGCGGGGCACTCCCCGATGCTCGTCGCGGCCGACATGCAGCGTCCGGCGGCGGTCGAGCAGCTCAAGATCCTCGGCGAGCAGATCGGCGTGCCGGTGTTCAACGTGCCGGGCGCGAGCCCGCTCGACATCTGCAAGCAGGCCCTCGCCCAGGCGCGCGGCGCCGGCAAGAACGACGTCATCGTGTACGACACCGCCGGCCGGCTCGCGATCGACGAGCCGCTGATGCAGGAGCTTCACGACATCAAGGGCGCCGTCGAGCCGCAGAACGTGCTGCTCGTGGTCGACGCCATGATCGGCCAGGACGCCGTCAAGACGAGCAAGGCGTTCCACGACCGGCTCGGGCTGACGGGCGTCGTGCTGACGAAGCTCGACGGCGATGCGCGCGGCGGCGCGGCCCTCAGCGTGAAGGAAGTGACCGGCGCGCCGGTGCGCTTCGCGGGCATCGGCGAGACACTCGACAAGTTCGAGGAGTTCCGGCCCGAGGGGATGGCGAGCCGCGTGCTCGGCATGGGCGACGTCGTCGGCCTGATGAAGGACTTCCAGGAGGTCGTCGACGAGAAGGACGCTGCCGAGAAGGCCATGAAGATGCTCGAG
>DASVWO010000090.1:0-10121 GCA_036393165.1 Polyangiaceae bacterium | reverse complement strand
TGCCACTGGGTCGCGTCCATCGACGACGGCGCCCGCTCGGGCGACGAATCCCTCGCCATGCTCCGGGGCCTTCGCTCCGTCGGTTTCGACACGGTGGTCGCCACCCCCCACATGCGCCCCGGCATGTTCGACAACGATCGCGGCGGCCTCGAACGTGCATTCGCCGCCATGCACCCGATCCTGTCGGCGAGTACCGATGCGGCCGGCGAGCTTCCCCGTGTCCACCTGGCGAGCGAGCACTTCTTCGACGACGTGGTCTTCGGCCGCCTGGTTCGCGGCGAGGGTCTCCCCTACCCCGGCGGCGGCGCGGTGCTCGTGGAGCTGGGCCAGGGGCCCTTCCCGGCCCGCCTGCAGCACCGGTTCTTCGACCTTCGCCGCGCCGGGCTCGTCCCCGTCCTCGCCCACCCGGAGCGCTACGACCCGGTCTGGAAGGACGACGCCTGCCTCGATCCGCTCCTCGATGCGGGGGCACATTTGCTCCTCGACGTGTGCGCGCTCGTCGGAAAGTACGGACGAGCCCCCCAGCGCGCCGCCGAGAAGCTCCTGGAGGAGGACGCTTACGAGGCGGCCTGCTCCGACGCGCACAAGCCTCGCGACGTCGACGTCGTCCTCGAGGCCATCGAACGCCTCGAGCGCCTCGTCGGCGCGGGCGAGGCCCAGCGCCTGCTTTCCGACGGCCCACGTGGCATCCTGCTCGAGAGCCACGCCGGGCCGAGCCGAACCTAGAAGGAACTGACAGATGCAGACGAAGGAACGAATCGCGGTCATCGGTCTGGGGTACGTGGGGTTGCCCGTCGCGCTCGCGTTCGCGCGCAAGTTCGACGACGTGGTGGGGTTCGACATCCATCGCGAGAAGGTCGACGAGCTGCGTCGCGGCTTCGACCGCAACCACGAGCAGTCCGCCGAGGTGCTCGAGAGCACCAAGCTGCGCATGACGAGCGACCCGAAGGACCTCGCCGGGCGCACCTTCTTCGTCGTCGCCGTGCCGACGCCGGTGGACGAGAACAACGTGCCGGACCTCACGCCCGTCGAGCGCGCCAGCGAGACGGTCGGCCGCGCGCTCTCCAAGGGCGCTGTCGTCGTCTACGAGTCCACGGTCTACCCGGGGGTCACCGAGGAGGTGTGCGGGCCCATCCTCGCGAAGACGAGCGGCCTGGCTCGCGCGGACTTCAAGCTCGGTTACTCCCCCGAGCGCATCAACCCGGGCGACAAGGACCACGTGCTCGAGCGCATCACCAAGGTCGTCTCCGGCGAGGACACCGAGACGCTCGAGCGCGTCGCCGACGCGTACGGCGCCATCGTCGACGCCGGGGTGCACCGCGCCCAGAGCATCAAGGTGGCCGAGGCCGCGAAGGTCATCGAGAACACCCAGCGCGACCTCAACATCGCCCTCATGAACGAGCTGGCGATCATCTTCGACCGCATGGACATCCGCACGAGCGACGTCCTCGCCGCCGCAGGCACCAAGTGGAACTTCCTCAAGTTCAAGCCGGGCCTCGTCGGCGGCCACTGCATCGGCGTCGACCCGTACTACCTGACGATGAAGGCCCAGCAGCTCGGCTACCAGCCGGAGGTGATCCTCGCTGGCCGGCGCATCAACAACAACATGGGCCCCTTCGTCGCGCAGAAGGTCGTCAAGATGCTCATCGACGCGGACATCACCGTGAAGCACGCGCGCGTCGGCGTCCTGGGGCTCACGTTCAAGGAAGACTGCAACGACATCCGCAACAGCAAGGTGCCCGACATCCTGCGCGAGCTGCAGCAGTTCGGCATCGACGCCATCGTGCACGACCCGGTGGCCCTGCCGGCCGAGGCTCAGCACGAGTACGGCGTGAAGCTCTCGCCGCTGGAGGAGATGGTGCGCCTCGACGCCCTGGTGCTCGCGGTGAGCCACAAGTGGTACCTCGACCTGGGCCAGGAGCGCCTCGCGTCGATGGTGAACGACGGCGGCGTCGTCATTGACGTCAAGAGCGCCCTCCAGGCGCAACGGCTGGGCCGCAACCTGCGTTACTGGAGCCTCTAGCGACCGCGACCCTCGTGCTATAGGACCAGCCGGGTGGAGTTTCTCCGGCGCCACAAGGGCAAGCTCCTAGCGTCGCTGCTCATCACGCTGGGCATCTGGTTCACGCTGCACAAGGGCGGCCTCAAGATCGTCCCCGAGGGCGGCGACTTCAGCCTCGTCCGCTGGTGGGTCCTCCCCGTCTACTTCCTGACGCTGCTGGGGTTCGCCTGGTTCCGCAGCGTGCGCTGGCGCTTCCTGCTGCGCGGCGTGGCCGAGGTTCCGAAGGCGCGCCTCTTCGCGGTGTCCATGGTGGGCTTCGCGGCCATCCTGGTCATGCCGTTCCGAATCGGCGAGTTCGTGCGGCCGTACATGATCCGCACGCGACCGCAGGACCGGCGCTCCGGGGAGCGCGCCATCACGATGACCGCGGCGACGAGCTCGATCGTCGTCGAGCGCGTCATCGACGGCCTCTACCTGAGCATCGTGCTCGCGGTCGCCCTCATCTTCGTCCCCCACGTCGTGCCGCTGCCCGACCGGGTCGTGGGCATCCCCGTGTCGGTCGAGCACGTGCGCATGAGCGGCTTCGTGATGCTCGGGCTGTTCTGCACCCTCTTCGCGACCATCGCGGTCTTTTACTTCGCGAGATCGTGGGCCCACCGCATGACCCTTCTCATCGTGGGCAAGGTGTCGATGCGCCTTGCCGAGAAGCTCGCAGGGCTGGTCGAGAAGGCCGTGGATGGACTGCATGTTTTCGGTCGCGGGCGCGAGGCCGCCGGGTTCTTCGCCGAGACGACCGCATACTGGGCGCTCAACGCGCTCGGCATGTGGCTGCTCGCGTGGGGCAGCGGCGTCGTGCACGCCGACGGGAGCGCGGTCACCTTCGGCGAGTCGTGCGCCCTCATGGGGATGCTCGGCTGCGCCATCCTCATCCCCGGGCCCCCGGGAATGCTGGGCGTCTTCCAGGCGGGCATCTACGCCGGCATGACGATGTACTACCCCACGAACATCGTCATCGGGCCGGGCGCGGCATACGTGTTTCTCATGTACGCGTCGCAGGTGATCTTCCAGCTCGTGGCGGGCGGGGTCGGCATGCTCTGGCTGCAGCGGCACGGCATGGAGGGCGGCCTGAAGGCGCTGGAGCAGGCCGACCTCGACGTCGCACCGACGGAAGCCGCGCAGTGAGTCCGCACGCTCGAAGAGTGCGGACTCGAACACCAGACTGAAAACTTGGCCCCAGATCCCTCGCTTCGATAAGCGTGGGTGCCATGAGCTGGGGTGCCTTCAAAGCGGCGCTCGTCGGCATCGTCGCGGGTGGCGCCGTCACGTGCGCCATCACGCTGAGCGCGCCGGGCGCGGACGCCAAGTCGACCTACGAATCGCCCTACGGCTACGACCGGACCTGGAACGCCGCCGTGCGCTTGGTCGTCGTGGACAACGGCTGGAAGGTGACCGAGAAGGACAAGGCCAACGGCTACCTGGTCTTCGACTACAAGTCGCCGAGCGACAACAAGGTGAGCCCGGGCACGCTCGAGTTCGTACACGGGGCCGAGGAAGACAACCCCGTCAGCGTGCTCGCGCAGCTCCCGCAGAACCCGAGCTACCACGAGCAGCGTCTGCTCGACGAGCTGGCCTCCAAGATGCGCCGCGAGTACGGCGACCCGCCCCCGCACAAGCGCCCGCAGCCCCCGCAGGGACCCGACGGCGGGCCCGACGGCGGCGCGGACTAGCCGACTGCGGCTAGAGCGACGCCAGCGGCGCCGTGCCCACGTCGGCCTGGTGCGCGTCCCCGCAGCACCGGAAGCCGATCTGGTAGTAGCGGAACGTCGGCTCGTGCGCGGTCGTCATGGGCCGGCAGCGCGTGCGGACCGGGCCCCAGTAGCCGCCCTTCAGGCCGCTGACGAACGGCTTCCCGAACTGCGACGCGTTGACGACCCACTCGTCGACGTTGCCGGTCATGTCGTGCACGCCGTACGGGCTCACGCAGGAGCTGCGCGATCCGGACGGCTCACGCTGGTCGAGCCGGGCGAGCTCCTCGGCGCTCGTGCGCGGGTCGTAGACCTTCTCGGGATGCGGCCAGATGTACGGCTTGTCGATGTTGCAGGCGGCGTCGTCGCGCGTGTACCCGCTGCCGTACGGATAGGGCTGCATCTCGGGGCCCTCGCAGGCGAGGGTCCACTCGGTGTCGTTGCACAGGCGCTTGCCGATGCTCTCGCAGCTCGCCTTCGCCTCGACCCAGCTCGCCATGAGCTGCGGCATCGCGCCGGACTTGTTCGGCCACTCGTAGCGGTCCACGCAGAACCGCTGGTGCTGCGTCTTCATGTAGCAGTGGGGGGCGCCGGCGGCGGGCTTCTCGAACTCGGCGCACTGGAGCTTGGTGACCGGATCCAGCCAGCGCAGGCACTTCTCTTCCACGTAGGGGCAGTAGTCGCCCTCGACTTCCACCATGTCGGGCGGACAGGCAGCGTCGGAAGGCAGGACATCCGGGGACCCGCCCGGCTTCACGAAGCGGCCGAAGACGGGCACCTCGCGGGAGGCCATCAGGGGCAGCAGCTCGAGCTTCGCATGAGCTCCGGCGGCCTGCGTCACGGCGACCGGGGCGGCTGCCGGACCGGCGCCGTCCTTCCCGGCGGCCTGCGACCGCGTGCTGATGGTGCCGATGGCGAGCACCACCAGCAGGATTCCGAAAGCTATGAACGCCCTACTGCGACGCATGGACCTACCCGCCAACGCGCGTCTTACCGACCGCGCGCCTCCTTTTGCCCCCGCTTCTACGCGTGGGCGGTTTCTCTCTTCCCTTTGACGTAGCAAGCAACGATCCGCACCAAAAACGACCTCGAAGCGGGCGGAATCGCTGCCGGACGGGTCGCACGCTGAGTCTGCGGAGAGCCACGTGGATCCGCGAAGAACCGTGCGAAACGTCGTGAATGTAAGGGTATTGGAGCCGGATGTAGGCAGTCACGTTTGTGGCGCGAGATTCTTGCGTTCGTCGTGCGCCGCGCAGGACGCGCGTGTCAGAGACGCGCGTTACGCGTCACCGCGAACACAAGATCGCGAAGGCTGCTTCGCGGTTGATGGGAACGTCGGCTCCGACTTCGGTTCCCTCGGCGAAGCACCCGCGCTCGCAAGCGCCGACGACGCGATGCTCCGCGCAGGCGACGACGGCACCTGCGGAGCATCGATACGCCACGTCTTCGTCGCACTCGGCGGGCTGGGGAGCGCCGGTGCCCGTGGCGATCCGGGCCAGCGTCCCCGAATCGGGCCCCGGCGCGCAGAGCTGCGGCAGAGCTACGGCGCGATCGACGACCATCTCGAGGCCGTCGGCGACGCACCGCTCCTCGCAGGCCCCGAGGCGCTCCCAGGGGCAGACGCACGATTCCGGCGCCCCCTTGCAAGGCTGCGGAATCGACGCGAGACGCGACGCCTCGACGACCCCGCCGGTGCACCGCGCCAGCCCGTCGGGGCAGTCGAGCGCGTTCATGGGGGCTGCCCCCTGCGGGGCGAACCCTTGCTCCCCCACCCCGTGCTTCTCGAACCAGCCCTTGGCGCACCCCCGCTCGCAGGCGGAGGTGAACGACAGCAGCGCGACGAGCGCCGCCGCCCGGCTACGACTCAATGAAGGACTTGAGCTGCTTGCTGCGCGAGGGGTGGCGGAGCTTCCGGAGCGCCTTCGCCTCGATCTGGCGGATGCGCTCGCGGGTGACCTCGAAGTCCTGACCGACCTCCTCGAGGGTGTGGTCGCTCTTCTCGCCGATGCCGAAGCGCATGCGGAGGACCTTCTCCTCGCGCGGCGTCAGCGTCTTGAGCACCTTCCGCGTCTGCTCGGCGAGGTTCATGTTGATCACGGCCTCGGCCGGGGACACGACGCTCTTGTCCTCGATGAAGTCGCCAAGATGCGAATCTTCCTCCTCGCCGATGGGCGTCTCGAGGCTGATGGGCTCCTTGGCGATCTTGAGGACCTTCCGCACCTTGTCGAGCGGGAGCTCCATCTTCTCGGCGATCTCCTCGGGCGTCGGCTCGCGGCCGTACTCCTGCACGAGGTAGCGGCTGGTGCGGATCAGCTTGTTGATCGTCTCGATCATGTGCACCGGGATGCGGATGGTGCGCGCCTGATCGGCGATGGCGCGCGTGATGGCCTGACGGATCCACCACGTCGCGTAGGTGCTGAACTTGTAGCCGCGCTTGTACTCGAACTTGTCGACCGCCTTCATCAGGCCGATGTTGCCCTCCTGGATCAAGTCCAGGAACTGCAGGCCGCGGTTCGTGTACTTCTTCGCGATGCTGACGACGAGGCGCAGGTTCGCCTCGACGAGCTCCGCCTTCGCCTTGTCGGCGAGGCGCTCGCCCTCGCGGATCGCGTCGTAGGTGGTGCGCAGCTCCTTGACGTCGAGCTGCAGCTCCTCTTCCACCTTCTTCAGGTTCTTCTGCGCCGCCGAGTGGGCGCCGAGCACGTCGTCCGGCGTCACGCCGTACTTGCGCTTGTACTTGCGCTCGGCGTTCGCGTCGCCGCGCGCCTGGCGGGCCTCCTTGCGGAGCACGTCGGCCTCGACGGCCGCGCGCTTCGCCAGGTCGACGACGCCGCTCTCGGCGCGCTCGATCTTCTGGATGAGGGAGCGCAGCTTGGCGACGACCTTGTCGATGGTCTTCTTGTTGAGGCGCATCTCCTCGAGCGTCTCGACCATCTTCTGCTGGTTGGCGTCGGCCTCCGCCTCGATGCCCTTGCGGCGCGACGCCGCGCAAGTCGAGAGCGTCTCCTTGAGATCCGTCGCCACCTTCTCGAGGTGCTTCACCTTGTCGATGAGGCGAAGGATGCGGCGGTCCGCTTCCTCCTCGTCGAACTCGGCGTTCTCGTCGTCGGCGTCGCGGATGATGTCCTTGACGCGAATCTTGTGCTTCCTGAGCGTGTCGCCGAGATCGATGATCTCGCGCACCGCCACCGGCGAGTTGAGGATCGCCGAGAGGATCATGTGCTCGCCCTGCTCGATGCGCTTGGCGATCTCGACCTCGCCCTCGCGCGTGAGGAGCGAGACGCTCCCCATCTTGCGCAGGTACATGCGCACGGGGTCGTTGCTCTTGGAGTAGTACCCGTCGACGTCTTCCTCGGCCTTCGGCGGCGTCGACGTCGGCGCCTGGCCCTCGCCGTTGCGGGCGTTCTTCTGCTCCGCCTGCTCGTGGATGATGCGAGTCGGCGCGATCTTCACCTGCGTCGCGGCGTCGACGATCTCGATGTCCTCGTCTCCGAGAGCACCGAGCACGTCGTCCATCTGTTCGGGCTGCGCCATGTCGGCCGGCAGCGCGTCGTTCACTTCGTCGTAAGTGAGGAACCCCTTCGACTTCCCCATCTCGATGAGCTGCTGGACCTCTTTTCGATCTCGATTCTTCGTCGCCATCGCTACCTCGGTGCTTCTGCCCCACGTCTCGCGCGACGGGCGCTCTCATAGCTCGCCTCGCGCGCCCCTTCCGCTCCCTGGCTAAGTTCCCTTCAAGCGCGCGCCCACGAGCTCCTTGGCATGTCGCGCGAGTTCGAGTTCCGACTCCCAGTCGCCTGCGACCTTTTGCTGCTCGCGAGCGAGCTCGCCGTTGTCGCGCGCCACGTTGATCTTCCGAAGCCTGTTCTTCGCATTCGTCAGGGTTTCGCGCGCTTCCCCGATCGTCTCGTGGGCCGGGGCTGCCAGGCGCGCGGACGCGAAGGAATGGATCGGCTCGGGCATTTGCGCAAGGAATTCCGAGCTGTCCAACACTTTTTCTCCGCGCTCGTTGGCACGGAAGCAGCGGCCCATCGCTGCCACGATCCGTGCCGACTCGCCTTCCAGCAGCGGAAGGACGTCCTGGGCCTCGGAATCGTCGAGAAGTGCGGGGAAATCCAGGATCGCCTCCACGATGGCTCGCCGCTCCTCGGTCCCCAACCGGCTGGGTGGCTTGACCCGTGCCTCGGACGGGCGCGGGCCGGCGACCACCCGCGCGTTGCGGGCGCCGACGAACCGACGCTTGAGGGTGGCCAGGGCATTGGGAGCGGAGCGTACCAAATCGAGACGGCCCGCGACCTGGTCGGCATAAGACTCGAGGAGCTCGCGGCGCATCGGGTCCTTCTGCTTGGCGATGAGCCCGAGGACGCGCTCGACGCGCGCCGCCTTGTCGAGCGAGTCGGCCGCGTTGAACGATTCGTCGAGCTCGGCATCGACGAGGTACTCGAGGATGCCGCGCGCCTGGGAGAGAAGGTGGCGAAGCGCCTGCTCGCCCTTGGTGCGGACGAAGTCGTCGGGGTCCGTCTTGTCCGGGAGGATCGCGACCCGGGCGTCGAGGCCCACCTCTTCACATGGACCGGCGGCGGCGCGGGCGGCCTTGCGGCCGGCGGCGTCGCCGTCGAAGAGCAGCGTGAGGTCGACGGTGGCGCGGCGGAGCAGGCGCGCCTGGTCCAGCGTGAAGGCGGTGCCGAGCGGGCCCACGACGTTGTCGACGCCGCGGGCGTGGAGCGAGACGACGTCGAAGTTCCCCTCGACGAGGATGGCGTGCTCCTGCTGGCGGATGGAGTTGCGCGCCTGCCAGAGGCCGAAGAGGTTCGTCCCCTTCACGTAGATGGGGGTCTCGGGCGAGTTGATGTACTTCGGCGGCTTCTCGCGCTCCTCGTCTCCGGGGAGCGGCGCGAGCACGCGCCC
Organism: Polyangiaceae bacterium; assembly: GCA_036393165.1. Taxonomy (GTDB): domain Bacteria; phylum Myxococcota_A; class Polyangia; order Polyangiales; family Polyangiaceae; genus Palsa-1150. The sequence continues at coordinate 1,466 of DASVWO010000090.1, read as the reverse complement.
GCTGAAGGCGACGACCCGCCCGCGCGCGTCGATGACCGAGAACATGAGGCGGTGGCGGAAGCGGTCGTAGTACCCGCTGCCGCTCGAGCGCGGGGCGACCAGGCCGAGGCTCTCGGCGACGGCCGGGGAGATGCCCTGCTTCTTGAGGTAGCTCGCCAGCCCGTCCCACCCGGCCGGCGCGTAGCCGATGCGAAAGGCGCGCACGGCCTCGTGCGACGGCTCGAGGCCGCGCCGCGCGAGCTCGTCGACCGCGTACTGGCGCTGCGGGTGCTTCTGGAGCTGCTCCTCGTACCAGGCGGCGGCGATGCTCATCACGCCGTAGAGGGCTTCTCGCTCCTTGCGGTGCCGCTCGGCGTCGCTCTGGGGGCCCGGCGCGCCGCGCTCCTCCTCGATGGGGATGCCGTGGCTCTCGGCCAGGGCGCGGACGGCTTCGTGGAAGGAGTAGCCGTCCATCTTCATGACGAACTTGATGGCGTCGCCGCCCTCGCCGCACCCGAAGCAGTGATAGACGCCGCTGTCGGGGTTCACGCTGAAGCTGGGGGTCTTCTCCTTGTGGAACGGGCACAAGCCGACGAAGCGGCGGCCCGCCTTCTTCAAGGAGGGGACGCTCTCTCGGACGACGGCCACGATGTCGGTGCGGTCTCGCACCAGGGCGATCGTGTCCTTCGAGATCATCGCCTTGTTTCTCTCCCCCGATTCGAGAGCCCGCACCCGAAGAACACGAAGCCTAAGGTGGCCCCGGTATGTCACATGCCGCAACGCTCAGGTCAAGCCGCCGACACGTCACCGCCATGAGAGATGTACGGTCAGCTCGCGCGTCCCTCCCCATGCCACGTGCACGTCGCGCCCGCCCGCAATCGTCACGATGTGTCGATAGGATTCCGCCGTCACGCGACGCGACACGGCGTTCTCCACGTAGGGGTGGCCCCGGAGGGTCACGACGCCGGAGCCGCCCTCGACGCGCGCGGTGACCTCGCCGTGGGTGTGCTGCCAGCGCCACAGATCGTGGGCGCGGGTGACGAGCCGGTCGGCCGTGACGCCGTTGAAGAAGGCGCTCTTGAACTTCCCGAACCCGAGCTCGATGGCGCGTGCGACGAGGCGCGCCAGCTCCTGCTCGTCCGCGGCGCACGGACCATTCCAGAGGGCTTCGTGCCACGCGATGACGTGGGAGATGGGCACCCACTCGAAGGGGAGCAGCAGGGCGTCGACCGTGGCGGCGCGCGCTTCGAGGGGCAAGCGGGCGGCCAGGCGGGCGAGCGCCTCCTCGCCTCTCAGATCGACGAGGGCAGCCCGGAAGCCGTGGACGACGCTCGCGCGGGCGTGAGGCTCGGTGCTCGGCGGCGGGGTCGAAAGCATGGGTGCTTGTCTCGTTGTTGGTTTGGGGCCCCTCCCCCAAACCGGCTTCGAGTCCCGAGCCCCTCCCCCGGACCGGCCCGCCTCTATGACCCGAGAGCCCGGCGGTGTCG
>DASVWO010000089.1:0-2029 GCA_036393165.1 Polyangiaceae bacterium | reverse complement strand
GGAGAGATCCCGGCGAGCGAGCTCCCCGAGGCGCTGCCCGCAAACGGCTCGTCCTTCTCCGAGGTGCTCTCGCGCGTGCTCTCCACCCGCAAGAAGGAGAGCGGTCCGTGATGGCCCACGGCGTGGACGATCTGCTGAGCCGCCCGATCGCGCTCGTCGTCGCGCTCGCGCTCGTGTCGCTGCTGCCGTTCGCCTTCATGACCGTCACGGCCTTCGTGAAGATCGCGACGGTGCTCCAGATCGTCCGGAGCGCCATCGGGGCGCAGAACGTCCCCTCGAGCGCCGTGATCATGGCGCTCTCGGCGGCCCTCACGCTCATCGCGATGGCTCCCGTGGGCGACAAGATCGCCGCGCGCGCCGCGCCCCTCTTCTCCGGGAAGGAGGCGCCGGACACCGTGGCCCTCGTCGAGCGAGGCATCGACGCCGTGCGCGAGCCGATGCGCGAGTTCCTGAAGAACAACGCGAGCGAGACCGAGCGCGCCCGCTTCCTCGACGTCGCCCGGAGCGCCCGCGCCCCGGCGGATCGCGAGAACGTGCACGCGGACGACCTGACGGTGCTCGTCCCCTCCTTCGTCGTGACGGAGCTGAGCGAGGCCTTCGCGATCGGCTTCCTCCTCTACCTGCCGTTCCTCGTCATCGATCTCGTCGTCTCGAACGTGCTGCTCGCGCTCGGGATGCAGATGATGAGCCCCACGCAGGTGAGCCTTCCATTCAAGCTTCTGCTCTTCGTCGCCATCGACGGCTGGGGTCTGCTCGCGCGATCGCTCGTCGCCGGGTACCACTGAGCGCAGCGCAGGCGCGACACGGCTGGGATGCTGCGGCTCGGCAAGCAACGTGCAACCTCGGCTGCGACATGCAGAGAGCAATTGCGTTGCGCCTCACGGCTGCGGTCTGGATCGCGAACGTCGGCATCACGGCTCTGGCGATCTACGGGCTCGAGCATCCGCAGCCCTACGTCGCGGCGGCAGACGCGTGGCGCCCGACCGAGACCAGGTACAAGCTGGCTGAAGACACGAAGGCCGAGCCCGACCAGCCGGCGGCGCTGGTCATGCCCATGGACACGATCGTGGCCGCTGACCATGGTCGAGCCCTGATGCAAGGCGCTCCCGACGTGGTCATCGGGCCGGGGACGGTGACGTATCCGGCGACCAATCCGCCACGGCCGGGGCACTGAGACGCCCGCTTGCGCTCTCCCGGCCCGGAGCGTATGTTCCGCGCCCGACTTCGGGGCAATAGCTCAGCTGGGAGAGCGCTGCGTTCGCAATGCAGAGGTCCGGGGTTCGATCCCCCGTTGCTCCACTCCGTACCGGGAAATCGTAGCCAGGTTGCTCACGGCGGCGGCGCCGTCGGTGGAAGCACGATCACCTGCGTGTGCCGAGGGTGTCGCCGTCGAGAGGCAAGCTCACGAGGAACGTCGCTCCCTCTCCCGAGCGACTGGTCACCGTGAGCGATCCTCCGTGTGCTTCCACGATCATCCTGGCCGTGTACAGGCCGAGCCCCAGTCCGCCGAAGTGCTCCCTCGGAACAGCGCGCCCGAACGGATCGAAGATCCCCGGGAGACACTGATCGGCGATGCCGATGCCCTGGTCGCGGACCACCAGCTCGGCCCTGCCATCGGCTCTTGCCGACACCGCGATGGGCGCGCCCCTGCCGAACTTGATCGCGTTGTCCAGCAGGACGTCGACGACCTTGTGGAGTTGCCCCTCGTCCCATCGCCCCACGATCGAGGAGGCGGCGCAGTCCAGGGACAGCGTGCTTCCGACCGCACGGGCGCGCGCGCCAAAGCGGGCGACCGCGTCGCGGGCGAGCGCGCAAAGGTCGCACGGTGAGCGCGCGGTCGTGACGCCTCTGGCACGAATGTTCAACGCTTCGACGATGTGATCCACGAGGGCCGTGAAGCGGCGCACGTCGTCGACCATGGCCTTGCTCCGCGCCGTCTCCTCGGGATCGCCACGACTCTCGGCCGCGCGCAACTGGTGCGCGATGCGTAGCTGGAGGGCCGTGAGCGGCGTGCGCAGCTCGTGCGCGG
>DASVWO010000088.1:0-3817 GCA_036393165.1 Polyangiaceae bacterium | reverse complement strand
GGCATAAAGGTGTCCACGATGTCCTGGCACCGGACCCCTCACTCGGCCGGAAAACGGTCGATCACCAGCCAGGGCATCGCGATCACCCGACTGGGTGACGACCGCGCACGGGCTGGGTGACGACACTGCACGGGCCGGGTCATGCTTGCTCGCTGGCGACGCAAGCTCCCACCCGGCAGTGGGCACGCTTCCGCACCCGCGTGGGCATGGTCACCACCTCGGTGGTGTACGCTTTGTCCGTGAGCGAGCCCGTCACGAAACTGGATCGCCGGGACGTGGACCTGCCACGATCTCCCAAGTGACACGCCCTGGACTTGCCAAGGCGCGCGAGCTCCCGCTCGTTCTCGCGCGACCGACACCGCAGCTGCGCGCCACCGACCCGCGCTGGCGCGAGCTCTTCGAGCAGGCCGACATCGTGAGCGAAGGGAGCGCGCGCGCCGAGGCGAACGGGCGCATGTGGTACGGCTCGACGAGCCTCATCCTGCGCGTCCCCGACGGGGCCGACCCTGCCCTCCTGGCCGAGCTCGCGGAGCGCGACGTGCACGCGCGCCTGCGGGCCGTCCGGACGGCGCATCGCGAGGCGTGCCTCCGGGCGCCCGCACGGCTGGGCCGGTTTACCTGCGAAATCCGCGTGGCAGCCGACGGGCGAGGCGTGAGGATTGACGTCGACGTTCAGGCGCCGTTGATAGAGGGGCGCGCACGGGCCCGGGGCTCGGCGCGATGACCCTCTGGCCCATGCCCACCACAGAAGACGGCGACAAGCGAAAGCGACGCAAAGGCAGCAACGGTAGCTCCGGTTCCGTGATCCACGTGGCCTTCGGCGCCAACGGCGGCCGCATCCCGGCGCCCGGCGCGAACGGCGTGCCGGCTCCGAACGGCTCCGCTGCCCCCAGCATCCCCCCTCCACCCGACGGGCGCGAGCCGGTGACCGACCTGTTCACCCGGCGCGAGGTGGCCAAGCTGCTCGGAGTGACCGAGACGCGCCTGCGCTCGCTCGACCGCGCCAAGGTCGTCTCCCCCTCGGGGACGAAGGGCAAGCAGCGCGCGTACACGTTCCAGGACCTCATCGCCCTGCGCGCGACGCGCGAGCTGCTCGAGCACCGCGTCCGACTGCGCGACGTGGCGCGCGCCATCGGGGCCCTGCGCCAGGCGCTCCCACGCGTCACGCGGCCGCTGCAGGAGCTGCGCATCGTGGGCGACGGGCGGCGCGTCGTGGTCAAGGCCGAGGAGGGCAACTTCGAGCCCATCACCGGGCAGATGGTGCTCGACTTCCAGGTGCAGGCGCTGCGCGAGGACGTGGTGCGCGTGCTGCGGCCGGAGACGAGCCCGGCGCGCGCCCGCACGGCGTACGACCTGTACGTCCAGGCGAGCGCGCTCGACGAGAACCCGCAGACGTACGACCAGGCCGAGGAGCTCTACTCGCGCGCCATGCGGCTCGATCCGTCGCTCGCCATCGCCTACACGAACCTCGGCAACATCCGCTTCCGCCGGGGCGACGAGGCCGGCGCGGTGGACCTGTATCGCAAGGCGATCGAGGTCGACCCGCGCCAGCCCGAGGCGCACTACAACCTCGGCTACGTGATGCTCGAGCGCGGCGACGCGCGCGCCGCCACGGCGTACTTCGAGCAGGCGCTGATGGGCGACCCGCGCTTCGCCGACGCGCACTTCAACCTCGCGATGGCCTGGGAGCAGCTCGGCGAGCGTGGACGCGCGCGGCCGCACTGGCGGAAGTACCTCGAGCTCGAGCCGAGCGGCACCTGGGCCGACGTGGCGCGCGAGCACCTGCGCGGGATCTAGGCGAAGAAGGCGCGGACCTGGTCGACGACGTGCGCGTGCTGCGCGTCGGTCATCGTCGCGTGGATGGGGAGCGCGAGGGCCGTGCGGCACGCTTCCTCGGCGACCGGCAGGTCGGGCTCGCGCAGCGAGGCGAAGCACGGCTGCCGGTGCAGGGGCAGCGGGTAGTACACGCGCGTCTCGACGCCCCTTTCGCGGAGCCAGGCGGCCAGGGCGTCGCGTCTCGGCGTGCGGACGACGAACGCGTGCCAGGCGTGGGCAGCGGGCGGCGGCGGGAGCGCGGGCAGCGTGAGGGGCAACGAGCCGAGCGCCCCCAGGTAGCCGCCCGCGAGGCGCGCGCGCGCCGACTGCCACGCCTCCAGGTGCGCCGACTTCGCGAGCAGCACGGCCGCCTGCAGCGCATCGAGCCGGCTGTTTCTCCCGAGCTCCTCGTGCACGTAGGGCGCCGACGCGCCGTGGGCGCGCAGGCGACGCACGCGGGCCGCGAGCTCCGCGTCCGACGTCACGACCGCGCCGCCGTCGCCCCATGCGCCGAGGTTCTTCGTCGGGAAGAAGCTGAAGCCCGCCGCCCGGCCGATGGCCCCCGCGGCGCGCCCGGCCGCGTCGCGCGCCCCGATCGCCTGCGCCGCGTCCTCCACGACGGGCACGTCGAGAGCGCCCACCTCCGCGACGGCGCCGAAGAGGTGCACCGGCACGCACGCCGCCACGCGCAGCCCCGAGCCCCGCGCGCGCGCCATCGCGTCGCCCACGGTGCGCGCGCTCGCGTTCATCGTGTCGGGCTCGACGTCGCAGAAGACCGGCCGCGCCCCGGTGCAGGCGATGGCCTCCGCCGCGGCAACGAAAGAGAACGCCGGCGTCACCACCGCATCCCCCTCGCCCACCCCGAGCGCGCGCAGCGTGAGCTCGATCGCGTCCGTCCCCGACGCGACGCCCACGGCGTGCGCCGCGCCGCACGCTGCGGCGAGCCACCGTTCGAACGACTCGACCGCCGCGCCGAGGATGAAGCGCGCTTCCCCCGCCACGCGCTGCACCGCTGCGAGCGTCTCCGCCGCGACGGCTCTCTCCTGCGCCGCCAGGTCGAACAGCGGGACCCTCATGCGACGCCCCGGGTCACCACTTGCGGTGCAGGAGCGACGGCAGCGACGTGCGCACGCGGTCCTGGTACGCGAAGTCGAGCCGGGCCACGGCGAACCCCTCGCCCTCGGAGACCTGCGCGACGATCTCGCCCCAGGGGTCGATGACCACCGACTTGCCGTAGGTCTGCCGCCCGCGCGGGTGCTTGCCGTGCTGCGCGGCCGCGAGCACCCACACCTGGTTCTCGATCGCCCGCGCGCGCAGCAGCGCGTGCCAGTGGTCCTTGCCCGTGGTCAGCGTGAAGGCGCTCGGCACCGTCACGATGCGCGCGCCCTGGTCGACGAGGCGCCGGTACAGCTCCGGAAAGCGCAGGTCGTAGCAGATGCTCAGGCCGACCCGCACGCCCTTGACCTCCGCCGTCACCGCCTCGGCGCCGGCGCTCGTCGCCGCGCTCTCGCGAAGCGACGTGCCGTCGGGCAGGCTCACGTCGAACAGGTGCACCTTGCGGTACGTCGCCGCGAGCGCGCCCTTGGGATCGACGAGCACCGACGTGTTGTACGGGCGCGACACGTCGTCGCTCTTCTCGGGCATGCCCCCGCCGAGCACCCACACCCCGCGCGCCGCCGCTTCCTCCGAGAGCGCCGACAGGATGGGCCCGGGGAAGGCGCCGTCGAGCCGCTCCGCCAGCTCGCGCTTGCGGGCCTCTTCGCCCATGAACGAGAAGTTCTCGGGGAGCGTCACGAGCTCGGCGCCGGCCGCCGCCGCGCGCGCGATCCACTCGCGTGCGCGCGACAGGTTGAGCACCACGTCGTCCTGCGTGTTGAGCTGCACCACCGCCGCGAGCACGGACGGGACGCTAGCTCAGAATGACACCAGGCGCCCCATGATCCGGTAGCCGCCGCTGCCGTCGCCCTCGGTCCAGATGACCGCGTTCGTCTTCGCGCCCGAC
>DASVWO010000087.1:0-14955 GCA_036393165.1 Polyangiaceae bacterium | reverse complement strand
ACCGAGCCAGGTGGTCACGATCGCCCGGTTGGGCGGTGGTCCCCAGCGGGCTCGAAGCGCTGATCACCGGGCCGGGCGAGCATGTTCACCTGCGTGGGTGACGCTGATCACCCGCATGGGCGCGTCCGCGTCTACCGGCGTTCGCGCCAGAGCATCTCGGTCGCTTCGACGAAGCCGTTGAGCCCGTAGAAGGGATGGATCGCCGTGCGCGCGTGGAGGACCCACCGGATCGCGCTGCCGCCCTCGCGCTCCACCATGCGCCGTATCACCTCGCGGCCGATGCCGCGCCCGCGGTAGTCGGGCAGGACGCACACCGTGGAGATGTACGCGTTGCTCACGCCGTCGGAGAGGGCGCGCGCGAAGGCGACGAGCCGGTCGCCGTCGTGCGCCGTGCTCACGTAGAAGGAGCGAGACACGAGCAGCGCCAGCTTCGTCCGGTCGGCCGCGCGATGGGGCCACCCTGCGGTGACGAACAGGTGCGCGAGCTGGTCGAGGTCGACGTCGTGGCCATCGCGGTACGCGATGGTCATCGGGAGGCGCGCCTGCCGCGTGCCGTGCGCTCGACCATCACGTCCTGCACACGCTCGGGGACCGTGAGGGCCATCTGCTGCACCTTGCTCTCGAACAGGTCGCGCAGCATGCCGTTGCCCATGTCGACGAGGATGGCCCACGTGACGAGCGTGCGGCCGCCCGGCAGCGCCTGCGCGCGGATGTACCCCCAGGCGTCGTCGATGTCGTGCGGCCGCGTGCGATCGAGCCAGAAGCGCACCTCGTTGCCCTCATGGTGCAGGCGCATCGTGTAGCCCACGCTGACGAAGATCGAGCCATGCGTGATCTCGGCGAGCACGTCGCCCCCGTCGGTGCCGATGCGGCGCGCGTCGCGCGTGCGCGGGAGGATGCGCCGCCACGCGGCGATGTCGTCGACGAGCGCCGAGAGCTCCGCGGGCGTCGCGTCGACGATGGCGTACGAGACGCCGCCCACGTAGTGCCGCCGGCCGCGATCGAGCTGCTGCGCGCGCGTCACCGTGTCGCCGTGCTCGAGGCGCGCCGTCTCGTCGCGCGAGAGCGCATCGGCATGCGCCACGCGCGGCACGACTGCGGCTGCGCCCATCGCCGCTGCGAATGCCAGAGCTCGGCCGACCCTCACGATGCTCCGAAGCGTATGGCGATCGGGGGGATGTGCAAGACATGGCACGCGCGCCGCGTCATGGCGGAGCCGTGCCAGTCCACCACGTGCCGGCGAACTGCGTGCCTTTCCACGCGGTTTTCCATGCGGCCTGCTCGTTGGGGTTCGCACCCGCGGTGACGATGTCGTCGGCGGGCGCGTCGTCGCTCCACGCGGTCCAGAGGAAGAGCCCGGGCGGCAGGGAGTTCATCCACGCGATCGACGCGGCGGTCCACGTGCCGTCGTCGAGTCCCTTGCCGCTGCCCTCGCCGCCGCTGCTCGCCGCGCCGGCGCCGTACTCGGAAAGGGCGATCTTCACGCCGTTCTTCTGCGCGAAGGCGACCATCCAGTCGAGGTCGATGGTGACGCCGCTCTGGGCCATCGCCCACGTCGAGGTCTGGCCCCCGTTGTTGTACTGGCTGATGTTCGATTGGTAGAAATCCATCGAGACGACGTCGACGCCGCCGGGGTTGTTGGTCGCGTCGTACGCGCCCGGCCAGTAGGGCGTCGGATCCGGCTGCCCCCACGCGATGCACCACTGGATGAGCACGTGCGGGTTGTGCTTGCGGATGAGCGCCGCGGCGCGCTTGAAGGCGGCGACGTAGTTCGCGTACGTCGCGTTGGTGCCCACGCCGTTCGACCACTGGTACCAGTTGCCGTTGAACTCCCAGCCGATGCGCGCCGAGAGCAGCGGATTGGCCCACGCGGCGAGCGCCTGCGCCATCGCCTCGTAGGTGGCGTCGTACGCACCGGCGGCCGCCTGCGCCATGTCGGTCAGGCCGTTGTTCTCGCCGAAGATCGAGAGCAGCGGGAAGGACACCTCGAGCAGCTGGTGCGCGCCCGATGCCGTCGTGTAGGGCGTCCCCGAGCCGATGTAGCTCGTCGTGGTGATCGTGGTGCCGGCGACGTCGAGCGGGCGACCGAGCCAGCCCTCGACGGTCGCGGGGCCCTCGGGCACGCCGTTCGTCTTGATGCCGACCATGTACGCGAGGCCGCCCTCGGGAACGCCGGCGTCGCGCCCTGCGTCGCTGCCGCCGCTCTCTCTCGGCGCGTCTCGCTTGGCATCCGGCGCTCCGCCACCTGCCTCGGTGGTCGCGTCGTCGCCCGCAGCAACTTCCGCCGACGCATCCGCGGGCCCGCTCGCATCGCCGCCGCCACCCGTCGCCGTGGAAGACGACGAGGAGCACCCTGGCGCCGTCGCTGCGATCACGAGGAGCAGCCGCTTCATGCGGCGCACGCTACCGCACGACGACGAGCTTCACCTTGGGGCCGATGGTCACTTCCACGTCTCCGGGCGCCTCGTGCAGGTCGCCGTCGATCATGTAGCGCATGTGCCCGTCGGCGCTGCGCACGACGGCGCGCTTCAACAGTGCGTCGAACGTCTTGCCCGGGCGCATCGGCTCCCCGCGGTGGATGCGCGGGAGATCCTTCACGAACGACCACGGCGACGCGTGGATGCCGAGCATGTGGAAGTGCCCCGGCAGCTCCTCGTAGCGGTGGAACGGTTTGAAGTTCAGCCCGATGTGCGCGATGGTCCCCGCCGCCACGGCGAGGTAGTCGCGCTCTTCCCACGTCGCGCCGTCGCCGAGCTTCACCGAGCCACGGAACGGCTTGGCCATGCGGCGGATGGTCTGCCCGCCGATCATCGCGCTGCCGATGCCGCGCGCGAGCACCTTCGCGGCGACGAGCGGCGTGGGATCGCCGCCCGCGTAGTACTCGGCGAGGAAGCCGTGCACGACGCCGGTGCCGAAGAGGAAGCCGTAGTGCGCCTTGGTGCCGTCGGTCGGCGCGATGCGCATGACGTGACGCTCGATGTTCTCGAGCGGCATGCTCGCCTGCTGCGCGTAGTCGCGGATGAGGCGACCGAGCAGACCCTCGGGCCGGCCGTGGCGCACGCCGACCGAGTTGGCCACGGTGTTCATCGTGCCGCCTCGGAGCAGCGCCACCTGCGGCATCGTGTGGCCGGCGTACACGTCGAGGAAGCCGGTGAGCGTGACGTGGTTGGTGCCGTCGCCGCCGCTGATCGCGAGCACGTCGATGTCGTCGCGCCGGAAGTCCTCGGCGATGCGATAGAGCTCGTCGATGCTGTTGGCCTGGCGGACGACGCCGGCGTCGCCGAGGCGGCGGGCGAGGCGGTCGGCGGCGCGCGGGTCGCGGAGGTTGCGCCTGCTGCGCGGGTTGAGGACGACGCCGATTCCGGGCACTACAGGGAAGTTATGGACGCCTGAGCCGCCCTCCGTCAATCCTGGCGCTGCGCGTAGGCCCGTTCGCGCCTATGTTCCTCGCATGGACCCCAAGGCCCAGGTGCAGGCTGCAAAGGAGCGGGCGCTCGCGGTGCAGCATGCGGACCTCGCCGTGCTCGCGGTGACGGGGAAGGACCGGATCACCTGGCTCAACGGACTGCTCACGTGCGACCTCGCGAAGCGCGCCCCGGGAAGCGCCGTGTACGGGCTCGTCGTGGAGCGGAAGGGCCACGTGATGTCCGACGTCGTCGCGGTCCTGGACGAGCCGGGCGAGCGGGTGCTCCTCGTCGTGCCGCTCTTCACGGTGGAGTCGCTACGGGCGCACCTCGAGCATTACCTCGTGATGGAGGACGCGGAGGTCGCCCTCGGGGATGGCTGGGAGGTGTGGTCGGTGCACGGGCCGCGCGCGGGGGCGGCCCTCGAGGCGGCGCGCGCGGCGGGCGGCGTCGGCGGCGCGATCGACCGCACGGGCCTCGGCGGCGCAGAGGTGCTCGCTCCGCCGGACACGACGCGCGAGGTGGCCGCAGCCCTCGCGGGCGAGGCGATCGTGGGAGACGACTCCGGATGGGAAGCGTTGCGGCTCGAGCGCGGCGTGCCTCGCTACGGCGTCGACTTCGACGACAAGTCGTACCCGCAGGAGGCGCAGCTCGAGAAGGTCGCGGTGAGCTTCGACAAGGGCTGCTACCTCGGGCAGGAGGTCGTGTGCATGCTCGAGATGCGCGGCCACGTGAAGCGCAAGCTCGTGCCCGTGGTGCTCGACGCCGGCGCGCCGCCTCCGCGCGGAGCGCCGGTGACCGACGAGGCGGGCGCGCCGGTGGGCGAGGTGACGAGCGCCGGCACGTCGCCCACGCTGGGCAAGCCCGTCGCGATGGCCATGGTGAAGCGCGCGTTCGCAGAAGCCGGCAAGCGGCTCGTCGTGGCGGGCGCCAGCGGAGAAGTGGTCGAGCGGCCCGCATGAGTGCCGCACGCTCGAGCGAAGCGAGAGAGCGGACTCGCACACCGGACTGGTGTAAGACGGGCCCGTGAGCTCGGCCCGGCCTGCAGCACCGCTCGCTTTGCTCCTCGTCCTCGCGTCGCTCGGCGCGACGGGCTGCGTGCTGAAGAGGGACTACGACAAGACGGTGGCCGACGCCGCGCAGGCCAAGGCGGCCGCCGACGCCGATCACAAGTCGGCGGAGGCGCGCATCGCGGATCTGCAGGCGCAGCTCACGCAGGCGCAGGGCGAGGTGCAGGACCGCGAGGGGCGCCTCAACGACCTGACGACCACGTCGCACAACATGCAGGCGCAGCTCGACGAGGCGACGGCGATCAACCAGCAGCTGCGCGGGGAGCTCGAGCGGCTCGGCAAGGACGCGGACAAGCTGCTCGCCGAGCGAGGCACGCTGTCCAAGGCGCTCGACGACGCCAAGGCGCGACTCGACGAGCTGCGCAAGGCGCAGGCGGCGGCCGAGGTGCGCACGGCGCTCTTCCGCGACCTGGCGCTGCGCTTCAAGCCGCTCATCGACGCCGGGCAGCTGCGCATCGACAACCGTCGCGGCGAGCTCGTGGTCGACCTGAGCGGAGACCTGCTCTTCGACGCGGGGCACGCCGAGGTGCGCACCGTGGGCAAGGGCGTGCTGATGGAGCTCGCGCACGCGCTGCAGCAGCTGCCGCCGCCGCCGGCGGGGCAGGGGAGCCCGCGGCGCTTCCTCGTGACGTCGCACGTGGACGACGCGCCGCTCAAGAGCAAGCACTACAAGAGCACGTGGGAGCTCACGACGGCGCGCGCCGCCGCCGCGGTGGAGTACCTCGTGTCGCTCGGGCTGCCGGCCGAGTCGTTCACTGCGGCCGGTGCCGGCTCCTTCGACCCCATGGTGCCGAACGACTCGACCGACGACCGCGCGAAGAACCGGCGCCTGGAGATCGCGCTGCTTCCGGCGGCGCCTCCGGCAGCGACGGCTCCCGCTCCGGCGCCGGCTCCCGCATCGCCGCCCGCAGCCGCGGCCGTACCCCCGGCGAAGGCGCCCGCTCCGAAGTGACGTGACGTCACGTCACTTCGCGGGGGGCAGGGGCTCCCATCGAAGCGACTCGCCGACCTCGCTCGAGATCTTCTTGGCGAGCCACGGCCGCTGGATCGGCATGACGAAGAGCCCCGAGCCGGCGTTCGTGCCGCGCTTGCCGGTGGAGAAGAAGGACACGAGCCGCCCGTCGGGGCTGCACGCGGCGTAGGTGTTGGCGCCCTCGTGCTGCGTGAGGCGGCGCAGGTTGCCGCCGCTCGTGTCGGTCGCGATGATGTCGGCGCCCGCTCCGACGCCGACGGTGTAGATGATGAGCAGCCCCTCGGGCGTGTCGCAGAAGACGGGGGCGCTCGCCATGAAGCCGGGCGGCGAGACGGGCTTGCCGTCGACGTACACGCGCTGCACCGGACTGCCCGCGATGTACGCGACCTTGTTCATCGGCCCGAAGACCGGATGGTTCGCGAAGGGCGGCGTCTGCATGGGAGCGAGGCGCGCGTTCTCGCCCGTCCAGAGAGCGCTCTTGCCCTCGTCCATCGCGGTGACCGCCATGCGCTTGTGGTCGGCGCTGAAGGCGAGGCCCATGATGGAGCCCGGGATCTTCATCGGCACCGGCGTCGCGTCGGGGCCGAAGACGAGGCGGAACGGCTCGAAGTCGGTCGACAGCGCGTAGTACAGGGTGTTGCCCGGGCCGAAGGCCGGCGACAGGGCCGTCGCGTCGATGGGCCCCATCGCGCGCAGGTTGAACCCGTCCGAGTCGAGGGTGAAGACGCGCCGCCAGCGCCCCACCTTCTCGGCGTACGTCATCTCGCTGGCGAACCCGCCGGGGCGCCCCGTGAGCGCGCCGAGGATCAGGTCCACGAGCCGGTGCGACGCCGCGCGCACCTCGGTCGTCGCCGTGGGGACGACGCCGCGATACGCGGGCTTGGGCGCCGGCGGTGGGTCGCCCGCCGCAGCGCCCGCGGCCGACGCCTGCGGTGCCTGCGCCTTCGTCGGCGTCAGGTACGCCTCGCCCACGAGCTCCGTCTTGGTCGAGTCCTTCGCGGCGGGCTGCGCGAAGACGCGGAGCACGTACTCGGCGCCCTCGGCGCGGAAGGCGACGAGGTCCAGCGGCGAGTCGTGCTTGAACGGCCCGGGCGGGGCCTTGTCGTCGGGCAGCACGTCGAACTGCCCGCTGAGCTCCATGTCGTGCCGCACGACGAGGTTCACGACGCTGTCGGACGGCCCCGTCGTGGTGATGGGCACCACGGCCATCTTGGGCAGCGGCGGCAGCCCCGCCGCCGACCCGTTCACCTCGACGGTGCCGAGGACGCTCTCGTCCGGCTGGTCCGCCGCCGGCGGCTGGTCGGCCCGCGCGACCCGAGGCACGAGAAGGAGAGCAAACAGGAAGATAACTCTCATTCGCATGCTTTCTGGATGGTGCAGCTGAAGCCGACGGGCAGCGACTGGCCGAGCATATCCGGGTACATCGGCGGCGGGGCAGGGAGCTCCGCGCCGCTGCCCTGGATGCGCGCGAGCGTCGCCTGCACCTCGGCGTCGAACGTCGGGTCGCCGCTCGGGCGCGTGATCGAGAAGCCGCCGACGCGCCGGTCGGACGTGATGCTCACCGATGTCGACGCGTGCAGCTTCTTCAGCTGGTCGAAGGGGATCTTGCCCCGGATGTTGAACCGCGAGGCGAACCAGGACATGAGCTGCGCGCGGTACATGTCCGCGGCGCGCGCCTTGAGCGGGTCGGTCTCGGTGCCGTTCTCGGAGCCCTGCTCCGACCCCTGCGTCGACGCCGCCGTGGCCACCGCCGTGGAGTCCGCGGGCGCCGTGAGGTTCGGCTGCTCGGGCGCCGCCGAGGCGCTCGGCACCGGCGAGACCGACGCATCCGGCACGTGGGTGGTCGGGATCGCCTCGGGCGTCTTTTCGGCCTGCGGGGAGGGGAGCGCCGCGGGCTCCTGCTTCGCCGCCACCGGCGCGGGCGGCTTTCGCCGCTGCCACTTCTGCGGCACCGCCGGGTTCTTGCTCCCGAGCTTGAGGACCGGCGTGATCGCGACGGCGATGGGCTGCGCGTTCGCGTTCGAGATGTCCGCCTCCACGAGCTTCGGCGAAGGCATCGAGAAGCCGAGAATGAAGAGAAGCTGCGCGAGCACCCCCACCGCGAGCGCGATGACGATCTCCTGCGCGTCGAAGAGCCCGCCCCTGCCCACCCGCGCCGCCGCGCCCGCGCTCACGGCTTGAGCTCCTCGGGATCGACGAGCAGGTTGAGCGACGTGACGTTGGCCGACCGCGCGGCGGCGACCGCGCGCGCCACGACGCCGTAGCGCGCGTCCTTGTCGGCGCGGATGTAGAGCTCGTGCTCCTTCTGCACGCGCGGGTTCTCGAGCAGCACCTGCTCCACGTTGGCTGTGACGTCCGTCTCACCGAAGAGGATCTTCTCGTCCTTCGTGATCGACACGACGAGCTTGGAGTCCTTGATCGGCGTGTTGGCCGCCTGCACCTCGGGCAGGTCGATGTGCAGCCCGCTGGTGAGCAGCGGGGCCGTGACCATGAAGACGATGAGCAGCACGAGCATCACGTCGACGAGCGGCGTGACGTTGATCTCGGTGAACGCGCCCTTCCCGCGGCTACCGCTCGAGAGCGCCATGGCTCACCGCCGCCCGCCGCCCACGAGTGGGATCGCCGAGTCGGGAGACACCGCGCTCGCCTCGCTGACGAGGGCGACCCACTCGGCCGCCGCCGCCTCGAGCTCCGCCACGAAGTCGCCGACGCGCTTGTCGATCCAGTTGTAGAAGAAGACCGCCGGGATGGCCGCGGCGAGACCGATGGCCGTCGTGATGAGCGCCTCGCCGATGGCCGGGGCGACGACGGGCAGGCTCGCCGTCTTGGCCGCGCCGATGCGGATGAAGGCGTCCATGATCCCGTAGACGGTGCCGAACAGACCGATGAACGGCGCGCCCGCGGCGATGAACGCGAGGAACCACATGAGCGCCCGCGCGCTCTGGCCCTCGGCGAGGATGGCCCGGTCGGCCACTGCACGCAGGCGCTCGAGGGGCGCCCCGTTCCCGCGCGCGTAGAGCTCGCCCACGACGCGGGCCCCCGGTGCTCCCGTGCGCGGGCCGGCGAGCTCGAACAGATCGTTCGCGCTGCGCACGCGCCGCGCCCGACGCTCGAAGTCACCCTCGACGAGGCGCAGCCGCCCGAGCTGCATCAGCTTGAGCACTGCGATGATCCACACGAGCAGCGAGCACGCGATGAGCAGCCCGATGGTGAGCTTGATCGGCCACGCGGCGTGGGTGAAGAGCCCCACCAGGTCGAGCTTGACCGTGGGCGCATCGGCGGGATTCGGTGCTGCGTCGGGGGCGGCCTGGAGGAACGTCATTGCCCGAGCATGATGTCGACGCGCCGGTCACGCGCCCAGCTCGGCTCGTCGGTGCCCGTCGCATCCATCGCCCCGCGCGACGAGGAGTCGGTCTTCGACTTGTCCATGCCGTGCTGGACGATGTAATCCTTGACCGCGTCGGCGCGCGACTGGCCCAGGGTCATGTTGTAGTCGCTGCCCCCGCGCGGATCGGCGTGGCCCACGAGCTTCATCAGGCGGCCCTTGAGCGGGCCGGTGGTGAAGCACGTCGTGAGCTGCTGGAGGACGTGCACGTCATCGGGGCGCAGGTTGGACGAATCGAACGCGAAGTACGCGTCGGGCGCGGAGATGCCGCACGCCTTCACGATCTCGTCCGAGATGTGCACCGCGCTCGCCTGCGGCGAGTCGGGCGGATTGGGCGGCAGGCGGTTCGTGGCGGTGCTCGGGGACGCCGAGCCGGCCGTGTCCGGCGTCTTCACGGGGGGCTTGTCGCCGCCGCACGCGGCGAGAGGAACTGCCGCGAGAAGGAGTGCCGCGCTCAACAGGTACCTGGTCATGGTCTCTCCGACGGTTCGAGTATGCGCCCGCCTGAGGCGGGCTACGACACGTCAACGGCCTGCGATGGGTTAATCTTTCACCGAGCCCAGCGTCAAGCGAAGCGAACCGTCCGATGGGAACACATCGTTACAGGCGGTTACATCCGACGCTCGAGCTTGAAGCGCCGCTTGCCGTCGTCCGCGTCCGGCATGCGCGAGACACGCAGCATTTCGAGAGCAATCTCGCGGACGCGGCCGTCCTTGTGCACCTTGAGGTGCAGCCTGTCGCCGTCGCTCCGGACCACGTCCGCGCGCCCGAACGCGAAGTGATCGACCACGTCCCCCGGCTCGGGGAAGGGGGTGTCCAGGTCCACGCCCGGCCGCGGCGGCCGCTGGGGGATGACCGCCGGCGCCACGGCCGGGGTCGGCGGTGACGCCGCGGGACGGGGGCGCGCCTCCGCGTGCTCGCTCGCTTCCAGGGCGGACGACCACGCCGGCGGCGGCGCTTTCGCCTCGGTTGCTTGCCTGGGCTCTGCCGCCGCGCGCGTGGCGGCGGGGCCCCCTCCCAGGAGCCACACGCCGGCCGATGCGTCGAGCGCTCGCTCGAGCGCCACGTCGTCGAGCGCCGTCACCAGCACCTCGAGGGCGATGGTGCGCGCCGAGAGGATCTCGCCCGCCAGCGTCTCGAGCCCCCGGTCGGTCTCGCGCGCGAGCAGGGCGCGCAGGGACATCGACGGCTCGCCCTGCGACAGGCCGATGCTCCCCTCGAGCGCGAGCACCTGCACCGGTCCCGCGATGCGACGCGTGCTTCCGTGCGTTCCGAGCTCGCCGTCGTAGGCGCGCAGCTCGACGTCGGCGAGGACGCCGCTCGCGCGCAGCCACCCGCACGCGACGCGCTCGTCGCGCAGCCTGGTCACCAGCGTGCCCGGAAGGACCTCTCCCGCCGACGCGCGCAGCACGACGTGCCGCGAAGCGTTGCTCGGGTGCACCCACCAGGTCATCGGGCGCCCCTGTAGCACGCCTGACTCCGCATGCCCGCAGGGAACGGAGTCGAGCACCAGACTACGGCTTGGGCGGAGCGGGCTGCTTCTCCGGACAGCCCTCGGTCAGGCCCGCGAAGTCCTCGGGCACGAGCGGGCACTGGTCGAGCCGGTCGGGGATGCCGTCCTTGTCCTGGTCCTCGTCGGGGCAGCCGTCGTTGTCCTTGAAGCCGTCGACGAGGTCGGGCTCGGACGTGCACACGTCCCGGGCGCCCGCGAGGTGCAGGTCGACCACCGGGGGCGTGCTCGCAGAGGGCGGCGGCGACGGCGTGACCTCGACCGGGTGCGGTGCGGGCCGGCCTGCCGGCGCCCAGCGCACGCCGAGGGTGAAGCGGTAGTTCGGCATCGTCGGCGCGCCGCTCGTGATGGGCAGGCCGCCGCCGCCGCCGCCGAGCTGGATCGACAGGTCGCCGCTCGACAGGGGCGCCGTGCGAACGGCGAGCTGCCACTCCGCGGGGGCGACGTACTTGCCGTTGGGCGTCGACACGCGCGATTCGTTCGAGACCGTGACGTCGTGCTGCTCGGCGAAGTTCGGCAGCGCCCAGCCCTCGAGCGTCGCCGAGAGCAGCTCGCGCGGCAGGATGTCGACGCCCACGCCGAGCGCCGTCACGAGCTCCGTCCCGATGCGCGCACCGTCGAGCTCCGTCGTGGGCCGCAGGCGCGCGCCCAGCTCGGCGCCGGCGAAGAGCCGCTGCAGCCGCCAGTCGGCTGCGATGCTGGGCACGAGGACCCCGGAGCGCTCGCCCGCGAGCTGGTCGCTGTCCCCGGTGGGGGCGCTCACCTCGAAGCGCGCGGCGAGCCCGAACGCCTCGTGGCGCGCGCGCGGCTCCACGCGCTCGTGCGCGAGGATGGCGTAGGTGAAGCCGAAGCGCATGTCGCGGACCGCGGTGTCCTTGAGGGCATTGCCGCCGGTGATGGGAGACAGGCCGGCGCCGCTCTGGATGAGCGTCAGCGGCACGGCCAGGTCGAGCTCGAGCCTGTCGGTCACGCCGTAGGCCCAGAGGAACGTGCCGTTCACCTGGTCGTCGATCGCGTTCTGGTCGCTGCCGCCCGGTCCGGGCTGCGCGACGCGCAGGACGAGCGGCTGCTTCTGGTACGCCGCCACGAGCCCCACGCCGACCTGCTGCGCCGCGACCGTCTCGGTGGACCCGACGGCGACGAAGCGCGACGGGCCGGCGTGCGGCCACAAGTTGTCGCCGTCGATGCACGGGCTGTTGATGCCCGAGCAATCGGTGGCGTGGGCGCTTCGCGGCGCGAGCGCCACGAGAGCGGCAAACGGAAGGACGAACACGATGCGTCGCGGTCGCATCGTCCCGGGACGTTATCATGCCCGTCCCGTGCGTATCGAGACGGCCCATCCCCTGGTGCTCGGCAGCGCGTCGCCGCGGCGGCGCGAGATGGTCGGTTGGCTCGGCGTGCCCTTCGTGGTGCGGACGGCGGAGGTCGACGAGTCGACGCTGGCCGGCGAGGCGCCGCATGCGTACCTGGCGCGCGTGACGCTCGCGAAGCTCGACGCCGTGCGCGCCCTCGGCCTCGGCGCGGCGGCCGGGGTGCTCGTGGCGGACACGATGGTCGTCGCTCCCGACGGCGTCGTGCTGGGCAAGCCCGCGGACGACGCGGAGGCGCGCGAGATGATCGAGCGGCTCGCCGGCGCGACGCACGAGGTGAGCACGCGATTCGCGCTGGCCGAGGCGGCGAGGGGAGCTCCGGTCGCCCACGTCGAGACGGTCACGGCGCGCGTGCGCTTCCGCGCCGTCTCGCGCGAAGAGATGGAGGCGTACGTGCGCACGGGGGAGGGCAAGGACAAGGCGGGCGGCTACGCGCTGCAGGGCCGTGCGTCGGCGTTCATTTCGGCGGTCGATGGCAGCTACACCACGGTCATCGGCCTGCCCCTGAGCGAGGTGGTGGTCGCGATGCGCGCCCTCGGGTGGCTCTGAATGGCCGACGGCGCGGCACGCAGGCGAGGGGACCTGCTCGCGGTGCTGGGGGTGGCTCTCGCGGCGCGCGTGGCCGTCGTCGCCTGGGCGTGGTCGCGCTTCCCGCCGGTGGAGGACGGGCACTACTACGACGTGCTCGCGCGGCGCCTCGCGCAGGGGCTCGGGTACACGTGGCTCTGGCCCGATGGGGCCGTGACGTACGCGGCGCACTATCCGGTCGGCTATCCGGCGCTCGTCGCGATCGTCTACGGCGTGCTCGGGGCAGCGCCGGGCGTCGCCATGCTGCTCAATGCGGTCGTCGGCGCCGCCGCCGCGGGCGGAGCGTGGTGGCTCGCGCGCGAGGGGGCGACGTCGCGCTGGCGCCCGATGGGCGCGGGGCTCGCGGTCGCGCTGCATCCGGCGCTCGTGCCGTACACGCCGGCGCTCATGACCGAGGGAGTCGCGGCCGCGCTGGTCGTCCTCGCGGCGGCGATCGCCGTACACGCGCGTCGCCGACCGAGCCCGTGGCGCTGGCTCGTGGCCGCGGGGGTCCTCGCGGGCGTCGCGACGCTGGTGCGCCCGCAGTCGGTGCTGCTCGCCCCGGTGCTCGGCGCGCTCACGGTGGTGGCCGACCCGGGGCTGCGCGAGCGTGCGATCCGCGCGGCTCTCGTGACGGCCGTGGCGCTCGCGTGCGTCGCCCCCTGGACCGCGCGCAACTGCGTGCACATGCACCGCTGCGCGCTCGTCAGCGTCAACGGCGGGTGGAACCTGCTCATCGGCGCGCAGACGACGACCGGCTCCTGGGACGAGCTCGAGGTTCCGCCCGACTGCGCGACCGTGTGGGACGAGGCTGCGAAGGACGCGTGCTTCGAGCGCGCGGCACGTGCCGCGATCGTCGCCGCCCCCGGCGCCTGGATCGCGCGCGTGCCGGCGAAGCTGGCGACGACGTTCGACTACTTCGGCGCGGCACCGTGGTACCTCCACGCGAGCGACGCGGAGGCCTTCGGGGACGACGCGAAGACGGCGCTCGCCACGGTCGAGACGATCGCGAGCCGGCTGCTCCTCGTGGCAGCCCTCGTCGCGTGTGCGCTAGCAGCCGGGCCGCACGTGGGCGCGCGCCGCGCGCTCGGAGCCGCGGGCGTGGTCGTCGCGTGCATGCGCCACGGATGGCCCGCGTATCTCGCGCTGGTCGCGGTCGCCGCGCTGCTCGGGCGTCGCGCGTGGACGCGCGGTCCGCTCGCCGTGCCCTTCGGAGCTTGCGTCATCGCGCTCACGGCGCTCGTGCACGCCGTGTTCTTCGGCGCGGGTCGCTACGGCCTCGCGGTCGTGCCGTTCGTGGCCATCCTGCCCTTCGCTACCGGTGCGAGCGCGGAAGACCCGTCCCCCCGCTCTTGATCGCGTCGGCCACGAGCTCCGAGAGCACGGGGTCGTCCTCCCGCTGCGTCGCCGACGCGAGCTGCTGCAGCGCCGCAGGGCTCCCGAGGCGCGCGAGCGCCTTGTACTGCACGCACCGCACGAGCGGGTCGTCGTCGAGCGAGAGCGTCGCGCCGGCCTGCCACGCGTCGCCCGGTCCGGCGGCCATGGCGACCACGTTCCACGCCGCGGCCCGGAGCTGCGGGTCGTGGTCGCTCGTCGCACGCATCGCCGCGTCCATCGACGCGGTCGTCTCCGACAGCGCAGCCGGCCCGAACGGGCTGTCGTCGAGGCCCGAGGTCGTCTGTTGCTCCGACTCGTCGGCAAAGACGCGCGCGCTCGGCTCGGCCACGAGCGCCAGGGCGCGGATCGCCAGGTCGCTCGCCATCTCCCGCGCCGCGTCGGAGAGCGCGCGGGCGGACAGCCGCCGCATCGTGCCCATGTCGCTCCCGAGCAGGTGGCTCTCGGCGCTGCACGTGCGCCCGCGCAGCTCGCCGCGCCACACCGCGCGTCCGTCGACCGTGCGTCTCGCCTCGCACGACAGGTCCGCGTAGAGCGCTAGCAGGGCGCGCCCCTCGGTGACGCTCGCGTGCTGCCGCAACGCGAATCGATCCAGTGTGCAACGCGCTGCGTACCCACCTTGCTCCCCGCCGTGAAGCGCCCGCCCCGCGAGCTCGGCGTTCATCGCCGCAGTGAGCACCGAGGCCGGCCCCGGCGGCGCGAAGTCGCCGACGATGGTCGCTCCCGGCGCGATGGGCTCGAGGCTCACCGGCGTCGGCTCGCGCGCCTTGCTCGGCGCCACGTTGGGAGCGCTCAGCGCGAGGGGGGACCCGCCGCACGCCACGCACGCCGTCACGACGATTGCCGCGACCCCGCATCGCCCGCGAACCACGTCCCCCATCGAACCACAAAACGACAAAACGCGAACGCCCGGGCTCTCGCCCAGGCGTCCGGGTCCGCGTCGCTCTGTAAGCCGAGTTCTGTCTCGCGTCCGGGTCGCCCCGGGCACGGAGGCGATCATTCCTCTGGGACGACGGTCGCCCGTCGCCTCGTGCGGCCTACCCGCAGGCTCGAGCGAGCAGCTCTCGAACGCCTGCCTACGTGGCCTTGCTCCCGATGGGGTTTGCCTTGCCGCCCGCGTTGCCGTGGGCGCGGTGGGCTCTTACCCCGCCTTTTCACCCTTGCCGTCCGGCCTCGCGGCGGGACGGCGGTCTGCTTCTCTGTGGCACTCTCCTCGACGTTTCCGCCACCGGGCGTTACCCGGCATCGTGCTCTGTGGAGCTCGGACTTTCCTCCGGTCGC
>DASVWO010000086.1:0-10109 GCA_036393165.1 Polyangiaceae bacterium | reverse complement strand
CGGATGAGCGACGGCTCGTTGGTCATGCGCGTCTGCACCATGACCTCCTGCGCGTCGATCCCGGCCGCCTTGAGCAGCGTGATGAGGAGGAGCGCCTTGTCGTCGCAGTCCCCCTCGCGCCGCGCGAGCAGCTGCTGCGGGCGATTGGGCAGCCACCACTCGCCGCTCACGTAGTTCACGTAGCGGATGTCGTCGGCCACGAAGTCGAAGAGGGCGCGGAGCTTCTCCTCGCGGGTCGTCTTGCCCTTCGTGAGCTTCGCGGCGAGCTCGCGCACCTGCGCGTCCGGATCGGTGAAGCCTTGCACCGCGTCGCCGTACCAGGCGCGGAAGTCGCCCCAGTCCTTGAAGGTGGAGATCACGAACATCGTGACCGTCTCGGTGAGCGACGGCGCGAGCGGCTCGTCGGGCACGTTGACCGGCGTGTCCCACACCCAGCGCTGCACGCGGCGGCCGCCCTCGACCTTGGTCTCGACGCGATCGGCCTTGCCGTTGACCACGGCCGCGTAGATGGGCCGGTCGGCCGGCGAGTCCACCACGTCCTCGTTGTAGAGGAGGGGGTGCGTCGTCAGCGATCCGGCGTAGTCGAGCCGGTAGAACGGCGGATCGCCGCGCCCGCCGACGGGACCGTCGGTCCACGTGCGGAAGGCGACCTCCACGACGTCGCCCGCCGCGAGCTCGGGCCAACGGATGCGCGGCTGCGCGTTCTCGGTCGCCTCCTCGACGGGGAAGGCCTCGGAGCCGTCCTTGCGGTGCACGCGCGCCCGGAGGATCTCGGTGAGCTCGCCGTCGACCGGCACGTTCTCGTAGAGCTCCTCCTCGGTGCGCGGCGGGATGACGATCTCGCGCGCGTAGTGCACGAGCTCCGAGACCCGCCGGTCGGCGTGCATGACGAAGGCGCGCAGCGAGTGCAGCTGCCGGTCGGCCACGTCCGGCGCGTCGGCCGCGCTGCTCGCCGTTGCGCTGGCCTGCGGGGGCAATGCCTTGGCACCCGGGTCCGAGGCGGCCACGCTCTCGTTCTTCGCCGTCGCGAGCTTCGCCGGACCCACGCCCTGACGACGCGCGAGGATCACCTGCGAGGGCACGATGTACTTCTCGTCGTCGTGCGCCTCGGCGTCGCGCGAGGAGCCCGCGTGGGCGCGCAAGGCGATCTCGGCGCGGTAGCGCGCTTCTCCGGGCTCGAGCTCCCGCGCGCGCCGCAGGGCGACGGCCATCGCCGCATCCGCCGTGGGGTCGCCCTTGCTCGCGCCGATCTCCTCCGCGAGCCCGGCCCACACCGGGGCGCGGTTCGGCGCCCACGTCGCGAGCTTCTCGTAGAGAGCGCGTGCGTCTCCGTGCGCGCCGGCGCGCGAGACCGCCTCGGTCACCGCGAGCGCGTCGTCGGCGTCGGCGAGGCTGCCCTCGAACGCCCGCTTCGCCGCCGCGACCACGTCGGCCTGCGTCCCCGTCGCCGCGACCACGCGCACGTGGTCGGCGCCCCAGTCGCCCCGCTTGGCGAGCTCCTGTCGGGCCGACGCGGCGACCCCCGGTGCGAGCGACTCGGCGAGGCCCGCGAGCGCCTCGAAGACGACGTCCGGCGCGTCGGGATGCGCGCGCACGACGTCCTGCAGGCGGTGCATCGCCCGCGTGCGCAGGGCATCGGTGCCGAGCGCCGCGTCGACCCGCGCCTCGAGGAACGCGGCCTCCGCGTCCTGCGCGCGATCGAGCCCCGCGCTCCGCAGCGCGACCATCGCCCAGTCCGAGAGCTGCGCGTCGAGGTGGCGCTCGACGAGCCGCCGATCGACGAACCCGCGCGTCTCGGCGTCCCCCTTTTCGTGCGCCGTGTGAAGCCACGCGCTCCGGTTCGCGCCGCTCGGCGCGATCCACGCGGCCATCGCGAGGCGATCGGCGTCGAGCCCTCCCGTGTCGGCCAGCGCCGCGAGGATGCCGGGCGCGCGCGGGCTGCGCAGATCGTCGGCGCCGCCCAGCGTGCGAAGGATGGCCGCATCGAGCCGCGCGTCGACGTCCGCCGCCGGCTTGGCGATGGCCCTCGCGAGCGCCGTCGTCGCCGGGTGCACCGTCGGTTTCTTCGCGTGCATCGCCCCCGCGAGGCTCGCGCTCTCGGTGACGCCCGCCGGCCAGCCGCCCGCGTCGTCGGTGACGCGCAGGCGCACCATGCCGTCGTCGTCCAGCGCGCCCGAGCACACCTTCGCCGCGAGCAGGTGGTCCCCCGCCTCGCCGTCCACGCGCGCCGCGACGCGATCGAAGCGCAGCGACTCGTGCACGTCCTCGTCGCGCGCGACGTCCGCGCCGTCGAACACGAGGCGCACCTGTCCGGTCGCCGCCGCCCGCACCGTCACCGTCTGCTTGCTCGCGAACGACAGGTGCGTCGCCAGCCAGGTGCAGCTCTCCTTGCGCGGCGCCACGAACAGATCGAGCGGCACGCCCGACGCCTGCGCCGACGTGGGCGGGACCTCGCGCCACGCGACCTCGACGCTGCCCCACGAGTAACGACCCGACGGGACGAACGCCGCGCCTTTCTGCTCGGGACCGTCGTGCGCGTCGAGCCCGCCTCCCGTGTCACGGAAGGGACCGAGCACCGAGAGCGCCTCGACGACGCCGAGCGTGTGATCCGCCTTCGCTCCCGCGTCGGTGCCCTCGTCGGCGGCGATCGATCGCGCCAGGAGCTGCGCCTCGGCCCGCGCATCGGCCGTCGTCGCCGGATCCTTGGCGATCTTCCCGAGCGCGTCCTGGGCGCGCCCGTCGGTGGCGCGGTCGGCGATCGTGGTCACCACCGCCATCGCCGCGAGCTGCGCGTGCTCCGGGTGCCCCGGGGCGGTCGTCGCCCGCGTCACGGCAGCGTCGATGCGTGCGTCCGGCGTCGCCGCAGTCCACCTGGAAGCCGCCGCCTGCGGATCCGAGCGGGCCACCCCGGACCCACCGAGCACGAGCGCAGTCGCAGAGCACAAAAAGGCCGGAACCAGGAGTCGTCTCAAGGGCGTGGAGGGACCCTATCAAGGGTCCCGCAGGGGCGCGAGCAAGGCGAGCCGCCGCGTCTCTTCTCGCTCTCCGCCCGTCCCGCGACCCCTCCGGTCGCGCCAGCCGGGGCAACATCAGGGGCGATGCTCCGTGCGTCGCTCGCGCTCGCGTCCGTGCTCGTGGTGGTGGCTGCCGCGTGTGGGTCGTCCGATCACACCGGCGGGTTCACCGGTGGCTCTAGCAGTGGCGGGGACGACATGGGCGGCGGGCCCGACGCGACCTCGGACGGCACGCTCCTCGGCGGCCCCGACAGCGGGACGATCAGCGGCGATTCCGGCAGCGCGCCGCACACCTGCAACCCGACGAGCCTCGACCTCGAGGGCTGCTCCTGCGCCGTGCAAGGCGTCGGCGCCACCCGCAAGTGCTACACGGGCCCCGCCAACACCGAGAACGTGGGCCAGTGCAAGGACGGCACGCAGTCGTGCGCCGGCTCGAGCGAGGCGCCGTCCTGGGGCCCGTGCACCGGCTCGGTCACACCCGCTCCCGAGGTGTGCGACGGCATGGTCGACGCGAACTGCAACGGCAAGACGGGTTGCAACGACCCGACGTGCACGACCACGCCGCTCTGCCAGGGCTGCAGCACCGAGGGCGCCACGCGTCCCTGCTACGACGGTCCGGCGGGCACCGAGAACGTCGGCATCTGCAAGGACGGGACGCAGACGTGCACGAACGGCATGTGGGGCGCGTGCACGGGCGAGGTGCTGCCCGATCCGTGGAACCAGAGCTTCTGCTGCGATGCAGTCGACCACGAGTGCAACGGCGTCGTCGGCTGTTACAACCTCTTCAAGTGCATCACCGCGGCGTGCTGCCAGTCGTCGTGCGACGCCGGCGGCGGGCTCGATCCCGGGTGCGTGTGCATGACAGGCTCGGGCGACACGGCGACCTGCCCGCAGGGCGACCACTACGTGCACAAGGGCGGTCTTCCGGGCACCGACGAGTGCTGCCCCTGCACCGCCGCCAACTGTGGTGACTTCAACTGCTGCGGCGAGTCGGTCTGCGCCGGGAGCTCCGCGTGCTCCGGCTACACGTGCAATCCGCTGCCGGCGTCGTGCAACGGGCAGGTGAGCGCAGACTGCGACGACTTCCCGGAAGACTGCGACGAGCCCTGCTGCGAGTGCACACAAGGCTGCTGAGCTCCGTCCAACAGCGGTACCGTCGGATGACGGATGACGGCCCCAGCGGCCATTCCGCTGATGGACGACCCCATGAAGAGAGCCCTTTTCGTCTGCACTTCGTTCGTCGCCGCGTCGATCCTCGCCATCGCCTGCGGCGGTGCCACCAGGAGCAACGCCACCGATGGCGGGCCCGAGGACGGGAGCGGTAGCTCGAGCGGAAGCAGCGGCAGCTCGAGCGGCGCCAGCGGCAGCAGCAGTGGGGGCAGCGGCAGCAGCAGCGGCGGTTTCGGACCCGACGGGTCCATCCCGCCGCACGGGCCCGCCCAGAACGTCGACCTCCTCTTCATGGTCGACAACTCGGCGTCCATGGGAGACAAGCAGTCGCTGCTCGGGCTCGCGATACCGGTGCTCATCCAGCGCCTCGTCACACCGAACTGCGTGGACGCGAGCGGCAACGCCATCCCCGGCGTCATCTCCGACCAGAGCGGCAACTGCGCGATGGGCAAGCCGGAGTTCACGCCGGTGAAGGACCTGCACATCGGCATCGTCACGTCGTCGCTCGGCGGACGCGGCGGCGACCAGTGCCCGGACAACGCGACGAACCCGGCGGCGCCGGGTCTGTCGGCGCACACCAACGATCAGGGTGAGCTCATCAACCGCGCCGGCGTTCGCGGCGACCCGACGGTCGAGAACCCGATGCCGAACGAGACGTCGCCGGACAACTTCCTCGCCTACTTCCCCGGCTCGCCCATGCCGCCGAACGACGTGACGAACCCGACTCAGCTCGAGAGCGAGTTCTCCACCGCCATCCTGGGCGTGCACGAGCACGGGTGCGGCTTCGAGGCACAGAACGAGGCCTGGTACCGCTTCCTCGCGCAGCCGGATCCGTTCGGGTCGATCACCAAGGGCCCGAACGGCACGGTGGCCCTGCAAGGTGTCGACGAGACGATTCTCAAGCAGCGCGCCGACTTCCTGCGTCCCGACTCGCTGCTCGCCGTCATCGTGGTGACCGACGAGAACGAGGAGGCTGCCGACCCGCTCTCGATCGGCGCGCAGGGGTGGGCCTTCGACAACACGTCGTTCCCCGGCTCGCCCAACATGGCGGCGGCGGAAGGCACCATCGAGTGCTCCAAGCTCGACCCGAACAATCCGGCGACCACGGGGCCGAACGACCCGCACTGCACCTGTTGCGCGTTCATCAAGGGCAGCCCGAACTTCGCGACGGAGTGTCCGAACGATGGCGCCGGCGGCACGGGCGGTTACCTGGACCCGTCGGACGACGCGCTCAACATCCGCTTCTTCCACCAGAAGGAGCGCTTCGGGCTCTTCGCGGGCTACCCGACGTCGCGATACGTCCGCGGGCTGCAGCAACTGAACGTCCCGTCGGTCGGTCTCGCGTACAACGGCGACCACGATCACGAGCACGACTCGAACGGCAACTACATCGGTGACCAGCCCGGCCAGGCGAACTGCGTCAACCCGATCTACGCGGCGAAGCTGCCGACGAGCGCGAGCCAGGACCTCTGCCACCTGCCGCAAGGGCCACGCACGCCGGACATGGTTTACTACGCGGCGATCGCCGGCGTCCCGCACCAGCTCCTGCAGCAAGACCCGGCGAACCCGATGAGCGCCCAGAAGGCGACGCTGAGCCCCGCCGACTGGAAGCTCATCATGGGCAACGATCCCGAGCACTACGACTTCTCGGGCGCCGACTTCCACATGATCGAGTCCACGCAGGACCGCACGTCGATGACGACGGACCCGTCGTCGCCGGCCTGGGCGAATCACTCCAACTGCCCGGACAACGCGGCCGACAACTGCGACCCGATCAACGGGCGCGAGTTCGCCACGAACAAGAGCGACCTGCAGTTCTCGTGCATCTTCCCGCTCGTCACCGTGGACCCGATGAGCAATCAGCTGGTCGCCTTCCAGAAGGACTGCACCTCGCCGGGGGCGGGCGACGTGTACAAGGGCGCCTGCGACTGCGCGATGGGCGGGCTCGATACCGACACACAGCTCTGTCAGAAGGGCAGCAGCGGGTACACGCAGGTGCAGATCAACGGCAAGGCGTACCCGTCGGTCCGCGAGATGGTGATCGCGCACGCGATGGCCACGTCGGGCGCCGGCGTGCAGGGCTTCGTATCGAGCATCTGCCCCATCTCGGTCGACATCGGTCAGCCGCTGTCGACGGCGCAGCAGGATCCGCTCTTCGGCTACAACCCCGGCATCAACGCCCTGGTCGAGGGCATCAAGAAGTCCTTCGTCCCGTATCCCTGACCGCGAGCCGCGTCAGAACTGCAGCCCGACGCGGCCGATGGCGACCCACGGGGTCTTCATCGTCGCCCCTGTCGCGTCGGCGAGCGCGCCGCCCGGGAAGAGGACGCCCGCCTGCGCGCCGAGCTGCAGGCGCAGCGATTCGCGCTGGCTCCCCGGGCCGATCCCCACGCGCGCCTCGAACCCGCCGTCGAGCTCGACGCCCAGGTCGTGCCGCTGCGAGCTCCCGCCCTGGTAGTTCACGTACGCGCCTTCCTTGGCCACGCGGTAGAAGTCGACGTAATCGGCCGTCGTCTGCGCGATGACCGATCCGAGCTTGAGGTCCATCCAGCGGCGCGGGCGATAGACCACCGTCGGATACAGGTACTCGGCGCCGAAGACGCCGCCGTTGCTCGGAAGCAGGCTGGAGCCCGGGAAAGGACGCGAGCAGTTGGCCAGCCCGCAGTCCTGCGCCGCCGCCGACGCGCGCGCGGTCTGCCAGCGCATCACCTCGTCGAAGAGCAGCAGCCCCACCTTGTGGTTCGGGTCGAAGACGAACCGCTTCTCGGTGCCGTCGTACGGATTCGCGTCGCCCGAGGCGTAACCGGCCTCGATCGACGCGACGACGCGCCCCCAGAGATCCGGCCGCTCTCCCTTGAGCCCGTGCTCGGCGACGTCTTGCCGGCTCGCGAGCACGACGCCCGCCACTGCCGCGCCTCCGTACGCGCGGATCGTCGTGTTCGTGTCGTCGAGCGTGCGCTCGATGTTGGTGCTCCCGAGCTCCACCGCGGCCTCGGCGCTGCCGAAGACGAACGCGGTCGAGCGCGGGATCTCGATGGGCCGCGCGAAGTGGCCGGCGACGTCGATGACCCCGGCGTCGAGGAACTCGTTGTACGGCGCGTTCGGCTCCGAGGTGCGGTCGTGCGACTGCGCGCGGTAGACGCCGTAGAGGCCGAGCATGTCCGGCCCCTGCTCGTAGAAGGCGGCGAGGATCCCCTGCCACGCGACGTCGCCGTTGGTGAGGATCGCGAAGTTGTCGCGGTAGACCACGTTGCCGGCGAGGGCGACGACGAAGGGGCTGTCGATGCCGAGGGGCTTCGTCGCGAAGAGGACCTGCTCGGTGATGTTGCCGTAGCGGTAGTCGCCGAAGAGCGATGGGTGGTCGCCGTCGTTGGCGACGATGCCCATCCCCCAGTGGTTGCCCTGCTGACCCGCGCGCAGGAGGCCCACGGGCGTGAGCCACTCGAGGTAGAGCCAGCGCGGCTGCAGGTTCGTGTAGCCGTCGTACTGATCGCGCGGCGTCAGGTCGGGCCAGCTGTCGTGCGCCTGGTCTCCGGCGAGCACGCCGGTGAGGTCCGCCTGGCCGATGATCGTCAGCTTGTCGGTGATCTGGAGCACGGGCGTGATGCGCAGCCAGTGCGAGAGGACCACGTTCTGGCCGAGCGAGTCGCTGACGACCGCGTTGGGGTTGGCCGGGACGACCGCGTTCGCCCGGCTCCAGGTGACGTCGAGCGGAAAGCTCCGCAGTCCCTCGAGCCGGAGCTGTTCCTCGCCGTGGATCTGGAAGCGAATGAGCCCCGGCTCTGCCGGGGCGACCGGGATGCGCCCGGTGTCGAGCACGAGCCGGCCGAAGTCGGCCGGGACGTCGTCGGCGCGGGCGGCCCCGGAGAAGAGGAGGAGGCCGGACGCGGCGAGGACGGCGAGGGGGCTCCTTCTCACGGGGTGGCAGAGCGAGAAGACAGTGGAACCGCGAGTCCGGTCAAGGTACTTGGCAGGCCATGCCCGAAGCCGTGGTCATCGGAAGGCCCCTGTCGCTGGAGGCGCTGGAGGATGTGGCGAGGCGCGCGCGCCCGGTCGCGTTCGACGCGGAGGCGCGCGGGAGGGTCGTGCGCTCGCGGACGGCGATCGACGCCATCGCGGCGGCCGGGGACGAGGGGGCGCGCGTCTACGGGGTGAACACCGGGTTCGGCGCCCTGAGCGAGACGCGCATCTCGGCGGCCGATGTGCGGCAGCTGCAGAAGAACCTCGTGCGGTCGCACTCGACGGGCATCGGGCCCGACCTTCCGCCGCCGGAGGTGCGCGGCATGATGCTTCTCCGGGCCCAGGTGCTGGCGCTCGGATGCAGCGGCGTCCGGCCCGAGCTCGTGGACGTGCTCTGCGCGATGCTGAACCGCGGCGTGCACCCGCGCATCCCGGCGCAGGGATCGGTCGGCGCGTCGGGCGATCTCGCGCCGCTGGCGCATCTGGCTCTCGCGATGATCGGCGAGGGCGAGGCGCAGGTGGGGAGCGGTCCGTTCGTGCCGAGCGCCGAGGCGATGAAGCAGGCGGGGGTGACGCCGGTGTCGCTCGAGGCGAAGGAGGGGCTCGCCCTCATCAACGGCACCCAGTACATGGCGTCGCTCGGGACCCTCGCGCTGCTCGACGGCGAGCGCCTCTGCACCGTGGCCGACGTGGCGGGGGCGATGAGCCTCGAGGCGCTCAAGGGATCGAGCCGTCCGTTCGACGAGCGGCTGCAGGCGGCGCGCCCTCACCCGGGACAGGCCGCCGTGGCGGCCAATCTGCGCGCCCTCCTCGCCGAGAGCGAGATCATGGAGAGCCACAAGCACTGCGGCAAGGTTCAGGACGCGTACAGCCTGCGCTGCATGCCGCAGGTGCATGGGGCGACGCGCGATGCGCTGGCGTGGGTGCGCGGGGTGCTCGAGCGCGAGGTGAACTCGATCACCGACAACCCGAGCGTCTTCCTGCTCGACGATGGGTCGGCGGACGTCATCAGCGGGGGCAACTTCCACGGGCAGCCGCTCGCGCTGGCGCTCGATCTCGCGGCGATGGCGATCGCGGAGCTGGCGAACATCAGCGAGCGGCGCGTCGAGCAGCTCGTGAACCCCGCGCTGTCGACGGGGCTGACGCCGTTCCTCGCGCCGGGCAGCGGGCTGCACTCGGGCTTCATGATCGCGCAGGTCGCGAGCGCCTCGCTCGTCAGCGAGAACAAGGTGCTCTGTCATCCCGCGAGCGTCGACTCGATTCCCTCGAGCGCCGGGAAAGAGGACCACGTGAGCATGGGCAGCGTGAGCGCCCGGAAGCTCCAGCAGGTGGTGGCGAACGTGCGCCAGTCGCTTGCAATCGAGATCCTCACCGCTGCGGCGGGCCTCGACCAGCGTGCGCCGCTGACGCCGAGCAAAGGAGTCGCCGCCGCCCACGCAGCGGTACGCAAGGGCGTCGCTCCGCTCACTGCTGACCGACCGCTCTACGGCGACATCCGCACCGTGGCATCGATGATCGACGCTGGTTCCCTCGTCAGCGCTGCATCGACACGCGTCGGAGCGTTGCGCTGATCAGAAAATTGCCAGCGGTTTCACGGCTCTCGGCTGCGGCGAGTCGACAAAGGCACGTGGCGGACTCGAAACCTGCCTCGGCCGACTGGAATCCTGCCTCCGTCGTCTGGCCGCCGACCTTTTCCAAGCCGACGAGGCACAGTTTCAGTTCGCCGCCGATGGCGTCCGACTGAAAGAGGTCGGCGGCGGACTGAAAAAGGTCGACGTCCGACTGAAAGAGGTCGACGGCAGACTGAAAGAGGTCGGCGGCAGACTGAAAGAGGTCAGCGGCAGACTGAAAGAGGTCAGCGGCGGACTGAAAGAGGTCAGCGGCGGACTGAAAGAGGTCGGCGGCGGACTGAAAGAGGTCGGCGGCGGACTGAAAGAGGTCGGCGGCGGACTGAAAGAGGTCGGC
>DASVWO010000085.1:0-3444 GCA_036393165.1 Polyangiaceae bacterium | reverse complement strand
GGTTCGCGATCACGTCTCGCAGCGCGCCCTCCGGCGTGCCGGCGTGCAGCGCGTCGGCGACGATGTCGCGCACCCTGCCGGCGAGCACCATCGCGCTCGTCACGAGCGGTACGCCGACCGCGAGGACGACCAGGACCGTCAACGCGCCGGCGGCGGCGCGTCGGCCCCCCATCGCTCGCTCGAGTCGGCGCACGAGAGGGTGAACCGCATCGGCGATCCACGCGGCGAGCACGAGCGGCGCCCAGAGCGCTGCCGCGACCAGAGCAGCCGCCGCCCCGAGCACGGCCACGGTGACGCCGTTGCCCGTTCGCCCTCGAGCCATCGCCCAGCCCGCCGTGGTGTCCGCCGTGCAAGGCCCACGCGCGGGGGGAGCGAGTCGCCATGAACATCGCCGGACTCTCTCAGCACGAGGCCGAACGGCTCCTGCGGGAGTACGGCCCGAACGAGATGCCCGAGCCCAAGCCGGACCCCGTCTGGCTGCGGTTCCTCCGTCAGTTCCGCAGCCCGCTCATCTACATGCTCTTCTTCGCCGTCGCGTTCGACGTCGGCGACTGGTTCTACGACCGCTTCGAAGGATGGCCCGTCGAGGGGGCCATGATCGCGGCCGTGCTCCTGCTCAACGCGGTCCTGGGCACGCTCCAGGAGGTTCGGTCAGAGGAAGCGCTCGCGCAGCTGCGCACGCTCACGGCGCCCTTTGCCTGGGCCGTTCGTGGCGGGCGCCTCGTCCGCGTCCCGGGGCGCACGCTCGTGCCGGGCGATCTGGTGCGGATCGAGGCGGGGGAGCGGCTGGGGGCGGACGGGCAGCTCGTCGGCGGCGGCGGCGTCATGACCGACGAGTCGGTCCTGACCGGGGAGTCGGTTCCGGTCGACAAGCCGGTCGGGGCCGAGCTCCACAGCGGGACCCTGGTCTTGCGCGGCAAGGGCGCGTTTCGAGTGTCGCGGACGGGCCAGCGCAGCTCCATGGGCCGCATCGCGACGAGCCTGGAGACGATCGTGCGCGAGAGGACGCCGCTCGAGCGCCGGCTCGACGTGCTCGGGAGGCAGATCGCGCACTGTATCGGCTGGCTGGCGGTGCTCCTCATCGCGCTCGGGCTCCTCACCGAGGGCCTCGGACGACTGGACGAGGTCGTGATGTTCGCCGTGGCGCTCGCCGTCGCCGCCATCCCCGAGGGCATGCCGGCGGTCGTGACCTTGACGCTGGCGCTCGGCGTTCAGCGGATGGCGAAGCGCAACGCGCTCGTCCGGCGACTCGCCGCCGTCGAGTCGCTCGGGTCGGTCACCGTCATCGCCACCGACAAGACGGGCACGCTGACCGAGAACCGCATGTTCGTGAGAGAGGTCGTCGCGAGCGACGAGCCCGCCGCGCTGACGGCGATGGTCCTCGCGAACGACGCGGACCTGGCGGCACGCGTGGGAGACCCGCTCGAGATCGCGCTGCTCGAGCACGCGCAGGCCAGAGGAGTCGACCTCGCCGCGAAGCACCGCGCGCATCCGCGGCGAGGCGAGCGACCGTTCGACAGCGCCTGGCAGTACATGCGCGTCACCGTGAGCGAAGAGGGGAGGCTCGCTTCGTATGTCAAGGGCGCGCCCGAGGCCGTGCTTGCGCGCTGCGAGCTTGCGCCCGATGCACGCGAGACCTGGTCGTCGCGCGCAGCGCAGGCGGCCTCCGGTGGACTTCGCGTGCTGGCGCTCGCGCGGGCCGAGGGCAGCGCCGACGAGGGCTGGGCCTGGCTCGGGCTCGCCACGCTCTGGGATCCGCCCCGTGCCGAGGTCCCGAGCGCGCTGCGCGAGGCCGAGCGGGCCGGCGTGCGTGTGCTCATGGTGACCGGCGATCACCCGGCGACGGCACGGGCCATCGCCGAAGCGATCGGAATGCACGGCATCGAGGTGGTCACCGGAGCGGAGCTCGACGGATTGTCGGAGGAAGCGCTGCGGGCCAGGGTGCGGGAGGCGAACGTCTTCGCGAGGGTCGGCCCCGACCACAAGCTGCGACTCGTGGAGGTGCTCCAGGCCGACGGCGAGATCGTCGCGATGACCGGGGACGGGGTGAACGACTCGCCGGCGCTCAAGCGGGCGGACGTCGGGGTCGCCATGGGGCAGCGCGGCAGCGACGTGGCCCGCGAGGTGGCCGACCTCGTGCTGCTCGACGACGACTTCGCGACCATCGTGGGGGCCGTCGAGGAGGGGCGCGGCATCTACGAGAACATCCAGAGCTTCATCCGCTTCACCTTCTCGACCAACGTCGCCCTGATCGCTCTCGTCGTGACCGGCGCCGCGGTGGCCTACGCCACGGGGCTTCGCGACACGACCGGGTTGCTCCTCGTCCCGCTCACCGCCCTTCAACTGCTCTGGATCAACTTCCTCGGCGACGGACCTCCCGCGCTAGCGCTGGCGCTCGATCGCTCGCCCGGCCTCATGGACCGTCCGCCGCGACCGCCCCAGAGCGGCCTGCTCGACGTGCCCTCCAAGTGGTTCATCTTCGTCACCGGAGCGTTCAAGGGCGCGCTGGGGATCGCGCTGCTCATCGTCCTGCCCGTGGTCGGCTACGCCGCCGCAGCCACGCGGACGATGCTGTTTCTGTACGAGTCCGTGGGCAAGCTCGTGTCCGTCTACCCCTCGCGACTCGCGGCGCATCGACGGCGCATCAACTTCGTCCTGCACGGGGCCGTGGCCGCCGGCGTGCTCCTGCAGGTCCTGACCGTCGTCGTTCCGGGTCTCAGGACCTTCCTGGAGCTGAGCGCGCTGGGAGCGCCTTCGATTCTCGTTCTGGCCCTGTGTGTCTTCACGACATGGGCGGTCGCCGCCGTGACGGCACGCGTGATCCATTCACCACCCCGACGCGAATGCACGGCGCAGACGAGGCATTGAGGGCGGTCGCGCTCGTGTTCGGCACCGCCGCCATCATGACGGCCGTGTTCCAGCGGCTGCACATGCCCATGGTGCTGGGCTACGTCCTGGCCGGGCTGATCATCGGCCCGTACGTGCCCGTTCCCTTGGTCGCGAACGCGGAGACGGTCGGAGTCCTCTCCGAGCTCGGCGTCATCCTGCTCATGTTCGCGCTCGGGCTGGAGTTCAGCCTCAGGCAGCTGCTGCGCGTCGGCCCGACCGCGGCCATCACGGCCATCGTTCAATCGAGCATCATGGTGTGGCTCGGGTTTCTGGTCGGCCGCGCATTCGGGTGGACGCCGCTGGAGAGCGTCTTCGCCGGCGCGATCGTCGCCATCTCGAGCACCACCATCATCGCCAAGATCTTCGACGAGCAGCACGTCGAGCCGATGCTGCGCGAGCTCGTGGTGGGCGTCCTGGTGGTGGAGGACCTCATCGCCGTGTTCCTGATGGCCGTGCTCACGGCCGTTTCGTCCGGCGGGATGTCTCCCGGCACGCTCGCCCGCGCGGGCGGGCGGCTGGCGCTGTTCCTCGCGGGCATCCTGGTGGTGGGATTGC